>JAYWGO010000075.1:0-70364 GCA_043778205.1 Polaromonas sp. | reverse complement strand
GCTAGGCTAGCTTTTGCACCGCGCGCCTTTTTCCAGATTTTCATCAAGGCCACACTCAATCGACGCTTTGCCGGTTTGGTTTGGGGGCATTTGATGCGAAGAGAGCCACGGTTTCGATTGCCGATACACACGTAGCCTTGCGTGTTCCCGGTCTTGGGCTAGTAGCTGCCGGTCACTGTCACATGCACCTGCGTCGCGTGCCTTCAACTACCAAAGTTGCCAGGGAGAAGCGATGGGAGCGTGTTATTTGCAAACTGGAGCGAAGGCGCGTCGTACTACCAAACGGGCAAATACTTAGGCTACCTGCGCGTGATTTTGGAAGATTTTGCAGCAAGGCCACACTCAAGCGGCGCTAATGTACAAAAGCAAGGAAAGCAATCTTCAAAAGCCTCAGAAAGCCACAAAACCCAAAAAACCAAGATTCCCAAGAAAAATAGCCCTACGACCCAAGGAAATGCTAAACAGTTTGCTATCAATATAGTAATAGCCTACTGCAAAACCCGCAGATTGCCAATCTATGCCCGCAGTGCAGCGCGCAGGCCTTCGCCAATCTCTGGTTTGCCTGCAAACGGGTCGGTAGGGTTACGGGCTTGCAGCACGTCTTCTAGGCGCGTTTGCACTGAGCTGATGGCTTTGGGGTGGCTGTAGATGTAAAACTTGCCTTGGGCTACAGCATCAAACACCATTTGCGCTACGTCGGCTGCGCTTACTTTGCCGCTGCCCACTGCCTTCTCGCTCATCGCCTGGCTGATCATTTGGCTTTTGCTTGGCTTAACATCGCGCTGCTTAAACTCTTCAGGACGGTTGCGGTGGCTCAGGCTGATACCAGTAGGCACAAAGAAAGGGCACAGCACCGATGCACTCACTTGGTCAGTCACCAACTGCAAGTCTTGGTACAGCGTCTCGCTTAAGCTGACCACCGCATGTTTGCTCACGTTGTACACACCCATGTTAGGGGCATTGAGCAAACCCGCCATGCTGGCGGTATTGACAATATGGCCTTGGTACTCAGAGTCGTTTTTAGCGGCCTCTAGCATCATGGGGGTAAATACACGCACGCCATGGGCAACACCCATCACGTTCACGCCCAGCACCCACTCCCAGTCTTTGGCAGTGTTCTCCCAGATCAGGCCACCTGCGCCGATGCCTGCATTGTTAAACACCAGATGCGGCGCGCCAAAGCGGGCCAGCGTGGCCGCGCCCATGGCTTCTACTTGCGCTGCCTTGGACACATCGAGTTGAAACGGCAGCACCTGGGCGCCCATGCTGGTAACTTCAGCCACCGCTTTGTCCAGCGCATCGCGCTGCACATCTGCTAGCACCAAGTTCATGCCCAGCTTAGCGCCAATGCGCGCACACTCTAGGCCAAAGCCCGAGCCAGCACCGGTGAGTACGGCGGTTTTGCCTTTGAAATCTGTGATCATGGGGTCTCCAAAAAGTTAAAAATCAAATATAAATCAAGGCCGTAGCATCTCTATGTGCGGTATGCCGTCTTCAATGTAAGGCGCGCCAGTTTCTACAAAACCTAGCTTGCCGTAAAACTTGTTCAAATGCGCCTGCGCGCCGATACGGATGGGCTGCGCCCCCCATTGCTGCTCTATGCAAGCTATGGCCTGCTGCACCAGCACCGGGCCTGCGCCCGCGCCGCGCAAGGCGGCACTGGTAATTACGCGGCCCATGCTGGCCTGTGCAAACTTTACCCCTGAAGGAAAGCAACGCGCGTAGGCAACCAAGGATGCGCCAGCCCAGCCCATCACATGCACTGCCTGTGCATCGGCACCGTCTATGTCTTGGTACAGGCAGTTTTGCTCCAGCACAAACACTTCGCTGCGCAGCTGCAGTACAGCATACAGCTGCGGCACCGTCAGCGCTTCGTAGGCAGCGGTCTGCCAAACAACAGTGTCTATCGCCACGGCCATTTACACCGCCTTAAGCACAAAGCCAATGCGCGGGAAATGCACATGCACTATGCCTGCGCGCTCGTCTACCCGGCGCAGGGTGTAGCGGGTGCGCGTGGCCGCTACCAATGTGCCCACTGTGCTCTCTAAACCAAAGCTTTCTGCCGTGATGCTGACCTGCGCGCCCAGAGCAATGCCGTGCTCGTCTTGAAACACCTCGTTTTTTACATCAAACAAGTGGTTAGTACCCTGAAATGAAGCACAGACAGCTATGGCATCTGCAGCAGTACTTTTAAGCATGCTGCCGTGGCCCAGTGCCTTGATACGGTCCATCCAGGCCAGTACGGCGGGCGTTGCGTCCAAAATACCTGCCAGTGGCGCAATATTGCGGGTGAACCACAGCGGGTGGTAAATTGAAAAGTCGGCCACTGAGGGCTGGGCACCCAGTACGAAGTCTTGACCGTCCACCATGGTGTTAATGCGGCGCAAATAGCTTTTGTAAGCGGGCGCAGCATCTTGCACGTTCATGCGCGGTGCGCCCGCGCGCATGGCTTTGCGGTCTTCGGCAAATGCTGCCAGCGCCTCAGGCGGACGGCCTGCAAACATGTGCGCAGCGCCTGGCGGCGAAAAATTGTAGGCCATCGCCACCCAAAACAAGGTACTGTCCGCCCACTGCGCCACCGTGCGCGCCGCGCCTTTGATGCCCGCTGGGTACAGCGGCTTGGCAGGCTGCAGATGCTCTAGCACATCGCAAATCAGCGCAGTGTCGCACACCACATCGTTGCCAATCTGCAGCACCGGTATGCGCCGATAACCCCCGGTCAACGCCACCAAATCAGGCTTAGGCATGATCTGCGGCTGCAACACCGAATGCCACGCCATCCCCTTGTAGCCAAAAATAGCACGCACCTTCTCTGCGAAAGGCGATGTGGGGTAGTGGTGAAAGTAAATAGCTTGTACCATGTGCAGCCTTCTGCGGTTAATTAGGATTTGGAAGAGTGAATACCAGACGCGAAAGACGCCAAGGACGCCAAGGACGCCAAGGACTTAAGGCTGCCCGCATTAAAACATCAGAACATCAAACCAACTGAACCAACTGCTTACCAAAGTTTTTGCCCTTGAGTAAACCTAAAAACGCCTCAGGCGCAGACGCTATGCCTTGGGCAATGCTCTCGCGGGCTTTGAGCTTGCCAGTGGCCACCATCGTGCCCAGCTCTTTCAAAGCTTCGGGCCACACTTGCATGTGTTCCGACACAATAAAGCCTTCAATTTTCAAGCGGCTCATCAAAATCAGCGCAGGTGCGGCCAGTGGCATGGGTTTGCCGTCGTAGCCAGCAATCATGCCGCACACTGCAATGCGGCCAAAGGCGTTCATGCGGGCCAGCACGGTGTCTAAAATCCAGCCACCTACGTTTTCAAAGTAGCAGTCAATCCCATTGGGCGCGGCTTCTTTCAATGCCGCATTCAGGGCTTTGCCATCGCTGTGCTGTTTGTAGTCTATACACGCATCGAAACCAAGTTCGTTAACCACATAGTCGCACTTGTTCTTGCCGCCTGCAATGCCCACTACGCGGCAACCGCGCGCCTTGGCCAGTGCGCCTACGGCACTGCCTACTGCGCCACTGGCAGCGGTGACCACCACGGTCTCGCCGGCTTTGGGTGCACAAATTTTCACCAGGCCGTACCACGCCGTCACGCCGGGCATGCCTACTGCACCCAAGTACGCACTGAGCGGAATATGCGTGGTGTCTACCTTGCGAAGGGCGCCCACGGCATTGCCGTCCACCACGCTGTGCGTTTGCCAGCCGCCCATGCCCACCACTTTGTCGCCTACAGCAAACTTGGTATTTTTAGATGCCACCACCTCGCCTGCGGTGCCGCCAATCATCACCTCACCCAGCGGCTGCGCTGCGGCGTAGCTTTTGCTCTCGTTCATGCGGCCCCGCATGTAGGGGTCTAGGCTCATGAAGTGGTGGCGCACCAGCACTTGGCCGTCTTGCAAAGCAGCGTTGTCAGTGGTGACCAGTTTGAAGTTGGTTGCAGTTGCCTCGGCAGTGGGGCGGTTGTCTAAAAGCCATTGTTGGTTGTGCATGGTGTGGTTCTTTCAAAGTTGGAAGTACTATTAATTCAATAGCTGCCTGTGCAGCATTTCCTTGGGTCAGAGGGCTAAAACACTGGTAAAAATGGCCTGGCAGCATGAATTTAAACAAACTGCGCACTCAGTCTGTAGGTAAGACGTTGGGGGCGTTAAGAGCGTTCACACCCGTGCTGGTAGGTAAGCGCCGCACAAATTTGAACGTGCCCGTCGCGTGGGCGCAAACTTTGTTTTGCACGTCAAAAATGGTGGCCTCGGTAAACGCCATGGTAGCAGTGCGGTGAATCAAACGGCCTTTGGCCACCAGCGCGCCTACTGCAGGCTGCATAAAGCTGGTTTTCATCTCAATCGTCACTATGCCCATCGCCAGCTCCACACTGCGGGCTGCGTGCGCCATCACCACGTCCAGCAGGGTCATACTGGCACCGCCGTGGGTGACGTTAAAGCTGTTCAAGTGCTCTGGCTGTGGGGTGTAGGCAATTTCGGCCAGGCCGCCCTCCATGCAGAGCAGCTCAAAGCCCAGGTGCTCTACAAACGGGATGTGTACGCTAAATTGCATCGCCAGTCAGGGCCTAAAAGCCTAGCCGCCACTGACAATGCTCACGCCGCCGTCCACCGCCAGCCACTGGCCGGTGATGTGCTTGCCTGCGTTGGACGCGTACAGCAAGCACAGGCCTTTTAAGTCTTCGTCGTCGCCCAAGCGCTTGAGTGGCGCGCCTTCTTTGAGTTTGTCCTCACCCAAAGCTTTGAGCGTACCGAGTGTCATTTTGCTAGGGAAAAAGCCTGGGCAAATCGCATTCACACGAATGTTGTACTTGCCCCATTCGGCTGCCAACGCGCGGGTAAAGTTAATCACCGCGCCCTTGGAGGTGTTGTACGCAATCGTGTTCATGCCGCTGGGGTTGCCGCCCAAGCCTGCAATGGAGGCGATGTTGATGATGCTACCGCCCTGTGTTGCTCCGTTTGCAACGCCTTGTGTTGCTCCGTTTGCCACGCCTTCTTTGCTGCTCTTCGCGATCATGCTCTTTTTAGCCACCCGCTGGCTCAGCAAAAAGTAGCCGCGCACGTTGAGGTTCATTACTTTGTCCCACGCGTCAGCCGGGTGGTCCTCTGCGGGTGCGCCCCAGGCAGCGCCTGCGTTGTTCACCAAAATGTCGATATCGCCCATGCGCTCTAAGGTTTCGTCCGCCAAGCGGTTAATCTCTTCGTCTTTGGCGCAGTCTGCCGCAATCCAGCGGGCATCGATGCCCGCGGCTTGCAGCTGGGCCGTGGCTTCTTCCAGGTCGCTGGCTTTGCGCGACGACAGCATAATTTTGGCACCAGCTTCGCCCAGCGCAAAGGCCATTTGCAGACCCAGCCCGCGCGAGCCACCGGTAATGAGTGCGGTTTTGCCGGTCAGGTCAAAAAGTTGTTGGACGGTGCGGGGGGTCATGGAGTGGGTTCCTCTGTAAATTCGCCAGTGTTTTTCATTAAGGAACGAATGTAAATCAATGCTGCGCCCAGCGCTGTCGCCAAGCTGCCAGACAGCATCAGGGTGTCGCTGGTTTGCCAGCTGTCAGCGGGGCTGCTGCGCTGCAGGGTGTAGCCCGTTAGCAGCGTTAGCAGGCCACCGTAAATGCACACCCAGGCCGCGGCTTGCACGCGGCGCTGGGCTGGGGTGGCGGGTACTTTTATCTCTTTGATCAACGGCATGGTGCTGCCCTCCTTGCCCTGATTGTGACCTTATTGTGACCACGGTGTGACGCAGCTGTGGTTGCGCTGGTAGCGTGGCCGCACTGCAAGGCAAGCTTAGCACCTAAAAAGCGTCTTCTGGCATGTGGGCGCAGGTCATGTCGCGGCTGGTAACTACCGACAGCCATGCATCGATTTTGGGCAGCTCGTAATGGTAGAAATACTGGTTTGCAGAGGCAATACCTGCACCAGCAGCGGTTGAAACCGCAGCATCTTGTGCCGAATTGTCCGCAAGTGTTTGTGCAGCCAAAGCCACATCCAACCACATCCAGGCCAGCACTGTGTGGCCAAAAGCCTGCATGTAGGGCACGGCATTGGGCAAGGCCTCCAGTGGGTTACCACTGGCCCATGCCGCTTGGGTAGCATGGGCCACTTTGGCTACCGCATGCTCCAGTGCCAGGCCATGGGCAGCCAGCGCGGGCAGGTTTTTAGCACGCTGGGCTGTAGCGTCAATGCGCGCAGCCAATAGCTTAAGGCCCTTGCCACCTTCCATCAGCACCTTGCGGCCTAGCAAGTCCATGGCCTGAATGCCATGGGTGCCCTCGTGGATCATGTTCAGCCGCTGATCGCGCCAATACTGCTCCACCGGGAAATCTCGCGTATAGCCGTAGCCGCCGTAAATTTGAATCGCCAAGCTGTTAGCTTCCAAGCAGTTTTCACTGGGCCAGCTTTTGGCTATCGGCGTCAGCACTTCTAGCAACAGGCGGGCTTCGTCGGCAGCCTGTGGCTCGCCGGTATGCTGCTCGTCCACCAAGCGTGCGCAGTACAGCTGCAGTGCCAGCGCACCTTCGCAAATCGACTTTTGCGCCAGCAGCATGCGCTTGATATCGGCATGTTCGATCAAGCGTACCTGCGGTGCGGCCGCATCTTTACCAGCGCTTTTGCCCTCTTTGGGATTGGCCATCAGCCTGCCCTGTGGGCGATTTTTAGCATAGTCTAGTGATGCGTAATAGCCTGCCAGCCCCAGCATAGTGGCCGCCATGCCAATGCCAATGCGGGCCTCGTTCATCATATGGAACATGCATTTGAGGCCTTCGCCAGGCTGGCCTACTAGATAGCCCACGGCGCCTGCGCCGTTGCCGAATGGGCCGCCTGCGCCATGGCCGAACGGGCCCGCATCCCCTACCGGAAACTTACCCTCACCAAAGTTCAGCAAGGTGTTGGTGGTACCGCGCCAGCCTAGCTTGTGGTTTAAGCCCGCCAGCGCGACATCGTTGCGCACGCCGGTTAGCTCGCCCTTTGGGTTGACCAATTTTTTAGGCACGATGAACAACGAAATGCCGCGCGTACCCGCAATCAGTTTGCCGTCCGGACCAGGAATTTTTGCCAACACAAGGTGAACAATGTTCTCCGTCAGCTCATGCTCGCCGCTGGATATCCACATTTTGTTGCCGCGCAGGCGGTAGCGCGGGCCTAGCGGGTCGCTTTCAAAATCTTCGCCGTCTGGCAACGCCTTGGTCGCTACATCGCTCAACGACGAGCCAGCCTGCGGCTCAGACAAACACATCGTGCCTGCCCAACGCCCATTAAATTCATTGGCTGCAAACACGTCTTTTTGCATCTGCGTGCCGGTAGCCATAATGCAATTGGCATTGCCGGTGGTCAGCAAGTTCGAGCTGATAGAAATCGATGCCACCGCAAAAAAGCTGTTCGCCGCAGCGTCCAGCACATAAGGCAGCTGCATACCGCCCAGTGCGTAGTCTTGCGCAGCCGCCAGCATGCCCGACTCTACGTAAGCCTTGTGCGCGTCATGGGTAGCCTGCGGCAAGACCACCTTTTCACCGTCAAAATGCGGCTCTTGCGTGTCAACCAGCCGGTTAAAAGGCGCATACTTTTCACGCGCGATGCGCTCGCAGGTGTCCAGCACCGCATCAAAGGTCTCGCGCGAATGGTCAGCAAACCGGGCGCGACTGCTCAGCGAATTTACGACCAACCAGTCATACAGCAAAAAATCAAGCGTTGTTCGCAAAGCCATTTTCAAATATCTCCAATCCAGTAAAAATGGGGCTCTAAACTTTGCCGTTCAGAGCCCCACCTGGTAACAGAACACGGGGTGTTTAGAGCACCTCAAACACACCCGCAGCGCCCATGCCGCCACCAATGCACATCGTCACGCACACGCGCTTGGCACCACGGCGTTTGCCTTCGATGAGGGCGTGGCCTGTCAGGCGCTGGCCACTCACGCCATAGGGGTGGCCTACTGCAATAGCGCCACCATTGACGTTAAGCTTGTCATCAGGAATACCCAGCTTGTCGCGGCAGTAGATCACCTGCACCGCGAAGGCCTCGTTGAGTTCCCACAAATCAATATCACTGACCTTCAAACCCAAGCGCTTGAGCACCTTGGGAATAGCAAACACGGGGCCAATGCCCATTTCGTCAGGCTCACAGCCTGCTACGGCAAAACCTAGAAAGCGGCCTAGCGGCTTGAGACCGCGCTTGGCAGCCAGCTCTTCGCTCATCACCACGCAAGCACCCGCACCGTCCGAAAACTGGCTGGCATTGCCAGCAGAAATCAAACCACCAGGTAAGGCTGAACGCAGACCTGTGATGCCTTCAAAAGTAGTGCCGTCGCGGATACCTTCGTCTTTGGAGATGGTGACTTCTTTGGTCATCAAGCCCATTACTTTGTCTGCCACGCCTGCCTTCACAGTAATCGGCGCAATTTCGGCATCGAACAGGCCAGCGGCCAGCGCTGCTGTGGCGCGCTGCTGGCTGCGCGCGCCATAGTGGTCCATTGCGTCGCGGGTGATGCTGTAGCGCTTGGCTACCTGCTCTGCGGTTTGCAGCATGTTCCAGTAGATTTCGGGTTTTTTCTTGGCCAAGGCTGGGTCGGCCAGCATGTGCTGGTTCATCTCTTGCTGCACGCAGCTAATGCTTTCTACACCGCCGGCCACATACACGTCGCCCTCACCCGCAATGATGCGCTGCGCAGCCAGTGCAATGGTTTGCAGGCCCGATGAGCAAAAGCGGTTGACTGTCATACCTGATGTGGTGATGGGGCAATCGGCCATCACTGCAATTTGGCGGGCGATGTTGGCACCGGTGGCACCTTCGGGGTTAGCACAGCCCATGATCACGTCGTCTACCTCGGCAGCATCTATGCCTGCGCGTTGGATAGCGTGTTTAACTGCATGGCCACCCAGTGTTGCGCCGTGGGTCATGTTGAAAGCACCCTTCCAGCTTTTGGCCAGGGGCGTGCGGGCGGTAGAAACGATTACGGCGGAAGTCATAAAAAATACTCCAAGAATTTATTAAACAATTTATTTGGCCAGTGAGGCCCATAGCACCAACAACGCGATGGCTGCGGGCACGGTTTGAATGAACAGAATTTTCTTTGCCGCTGTGGCTGCACCATACAAACCCGCAATAGCAACGCAAAGCAAAAAGAAAACCTTGAACGCCAGCCCCGCATCACCCATCCACAAACCTACCAACAACCCAGCAGCCAAGAAGCCGTTGTACAGCCCTTGGTTTGCCGCCAAAACTTTGGTCGCAGTGGCGGCTTGTTGGGTATTACCAAAGGCCTTCATGCCTCTGGGTTTATCCCACAAGAACATTTCCAGCACCAGAATGTAAACGTGCAAAAGAGCGATCAGTCCAACCAAAATATCGGCAGCTATTTTCACAATGGCATCCTTGTTTTGGTGGTGGTGTGGAATGCAGAAAGGGCGCAGTTTAGCTCGCAGCGCTGAAGGTTTTGCCTTCAGATGCCAAGCGTGCCAGCAGGGGTGCGGGTTTCCAAAACTCAGCATCGTCGTTCGGGTTTTTGGCAAAGCTGTTCATAGCCATGCACACGTTAAACAGGCCTAATTGGTCTGCGTAGTGCATAGGGCCACCGCGGTAGATGGGGAAGCCGTAGCCGGTCAGGTACACCATGTCGATGTCGCCCGCTTTGCTGGCAATGCCTTCCTCCAAAATATGCGCGGCTTCGTTGACCAGTGAAAACACCAGACGCTGCACAATTTCTTCGTCGCTGATTTTACGCGGTGCCAAGCCAATGGCTTTGCGGTGTTTGTCGATCATTTGTGTCACCACGTCAGACACCAGCGCATCGCGCTTGCCGGGCACGTAGTCGTACCAGCCCGCGCCAGTTTTCTGGCCATAGCGGCCTAGCTCGCAGAGCAAATCTGCAGTTTTGCTGTATTTCATTTTTGGCTTCTCTTGGTAGCGACGCTTGCGGATTGCCCAGCCAATGTCGTTACCCGCCAAGTCACCCATGCGGAACGGGCCCATGGCAAAACCAAACTTCTCTACCGCTTTGTCGATCTGCTGAACGCTTGCGCCTTCTTCCAGCAAAAAGCCTGCTTGGCGGCTGTACTGCTCAATCATGCGGTTGCCGATAAAGCCATCGCACACACCCGAGACGACCGAGGTTTTCTTGATTTTTTTGCCCAGCGCCATCACCGTAGCCAGCACGTCTTTGCCCGTCTTTTTACCGCGCACGACTTCCAGCAACTTCATCACGTTAGCGGGGCTAAAGAAGTGGGTGCCGATCACATCTTGTGGGCGCTTGGTAAAGCTGGCAATTTTGTCCATGTCCAGTGTAGATGTGTTGGATGCCAGGATGGCACCCTTCTTCATCACTTTGTCCAGCTGGCTAAAGACTTTTTCTTTCACGCCCATCTCTTCAAACACGGCCTCAATCACCATGTCGGCATCTTTCAGGTCGGCATACTCCAACGTGGTGGACAACAGGCCCATGCGCTGCTCGTACACGGCTTGCTTTAGCTTGCCTTTGGCGACTTGCGACTCGTAGTTTTTGCGGATGATGCCAATGCCTTTGTCTAAGGCTTCTTGTTTCATTTCCAACATTTTGACGGGGATGCCCGCGTTCAAAAAGTTCATGCTGATGCCGCCGCCCATGGTGCCCGCACCAATCACGGCTATCGACTTGATGTCGCGCTTAGGGGTATCTTCAGGCACATCGGGTATCTTGCTGGCTGCGCGTTCGGCGATAAACAGGTGGCGCAGCGCGCGGCACTCTGGTGTCCACATCAGGTTGATAAAAATATCTCGCTCGGTGGCCATGCCAAGGTCAAATTTTTGCTTGGTAGCGGCTTCCACTGCGTCCACGCACTTGGCAGGGGCGGGGTAGTTTTTGCTCATACCCTTGACCATATTGCGCGCAAACTGAAAGTACGCATCCCCCAGCGGGTGGCGGCAAGGCAGGTTGCGCACCAAGGGCAGTGGGGATTTGTCTTTGGCATGCGCATCGGCTTTGGCCCGCGCCATGGCTACGGCTTCTTCAATCAAAGACTCTGGCGACTTGGCCATGGCATCGATCAGTTTTTGGCCAGGCAACATGGCCAGCATTTCGCTTTTGACCGGTTCGCCGCTGACAATCATGTTCAATGCGGTCTCTACGCCCAGCACACGTGGCAGGCGCTGCGTGCCACCCGCACCCGGAATCAAGCCCAGCTTGACTTCTGGCAAAGCCACGTTACAGCCGGGGGCCATCACGCGGTAGTGGCAGCCCAGGGCCAGCTCGAGGCCTCCACCCATGCAGGTGGTGTGCACTGCAGCCACAATCACTTTAGGAGAGTTTTCACAGGCCAAGATCAAGCTGAGCAAGTTAGGCTCTTGCAGCGACTTGGGCGAGCCAAATTCTTTGATATCGGCGCCGCCCGAAAACGCTTTGCCAGCGCCGGTGACAACGATGGCTTTGATTTTGCTGTCCAGCTGCGCTTTGGCCAGCGCGGCCACAAAAGCGGTGCGGGTGGCCAAACCCAGGCCGTTGACCGGTGGGTTGTTCAGCGTAATGACTGCCACGTCGCCGTGGGCTTTGGTCTCTGCCGTCATGGGGCATCCTCTCGAGCGTTAAAACAATGGAATGGGTAGCGTAGTGTGCTGCAAAATACAAAAAAGTACGATCGTTCTTTTTACTTATTTTAAGCACAATCTGTCTGCTTTCGTAGGCAAACTGTCTCAGAAGCATCAATACAGCTAATTTGGGAGCCTTTTAAGCTTATGACCCAAGGAAATGCTGCACGGACAGCTATAAATTTAGTAGTAGCTTTGGTGGCATAAATTACACCTCCAGCCATTCTTTGCGAATATACGCATCGGCACGCAGGCTATCAGGAGTCCCCTGAAACACGATACTGCCATGGCCCATGACCAAAGCACGGTCTGAAATGGCCATGGCAATCGTCAGCTTTTGTTCGATCAAAAGCACAGAAATACCGCGTTTTTTCAGCTCCTGCAGATACTGCGCCACCAGCTCAACGATCTTCGGTGCCAAGCCCTCGGTGGGCTCGTCAATGATGATCAAGTCTGGATCGCCCATCAAAGTACGGCACAGGGTGAGCATTTGCTGCTCACCACCAGACAGCACACCTGCCTCTGTATGCTGGCGCTCTTTAAGGCGGGGGAACATTTGGTACATGTCTTCAAATGCCCAGCGTGGGTTTTTAGCACCGCTTTTTTGGCCCAACATCAGGTTTTGGTGCACCGTGAGGCTAGGGAAAATATCGCGGTTTTCTGGCACATAACCAATACCCAAGTGGGCGACTTCAAAAGCTTTTTTACCCGTGATTTGCTGGTCTTTCCACAGCATAGAGCCTTCGCAGTCCACCAAGCCCATGATGGCCTTGGCCGTAGTGCTGCGGCCCGAACCGTTGCGCCCCAGGAGGGCCACAATTTCACCCGCATTTACCTCAAAATTCACGCCATGCAGCACATGGCTTTTGCCGTAGTAGGCGTGGAGGTTTTCAATAGCTAATAATTTTGACATGCTCAGTGTCCTCCTTGCGCATCAGCAATGTGCGAGCCCAAATAAGCCTCTTGCACCTTGGCATTGGCCCGCACAGCCTCAGGCGTGTCAAAAGCCAGCACTTCGCCATACACCACCACGGCTATTTTGTCGGCCAAACCAAACACCACGCCCATGTCGTGCTCCACCGTCAGCAAGGTTTTACCCACCGTCACACTTTTAATCAAGCCAATAAAACGGCTGGTTTCAGACTTGCTCATGCCCGCTGTAGGCTCGTCCAGCAAAATCACGTTGGCACCGCCTGCAATGGTGATACCAATCTCTAGTGCACGCTGCTCTGCGTAGGTAAGGTTCATGGCCAGCACGTCACGCTTTTTGTCCAGCTTGATCATTTCCATCAGCGCATCGGCCCGGTCGTTGGCATCGTTCAAATTGGCCAAAAACTTGAACATGGTGTACTTGTAGCCCAGGCTCCACAGCACACCGCAGCGCAGGTTCTCAAAAACGCTCAGTTTGGGGAAAATATTGGTAATTTGAAAGCTGCGCGACAAGCCCATGCGGTTGATTTCAAACGGTTTTTTGCCGTTCAGCCTGGCACCATTTAGCAGCACGTCGCCCGAAGTGGGCGCAAAGCGCCCGCTGATCAAATTAAACAGCGTGGACTTGCCAGCGCCGTTGGGGCCAATGATGGCAATGCGTTCACCCGCACTGACTGCCAAGTTGATACCGCGAATAATCTCGGTTTTGCCAAAGCTTTTGCGCAGGGCTTTCAGTTCCAATGCAAAGCCCGGTGTGCCCGCGTTGGCTTGCGTCATTGTGTCTGTCATAACGTAGCCTCCCTGCGCTTAATTTCTTTTTCAATGTCTTGCTGTATCTCGCCCCACTGGTGCAGGTACTGCCTGCGGCACAGCTCAAACAGCCCAATGCCAGTGAGCAGCACAAAACCTGCGCCAAACCAGCTGTTGAGACTTTTAGCGTTCAGCGGCATGCTCAAAAAAGTCATATCAGGCCCCAAGGCAGCATTAAGCTGCAGGTGGTAGACCATCTCAATCATGCTGGCAGCGCCTAGCAGGGCCACCATGGCCGTCACAGCCAAAGCCAAGTAGCTAACCCACAGCTTGCGCAAAAAGCCAAACGATGCCACCCGCAGGTTCATCATAATGAGTGATGCCACGCCGCCAGGGGCGTACATCACCATGAATAAGAAAATCAGCCCTAAGTACAAGAGCCAGGCCTTGGTCAATTCAGACAGCAACACAAAAGCCAATACCATCAAAATAGCGCCCAAGATAGGGCCAAAAAAGAAAGTAGCACCGCCTAAAAAGGTAAACAGCAGGTAGGCACCTGAACGGTAGCCACTAACCACCTCAGAGGTCACAATCTCAAAGTTCAGCGCCGCCAAGCCACCTGAAATGCCCGCAAAAAACCCGGCGACGATAAAGGCGATGTAACGTACTTTTTGTGTGTCGTAGCCTACAAACTCTACCCGCTCAGGGTTGTCTCGCACAGCGTTGAGCATCCGGCCCAGCGGCGTGCGGGTAAAAGCAAACATCAGCGCGGTGCACACAAAGGTGTAGATCGCAATCAAATAGTAGAGTTGAATTTGCGGGCCAAAGCTAATGCCAAAAGGTTTTGAGCCTGTCACGCGGTTGCCACTCACGCCGCCCTCGCCGCCAAAAAACTCTGGGAACATCAGCGAGCTGGCCCACACCAACTCACCTACACCCAATGTGATCATGCCAAAGGTGGTACCGGCTTTTTTGGTAGTGACGTAGCCCAAAATTGCAGCCACTGCCAAGCCCGCCAACCCGCCGACTATGGGAACCAAACTGACTGGAATCGCCACCTTGCCTGCAGTGGCCAGATTGAGCGTATGGATGGCTAAAAACGAGCCCATACCAGAATACACGGCATGGCCAAAGCTGAGCATGCCGCCTTGGCCCAAAAGCATGTTGTAGCTTAAGCACACAATGATGGCAATCCCCATTTGGCTAAGCATGGTATGGCTCAAACTGGAGGTAAAAAGCGCAGGTACCACGACCAAGACCAGGGCAAACAAGCCCCAAATCAACCAGCGCCCAATGTTGAGCGGTTTAAATTCATAGACATTTTTTTTCATACGCTTAACCTTCCCTCGTGCCCATCAAGCCACGGGGCCGGAAGATCAGGATTAACACCAAAAACAAATACGGCAAAATCGGCGCGATCTGGCTTATCTTGAGCTTGAACAGCGCGTAGCCAAAGGTGCTGGAGGTAATGCCAGCCCCTGCCAGGTTAAGCCCACCCATGAGTGAGGCATCAATACCCACGGCAAAAGTTTGCAGCACGCCAATCAGCAGCGATGCCACAAACGCGCCCGACAAGGAGCCCATGCCGCCAACAACTACCACCACAAAGATGACCGAGCCTACCGTGGCCGCCATGCCCGGCTCAGTTACAAAGGCGTTGCCGCCAATAACCCCTGCCAGCCCGGCTAAGGCCGCACCACCGCCAAACACCAGCATGAAAACGCGCGGCACATTGTGGCCTAGCGATTCAACCGAGTCGGGGTGGGTAAGCGCAGCCTGAATCACCAGCCCAATGCGCGTACGTGTAAGCAGCAGCCATATGCTGATCAGCATGACAATGGCCACGCCCATCATGAAGCCCCGGTACATAGGAAACTGGGTGCCGTAAATGGTAAACAAAGGCCCATCCAAAGCGGCGGGCACCCTGTAGTCCGCCGAGCTGCGGCCCCACACCAACTGCACCAGCTCAAGGATGATGTAGCTCAAACCAAAAGTAATCAATAGCTCAGGCACATGGCCGTACTGGTGCACTTTGCGCAGGCAGTATTTTTCAAACCCTGCGCCGATTAAACCTACCAACAATGGTGCCACGATCAGCGCAGGCCAAAAGCCCACCAGAGACGTTACGCTGTAGGCAAAATACGCCCCCAGCATGTAAAACGAAGCGTGTGCAAAATTAAGCACACCCATCATGCTGAAAATCAGCGTGAGGCCTGAGCTGAGCATAAACAGCAGCAGCCCGTAGCTGACACCGTTAAGCAGTGAAATAGTAAAAAACTCCATGCACGAGGCCCTTTGGGTTGCGAGTGGAAAAAACTAATTTTTAAACGCCAACACCACGTCGGATTGGCAAAGCTAATTAGCAAGTTAACTTATAAATGGGTTTTAGATGAATAAACTGATTATTAATAAAAAAGCCGGGCTAGCCCGGCTTTTTTAAACATACTTCAGTTTTTTGCAAAAAACCAGTCAGTGCATCAGCCGGGGTTCTTCATCTGGCAGCTGGTGGGGGTGCTGGCAATGTAAGCATCCAGTGCCTTGATAGGGGCAAAAGTGTAGCCTGTGTTCTCAACACTGTACTTGTTTTTCGCATCCACTTTTTGCCATTTAGAAATGAACATTTGCTGCTGCAGCTGGTGGTCGTTCTTGCGCATGGTGTTGTCGCCATTAGCCCCTTTGAAGGTGATGCCTTGTAGTGCTACAGCCACCTTTACGGGGTCAGAAGACTTGGCTTTGGCAATGGCTTCGGTCAACATGACCGAGCCGTTGTAGGTGGCCAGTGTGTAGAAATCATCGTTAAATTTTTTCTTGAAGTCGGTCATCATCTGGCCAATTTCACCGGTGTAGTTACTGTGTCCGTAAGAAATTTGGTACACATCCATGTCGCCGCCCGCAGCCAGTGCGGTAGGCGTGCCTGTCACGCCAGCGTAGTAAGCGTAGATCGGCAGCTTAAGGCCAGCGTCGTTCAACGCTTTAACAAACAAGGTTAAGTCAGCGCCCCAGTTACCGGTAACGATGGTGTCAGCACCTGACTGCTTGATTTTGGCCACGTACGGGGCAAAGTCTTTTACTTGGCCCAATGGGTGCAGGTCTTCGCCGGCAATTTTGACATCTGGGCGCTTGCGGGCCATACCTTCTTTAAAGTACTTGGCTACTTGCTGGCCGTGCGAGTAGTTTTGGTTCAGCAAATACACGCTGGTAATTTTGGACTGGTCTTTCATGAAAGCAGTCAGCGCTTCCATCTTCATGGTGGTGTCTGCATCTAAGCGGAAATGCCAGTAGCTGCACTTCTCGTTGGTCAATGCAGGGTCAACAGCGGCATAGTTTAAAAAGATAACCTCTTTGCCGGGGTTACGCTCGTTGTGCTTTGACACCGCGTCGCTAATGGCCAGTGCAGCGCCCGAACCGTTGCCTTGGGTTACGTAGCGAAAGCCTTGATCAATGGCGGCTTTTACTGAGTTCAAGCTTTCTTGCGGTGAACCTTTGTTATCAAAGCCAACCACTTCCAGCTTGACACCTGCGGCGTTTTTCTTGCTCACATGCTCGGCTGCAAACTGCCAGCTTTTCAGCTGGTTGGTACCTACGTTGGCAAACGGGCCCGACAGCGGGTCAATAAAGGCGATTTTGACGGTCTCGCCTTTTTGTGCCAAAACACCAAACGCAGCTGCCATCAAGGCTCCCGCTGCAACAGCTTTCATAGCAAATTTCATGTCGTACTCCAGTAAAAAAAAGAACTATGCATAGCGTATAAGACAACGTGGTTAATTAAACTAGGTGAATGCCCGTAATCCTTATCTCTTAGGAGACTAAAGGCTTCGCGCGCAACCCAGCAAGCTGGATGTGGTTTGGTCTGCACGCGTTTATGCAGTGAGGTGCGGCGCACCGCTATGCAGGCAGCTTGTAGTCTTTCAGCTGCTCCCGCAACCGGGTTTTCAGCATTTTGCCGGTAGCCCCTAGCGGAATGGCATCTACAAACACCGCATCGTCCGGGATTTGCCACTTGGCCGTTTTACCTTCATAAAACTTGATCAGCTCGGCGGCTGTTACAGCCATACCAGGACGCTTAACTACCGCAACAATCGGGCGCTCGTCCCATTTAGGGTGCGCCATGCCTATACAAGCAGCCATCAAGATAGCTGGGTGGGCCATGGCAATGTTTTCTATGTCAATCGAGCTGATCCATTCACCACCCGATTTGATGACATCTTTGCTGCGGTCGGTAATTTGCATAAAACCATCGGGGTCGATGGTGGCCACATCACCGGTGGGGAACCAGCCATCGGCAGTGAGTGGGTTGCCGCCCTCGCCTTTGAAATACTCGCGCACCACCCATGGGCCTTTGACCAGCAGGTCGCCGTAGGCTTTGCCGTCATGCGGTTGCTCGGCCCCGTCTTCGCCCACAATTTTCATGTTTACACCATAAATAGCGCGGCCTTGCTTGAGCCGGATTTTCATCTGCTCTTCTTTAGGCAAGGCTAAATGCTTGTTTTTCAGGGTGCACAGCGTGCCCAGGGGCGACATTTCGGTCATACCCCAGGCGTGCAACACCTCCACACCGTAGTCTTCTTGAAAGGCATGGATCATGGCTGGCGGGCAGGCACTTCCGCCAATCACCGTGCGCGTCAAGGTGCTAAATTTCAGGCCCGCTGGCTTCATGTGGCCTAGCAGCATTTGCCACACGGTGGGCACGCCAGCAGCAAAGTTAACTTTCTCAGCCTCCATCAGCTGATAAATCGACTTGCCATCCAGCGCCGGGCCGGGGAACACCAGCTTGCAGCCAGTGAGCGCCGCACTGTACGGGATGCCCCATGCGTTCACATGGAACATAGGCACCACAGGCAGCACGCTGTCGCGCGCGCTCAGGCACATCACATCAGGCAACGCGGCCGCATAGGCGTGCAGGGTGGACGAGCGGTGCGAATACAAAGCAGCCTTGGGGTTGCCCGTAGTGCCGCTGGTGTAGCACATGCTGGAGGCGGTGTTTTCGTCAAACTGCGGCCAGTCGTAGGCGGTAGGCTGCTGGCTGATCCATGCTTCGTAGCTGCTTAAGCCGGGAATGCCCGTGTCGGCGGGCAATTTACCGGCATCGCACAGGGCCACAAAATGCTTCACGGTAGTAAAGCGCGCGTGCACGGCCTGCACCAGCGGCAGAAAACTCATGTCAAAGCACAGCACCTGGTCTTCAGCGTGGTTCACTATCCACACCAGCTGGTCTGGGTGCAGGCGCGGGTTTAAGGTGTGCAGCACCTTGCCTGAGCCGCTTACGCCAAAGTACAGCTCCAAGTGGCGGTAGCCGTTCCAGGCCAGGGTGGCAATGCGGTCGCTGAAAGCCAGGTTCAGCCCATCAAGGGCATGGGCCACTTGGCGCGATCGCTTGGCTACGTCGCTCCAGGTGTAGCGGTGAATGTCGCCCTCTACCCTGCGCGAGACAATTTCAGTGTCGGCGTGGTGTTTGTCTGCAAACTCAATGAGTGATGAAATCAACAGCGGCTGCGACTGCATTAAACCTAACATGGCGTGTTCTCCTTGTTCAATGGCCTAAGTATGGCTTATCGCCAGCCCCAGCAGAGTGCGGGAATGCCCTGAAAATGAGGCCCAGGGTCAATTAAGAGACAATCAGACTTATGCTTTTTACCGACCATCCCCCGCGTTTTGCCACTTTAGGCCCAGCGTTTTTTTCACCCCAACCCACCACACCATTGCCCAATCCCTATTGGGTAGGCCGTAGCTTGTCTATGGCCCACGAGGCAGGCTTGCCAGAAGCTTGGCTGCAGTCTGACCAAGCCTTGCAAGCCTTGTCTGGCAACGCGCTTTTGCCGGGCAGCCAGCCGCTGGCCAGCGTGTACAGCGGCCACCAGTTTGGCCAGTGGGCCGGGCAACTGGGCGATGGGCGGGCTATTTTGTTGGGCGAAATGGCCGCCGCCGGCGGCTCTGGCTGGGAGGTGCAGCTAAAAGGTGCAGGCCCCACGCCCTACTCGCGCATGGGCGACGGGCGGGCGGTGCTGCGCAGCTCCATCCGTGAGTTTTTATGCTCTGAGGCCATGCACGGTTTGGGCATACCCACCACGCGGGCGCTGTGCGTTACCGGCTCAGACCAGCCCGTACGGCGCGAAGAAATGGAAACCGCCTCGGTGGTGACCCGCTGCGCGCCCAGTTTTATCCGCTTTGGGCACTTTGAGCATTTTTCCTACAACGGCATGCATGAAGAGCTCAAAACACTGGCAGATTACGTGATAACACGCTACTACCCCGAATGCACCCACCAGGCCAACCCTTACGCCGCTTTGCTTGAAGCCGTCAGCGAGCGCACCGCCACCATGGTGGCGCAGTGGCAGGCTGTGGGCTTTTGCCACGGGGTAATGAACACCGACAACATGAGCATCTTGGGTCTGACGATCGACTACGGCCCATTCCAATTTTTAGACGTGTTTGACCCCGCTCACATCTGCAACCACAGCGACACCCAAGGCCGCTACAGCTACAACCGCCAGCCCAATATGGCCTACTGGAACCTGTTTTGCCTAGGCCAAGCCCTGCTCCCGCTGATCAGCAAAACCGGCGAACAAGGCGAGGCCATTGCCGCGCTAGAGCCCTATAAAACCATTTTTCCCCAGCAATACGCCCTGCGCATGTGCCGCAAACTGGGTTTGACGGAGACCATGGAAGGCGATATAGCGCTGGTAGAAGGCATCCTCAAACTGCTGGCGCAAAACAAAGTGGACTACACCATCTTTTGGAGCCGCATGACGCACAGCGCAGCCTGCAACGACTGGGAAAGTGTGCGCGACCTGTTTTTAGACCGCCCATCCTGGGATATGTGGTTACTATCATATTCAGAGCGAACTATTCAACAATTCCTTGGGCCTGATGTTGATTTGATGCAAAAATCGAACCCCGTGTACGTGCTGCGCAACCACTTGGGCGAACAGGCTATTGAACGCGCTAAGCACAAAGACTTTTCTGAAGTAGCGCGCTTGCTTTCGCTGCTGCAGGCTCCATTTACCGCACAAGCTGGCATGGAAGCTTATGCAGCCTTTCCGCCCGACTGGGCTAGTAAAATCGAGATATCGTGTTCGTCTTAGAACTGCGCAAACACCCCCACCAGATGACAAGCTTATGACCTACAAAATTACCAAAACCGACGACCAATGGCGTGAAATTTTGAGCGCCAAGGGGGCTGAAAGACTCGCCTTTGACGTGACCCGCCACGAATCAACTGAGCGCGCATTTACCGGCAAGCTGGAGGGCAACAAAGCGGCAGGCACTTACAGCTGCATTTGCTGCGGCAAAGCGCTGTTTGACGCAGGCAGTAAATTTGACAGCGGCACTGGCTGGCCAAGCTTTTTCCAGCCCATTGCGCCGCAAGCTGTGGGCGAAAAAACCGACGGTATGCTGTTTATGAAACGGACCGAGGTGCACTGTGCAGACTGCGGCGCGCACATGGGCCATGTGTTCAACGACGGCCCGGCCCCCACTGGGCTGCGCTACTGCATGAACTCAGCTTCGCTAGAATTCACCCCTGCCTAGCTAGGTGCTGCTTCATACCAGTGCTTTCCCTATTGAACTTTTCTATAGTGCGCCAGGTCAGCCATCTTACGTAACAAGCTTATGAAACAACTTCTCGACTTTTTGCCCATACTGCTGTTTTTTGGTGCTTACAAGTTCTACGATATTTACGTGGCCACCGGCGTCATCATGCTGGCTACGGTAGTGCAAATGGGTATTTTGTACAAATTAGACGGCCGCTTGCAAACTATGCACAAAGTTACACTGGCGCTGGTGCTAGGCTTTGGCGCTTTAACACTGGCTTTTCACGACGAACGGTTTATCAAAATCAAACCTACCGTGCTCTACACCTTTATGGCCGCGGCGCTGGGCATTGGCCTGTGGTTGTTTAAAAAGAATTTTCTAAAAATGATGCTAGGCGGCCAACTTAACTTGCCCGACATTGTGTGGCGCAATTTGACGTTGGCCTGGGTAGCTTATGCTTTGCTGATGGCCGCCTTGAACGGCTACGTGGCTTACTTTTACACCACCGAACAATGGGTGAACTTTAAGCTGTGGGGCTACGCGTTCCCGCTGGTGTTTCTGGTCGCCCAGGGGCTGTACATTGCCAAATATATCCAGCCACAAGATGACGAGGCGGGCTGATGAACGACTTACAGCCCGCCAGCTCGGTGCCCGCAAGCTCGGTGCCCGCCAGTGCCCTGACCGTAGAGCGGCATTTGCAAAGCGTGCTGCAAACCAGCCAGGTGCAGGTGCTGGACGAGTCTGCTGCGCACGCTGGCCATGCGGGCAACCCCGACGGCAGCGGCGTGGGCACGCACCTGCGGGTACGCATTGCGTCACCACTTTTTACAGGCAAAAGTCGGGTTGCGCAGCACCGGCTTGTGTATGATGCATGCCAAGCGTTTATAGCCCAAGGGCTGCATGCGCTGGCCATAGAGGTTGTGCCCAGCAGCAGCGCAGCGTGAACTATTGTGCGCCGCCTAGAATCTGACATAAGTTAGAACTTTATTTACTGCAATTTTAATAGCTGCCCGTGCAGCATTTACTTGGGCCAAAGCTCCATTTACTTAGGAAAAACATGAAAAAACAGGTCATCTCAAGCATTGCATTAGCGGTACTCGCTGTGAGCAGCGTATGGGCGCAAAACGTTGCCATTGTTAACGGTAAAGCCGTGCCCCTTAGCCGGGTTGACGCGCTTAGCCAACAAATTGCCGCCCAAGGCAAACCCGTTACCCCAGAGGTCACCGCGCAAATCAAAGACGAAGTGATCAACCGTGAAGTGTTTATGCAAGAAGCACAAAAGCGCGGCATTGACGGCAGCGACGAGTTTAAAACCCAGATGGAACTGGCCCGCCAAGCCATCATGATCCGTGCCTTGTTTGCCGACTACCAAAAGAAAAATCCCGTCACAGACGCTGAAATTCAAGCCGAATACGACAAATTTGCCTCTGCCAACGGCGGTAAAGAGTACCGCGCCAGCCACATCTTGGTAGAAAAAGAAGACGACGCTAAAAAGCTGATTGCTGACATCAAAAAAGGCGGCAAGTTTGCTGACATTGCCAAAAAGAACTCTAAAGACCCCGGCTCAGGTGCCAAAGGCGGCGACCTTGACTGGGCTAACGCTGGCAGCTACGTCAAAGAGTTCTCAGACGCAATGACCAAGCTGGACAAAGGCAAAATGACCGACGTGCCCGTCAAAAGCCAGTTCGGCTTTCACATCATTCGCCTAGACGACCTGCGCGAGGCCCAGCTGCCGCCGGTAGACCAGGTTAAACCGCAAATTAGCCAGCAACTGGTGCAGCAAAAACTCGGCGCGTTCCAAAAAGAAATGCGCGACAAAGCCAAGATTGAGTAACTGCAATCAAACTAGCCTGCAATATTCATTTGCGCATTGATTTGAAGGTAAAGGCTAAAGCTTTCTAGGGTCGGTGCGCAATAGGTGTTGCACCAGCGCTTTCAAATGGCGCTGCAAAGCCTCACAGCCTGCGTGCATTTGCAGCGTGTCTTCGTTCATGTACAGCTTGCGGTTGATTTCAATTTGCACGCTGTGGCGATGCTGGGCTGGGTTGCCGTAGCGGCGCACCAGCTCAACCCCTTTGTACGGGTAATTCACCGCCACGCTGTACCCATAGCTTTCTAGCAATGTTTTGGTATGCAGCACCAAGGCTTCGCTGGCGGTGGTGTGGTCGCGGTTACCCAGCACAAAGTCTGCATGCCGCAAGCCCGGAAAATCTGTGGCATGGCTGCTAGACACCGCAGGCATGCTGTGGCAATTAAGGTGCATGCTGTAGCCATGGCGCGCATGCGCAGCGTCGATGGCGCGGCCTACCGCAGCGTGGTAGGGCTGCCAACACTGGGCAATGCGGCCCTCTACCTCTGCCACGCTGAGGCTGCGGCTGTACAGCGGCACGCCGTCGTCGGTGATGCGCCAAATTAACCCCTTGCCCAAGCGCAGTTTGGACAGCACGGCCGGGTCGCTGGACGCGCCGGCATGTGGCCAGTGTTCAGCCAGCATGCCAAAATCTAGCTCGGTGGTGTTGCGGTTAGCGTCTAAATAGCTGCGCGGAAAATGCGCCTCTACCCAGGCGCAACCTAGCGCAGGCGCAAAACTGTAGAGTTTTTCAACATGCGTATCCTCGGCCTTGCGCAAAGTGGCCAAGTCGCAGCTATAGCAAAAGTCTGGCGGGTAGTGGGTGCCGCTGTGGGGTGAATCTAGCACCAAGGGGTTGGTGCCATCAACTGAACTGATAAATTGCATAAACCCAGTTTAATCCAATGTGGTTTAGACAAATTTAGCAACGCACTGTGTTTTGTCAATTTTTTTGCGCACCTGGGCTGCAAACTACTCTAAGCGGCTGCCAGATGCAAACAAACCCCGCCCTCTGGGCTGGTAGCGTACAACGTTGGCTTGTGGCGTGAATACAGGTGAGTCACGAAACTACCAACGCTTTGAGCGTTGCCACTTTAAAGGGGCAAACCCGCATACCGGACTGAATTTCGTACCCTTTCCCAAGGCAATACCCTCAACTGGCTTATAAGTGCTTGATGTAACGGCATCGATCTTAGACCCGGGTTGATATGTAAATTCGGGCATAGATCGTTACACCATTTAGTGAGAAGGTCATAGGAATGACATGGGGTTGGCATATAAACACTTTGCTTGTCCAATTACTGGAAACTTATGATCTCTTTTCAAACTATTATTCGCGGCCTGGCTGCAAGTGCATTACTTGCAGGCTTGGCTGCCTGCGGCGGCAGTGACGACACCACGCCGACACCGACACCAACGCCAACGCCTCCGGTTGCAGTGTTACCCACTTGTAGCGCCACCCTATCTGCTGACGCGCCACTGCGCAGCATCAGCGCGGTGCAGGGGATTAGCAGCATCAGCCCTTTGCAATCGCAAACAGTAACGGTACGCGGCGTTGTGGTGGGCGAGTTTCAAAACACGCCCTTAGCTACGCCCACTGCAGCGGTCACTAGGCTCAATGGATTTTTTATACAGCAACCTACCCCCGACGCAGACCCATTGACCTCTGAAGGTGTATTTGTGTTTGCACCCAACACGGCCAAAGTCAAGCTTGGCGACTATGTGCAAGTCTCTGGTTTGGTTACAGAGTTTGGCTCTGCGACCGACAGCGTGACACAAATTGCTGGTGCTGTGACTGTGAGCCTGTGCGGCTCTGGCGTATCTGTTGCGCCAACACAGGTAACGCTGCCCGTGGCCACTGCCACTGAGCTGGAGCGTTACGAAGGCATGCTTGTAGAGTTTTCGCAAACTCTGGCAGTGACAGAAATGTTTGAACTGGGCCGCTTTGGGCAAGTTGCGCTGGGTTTGAATGGCCGCCAGTTCCACCCGAACAATGGTAACGCTGCTGCAACCAACGCACAGAATTTGCTGTCTCGCATTGTGCTGGACGATGGCTCTAGCGCATCGAACCCCAGCCCTACTCCATATTTCAGTGAAGTAGGCACCGCAGGCACACGCCGTATGGGTGATACGGTGCAAAAAATCTCTGGTGTTCTCAGCCATGGTTTTAATGCCTACCGCGTGCACCCAACAATTGCGCCCGTTTTTGCATCCACCAATCCCCGCCCTGTTGTGGCTCCCGCCATCGCAGGTAACCTGAAGGTGGCCAGCTTTAACGTACTGAATTATTTCACCACTGTCGGCCCCAACAGCGCAACAGTACGTGGTGCCAACACGCCTGCTGAATTTGCACGCCAACAGGCCAAAATTGTCGAAGCTATTGTGGGCTTGAATGCCGATGTACTAGGTTTAATTGAAATTGAAAACAACAACGATATAGCCACCAACAACTTGGTCGCAGCGTTGAACGCAAAAATGGGTGCTGGCACCTATGCAGCGGTTAACAGCGGTAAATTTGGCACTGATGTTATCAAAGTTGACATGCTTTACAAACCCGCCAAAGTTAAGCGCATTGGCGGCGCAGTGCTGCCGACTGGCACAGACTTAGCCGTGCAATTGGCCGCCAGTGGTCGTCCACCGTTGGCCCAACGCTTTGCGTCAGTGGCAAATAATGGCGGCTTTTGGTTTGTGGTGAACCACTTTAAGAGTAAAGGCTCCTGCCCCACCACAGGAGACATAGAGCTGGGCCAAGGCTGCTGGAATACGGCACGCACCGCGCAGGCCAATGCACTCAACAGATTTGCAAGCAAGTTGCAAACGCAAGGCGAAACCGACGTGTTAATCATGGGTGACATTAACAGCTACTTATTGGAAGACCCCTCAAAAGCACTTGAAAATGCAGGCAACGAAAGCCTGCTCAAACGTATGCCTGCCAGCGACCGCTACACCTACGTGTTTGGCGGCGAAACTGGTGCGCTAGACCATGCCTATGCATCGAACACGCTCAAAGCGCAAGTCAGTGGCGTTGGCGTGTGGCACATCAACGCAGATGAACCCACATCCATTGACTACAACACCGAGTTCAAAACCGACGACCGTTTTGCCCCGACTGCGTTTCGCGCTTCTGACCACGACCCCGTGATGGTCGGCTTAACGCTGACAGCTGATGCAGTAGCCAATCTGCCTTTGCTCAACGTGAACTTTGCCAACGCTTTGGCCAGCTCTCCAGCCACCATCACGGTGACAGATGCCCAGCCGGGCGGTACTGCTACGTTAACCTCGCTCACAGTCAATTGGGGCGACGGCACTGCCGCTGATACGCTAAGCGCAGCAGGTGGCGTAACCCACACCTATGCAGCGCCTGGCACCTACACGGTGGTGGTGACTTTGGCTAATTCAGTCGCGCAAACAGTCAGCATGTCCGCTGAATTAACCGTACTCCCAGCAGTAGCACCGCCACCGCCTGCCGGCACCAGCACCATGGCAGATTTGTTTTTTAGCGAATATATCGAAGGCACCAGCAACAACAAAGCCCTGGAGATTTACAACCCCACCACCGCCACAGTGAATTTGTCGTCTTATGCCGTCAAGCTTTACAGCAACGGCACAACCACTGTAGGCAACTTGTACACCCTCACGGGCACGCTGTCTCCAGGTGGCGTGGTGGTACTGGTCAACGCTGCAGCGGCAGCAGCATTTCAAACACCAGGCAGTTTTACCACTACAGTAACATTCTTCAACGGTGATGATGCGCTGACGCTGGAAAAGTCAGGCGTTGTGATTGACCGCATAGGCCAGCAGGGTAATGACCCTGGCACCGAATGGGCCAGCGCAGGGGTCAGCACTTTAGACCGCACTTTGCGCCGTAAGCCCAGTATTAAAACCGGCGACTTAAACGCGACAGCAGCATTCGACCCATCGCTACAGTGGGATGTGCTGCCCGTGGACACGTCCAGTGGTCTAGGTGCGCACACCGTTAACCCTTAGTATTTACCAACTATGCCAACTGCAACTCCAATTCATGCAGCACCTGGTAGCAGGGCAGCACTTGGGCTACGCTGCTGTTAGGCTCGCGCCCCGTGCGGATGGCGGCGAAAAATTCACGGTCTTGCAGCTCAATACCGTTCAAGCTGGCTGCCACGTGGCGCACATCAATTGCCTCGTCTTTGCCGCTGAACAAATCGTCGTAACGGGCTAGGTACGTGCCTGTATCGCCGATGTAGCGAAAGGTGGTGCCCAGTGGGCCGTCGTTGTTAAAGCTCAGTGACAGTGTACAAATGGCACCGCTGGCCGCTTTAAGTTGAATACCCATGTCCATGGCAATGCCCAGCACGGGATGTACCGGCCCCTGCACGGCGTTGGCTTTCACGATGGGGCTGCCGCACTGGTAGGCAAACAGGTCTACGGTGTGTGCGGCATGGTGCCATAGCAAATGGTCGGTCCAGCTGCGGGCTTGGCCCAGCGCGTTCATGTTGGTGCGGCGAAAAAAGTAGGTTTGCACGTCCATTTGCTGGATGTTGAATTGGCCTGCGGCAATCTGCTGGTGCACAAACTGGTGGCTGGGGTTAAAGCGGCGGGTGTGGCCGCACATGGCCACCAGGCCAGTTTGCTTTTGCATGGCCACCACAGCCTGCGCGCTGGCCCAGCTGTCGGCCAGCGGAATCTCTACCTGCACGTGTTTACCCGCCTGCATGCAGGCTATGGCCTGCGCTGCATGCATTTGCGTGGGGGTGCACAAAATGACGGCATCCACCTCTGGCAGCGCCAGGCTGTCAGCCAGCTCGGTGGTAACGTGCCCGATGCCATATTTGTCAGCCACTGCTTTGGTTTTTTCCAGGTCGCGGCTGATCAGAGAGACGACCTGCACGCCTTCAATCTGGGCAATACCTTCAATATGTTTGATGCCAAAAGCACCTGCGCCTGCTACAGCAACACGCAACTTGCCTGCCTTAGTCGGGTTCATAGGGGGTTCTCTAGTATCAAATGGCCGACTGCCGTGTTTGACGCAGGCACATGGTAGAAGCGGTGCACTTCCTTGGGCGCTTTGCCGCCATTAAGGTCAGCCATCGCACCGCGTGCAGTAAGCCACATGACCAGCTCAATACCTTCGCTGCCTGCCTCACGAACATAGTCAATATGCGGCATTGCAGCCTGCTGCTCGGGCTTGTGCACCATGGTGTCTATAAATGCGGTATCAAACGCTTTGTTAATCAAGCCTGCACGCGGGCCCTGCAGCTGGTGGCTCATGCCGCCGGTACCCCAAATGTGCACCTTAAGGTCTTGGTCAAACGACTCCACCGCTTTGCGCAAGGCTTTGCCTAAGTTTAGGCAACGCTTGCCTGAAGGTACAGGGTACACCAGCACGTTGATAGCTATGGGAATAACCGGGCAAGGCCACGCAAAATGATCGGCAGTGGGTTGCCCACACACCAGCGACAGCGGCACGGTTAAGCCGTGGTCTACGGCCATTTTGTTGACGATGGTGATGTCAAAGTCGTCTT
This sequence comes from Polaromonas sp., assembly GCA_043778205.1. Classification (GTDB taxonomy): domain Bacteria; phylum Pseudomonadota; class Gammaproteobacteria; order Burkholderiales; family Burkholderiaceae_C; genus JAAFIP01. The sequence goes on along the minus strand of JAYWGO010000075.1, from coordinate 42,257 downwards.
GGATAACCGACTGCGTGATGTGCGCGGCCAGCTCGGGGTGGCCCACCACCGTGGGCACGGGGCGCGGGCCCCAGCCTTCGTCGGCCACCGCAAACTCTGCCGCGCAGCCTATGGCAAAAGTGGGAACCATCTCTAGGCTAAAGGCCGTAGCGTGGTCGTTAAACACCAGCAAGATCACATCGGGCGTGTTGTCTTTGAACCATTGTTTAGACAGCGCATAGCCTTTAAACAGCGGCTCCCAATAGGGCTCTGTTGTTTTACCTGCGTCGATGGCGGCGCCTATTGCAGGCACGTGGGAGGTGAATACGCTGGCAGTAATGCGGGCCATGGTCTAGCCGCCCACTTTCTGGCCTGCGGCGCCTTGGGGTTGGCGGTAGGCTTGCGCCGTGCCGCCCTCGCCTACCACGCGGTTGCCTTCGATAGAGCGTCCGCCGCCTACCATCATGGTGCGGTACTCGTCCTCGGTCATGCCCGTCATGCTGCCCGCCATTTGTTGAAAGCTCTTGGCGTGCGTTGCGCCAAGTTTGGCCAAAAAATAAATGTTGCCGCCCAATGCAATGGCCTTGTTCAAATCTACCTCCAATACCGCTTGTTTTTGTGCCTCAGACATCGGCCACTCATTTAGGTAGGCGCGCTGGTCTGCTTTAAAGCGCTCGCGGTTCTCAGGCTTCATCAGCGACATACAAAACTGGTTCAGGTGGAAACCCTTGCGCGCTGCGTCCATGTCAAACAGCGTGGTGCCGGGTACATCCAGGTAGGGCTTATGCAGGGACATTAGTCTTTCCAATACAACTTGGTAGGATTGTCTACCAAGAGCATGTGCTGCAGCGCGGGAGTCACTGCAATGTGGGGAATAAAGTCAACCAGCAGGCCATCGTCTGGCATATGGTTTTTCAGGTTTGGGTGCGGCCAGTCGGTGCCCCAAAGCACGCGGTCTGGGAAGGTCTCAACTATGCGGCGCGCAAAAGGAATCACGTCTTGGTAAGCGTTTTGCTCACCTTGCAGTGCCTTGGGGCCAGTCACGCTGAGCCGCTCTGGGCAGCTGACTTTGCTCCACACGTTGCTGTGCTGGGCCATAAATTGGACAAACAGCTCAAATTCTGGGCCATTTGCCGGTTGGCTCACATCAGGCCTGCCCATGTGGTCCACTACGACGACGGTGGGCAGCGCAGTAAAAAAGTCCCATAGCTCGGGTAAATCTACGGCTTCAAAATAAACCACCACGTGCCAGCCTAAGTGGGCAATGCGCTGGGCGATCTCTAGGAGCTCATCTTGGGGGGTGAAATCAACCAAACGTTTGACAAAGTTAAACCGCACAGCGCGCACGCCCGCTGCATGCATGTCCAGCAGCTGCGCGTCAGTAACATCGCGGCGCACCGTGGCCACGCCGCGTGCTTTGCCACCAGAGGCGCGGCAGGCATCTAGCACGGCGCGGTTATCGTAGCCGTGGCAGGTGGCTTGCACGATCACGTTTTTGTCAAAGCCTAGATGGTCGCGCAGCGCAAAAAGCTGCTGCTTGGACGCGTCGCATGGCGTGTACTTGCGCTCGTCGGCAAAAGGGAACTCTGCGCTGGGGCCAAATACGTGGCAATGGGCATCCACAGCATCTGCTGGGAGCTTAAAGCTGGGCTTGGCTGGGGCGGCGTACCAGTCTAGCCAGTCGGGGGTCTTGGTCAATTGCATACTTAGTCGATGTACCTCAAGCCTAGTTTTTCTAGCGGCCCGCGCATGGCGTACATGTCCAGGCCCAGCACGCCTGCTGCAAGTTTGGCGCGTTTTTCAGCCTCTAGCGCTTCACGTGCCAGCGCGGCTTCTAGCGTGTTGACGGCCAGCTTGGCAGGCACAACGACCACACCGTCATCGTCTGCCACCACCACATCGCCGGGGTGTACCAGCATGCCTGCACACACCACCGGAATATTGACCGAACCTAACGTAGCCTTGATGGTGCCTTTGGCGCTAATGGCTTTGCTCCACACCGGAAAGTTCATTTCTTTGAGGGTTTTTACGTCGCGCACCCCTGCATCTATGATCAGCGCACGCGCTCCCCGCGCTTGAAAAGAGGTGGCTAACAAATCGCCAAAATAGCCGTCTGTGCAGTCAGAGGTGACGGCCGCCACCACGATGTCTCCAGGCTGAATTTGCTCAGCCACCACGTGCATCATCCAGTTGTCGCCAGGCTGGAGCAGCACCGTAACTGCCGTGCCGCTAACCTGCGCGCCGCTGTAGATGGGGCGCATCCAAGGTTTCATAAGGCCTACGCGGCCCATCGCTTCGTGCACGGTAGCGCAGCCCAGCAATGCAAATTGCTCAGCGACTTTTTTGTCTGCACGCACTATGTTGCGGTACACCACACCCAGTTCATGCATGTCATAGGCCTTTCTGGGTTAGTAATGCGTTCAAACGCGGGAACACGTGGCGCGCGTTGCCTTCGTAGATTTGGTAGCGCTCTTGTGCGCTTAGCTGGGCAGATGCCTCTATGTAGCGCTTGGTGTCGTCGTAGTAATGGCCAGTTTCAGGGTCAATCCCGCGCACCGCACCGATCATTTCACTGGCAAACAGAATATTTTTCACGGGGATGACTTTGGTTAGCAGGTCAATACCCGGCTGGTGGTAGACGCAGGTGTCAAAGAAAATATTGTTAAGCAAATGGTCGTTGAGCAAAGGCTTTTTTAGCTCTTGCGCTAGCCCGCGAAAGCGCCCCCAGTGGTAGGGCACCGCACCGCCGCCATGGGGAATTAAAAACTTCAGCGTAGGGAAATCTGTGAACAAGTCGCTGGTAAGGCACTGCATAAAAGCAGTCGTGTCAGCGTTTAAGTAGTGCGCGCCTGTGGTGTGAAAGCAGGCGTTGCAACTGGTGCTCACGTGCACCATGGCGGGCAGATCGTATTCCACCATTTTTTCGTAAATGGGGTACCAGTGTTTGTCGGACAGCGGCGGCGATGTCCAGTGGCCGCCCGATGGGTCGGGGTTAAGGTTAATGCCTACGTTGCCGTACTGCTCTACACAAGCCACCAGCGCGGGAATGCAGGTGGCGGGGTCTACGCCGGGCGACTGCGGCAGCATGGCGGCGGGAACAAAATGGTTGGGGAACAGCTGCGCTACGCGGTAGCACAGCTCGTTGCAAATTGCCGCCCAGGTGTTGGAGACATTGAAGTCGCCAATATGGTGGGCCATAAAGCTGGCGCGCGGGCTAAAAATGGTCAGGTCGCTGCCGCGCCCTTGCATCAGGCGCAGTTGGTTGTGCTCGATGGTTTCGCGCAACTCGTCATCGCTAATTTTCAGGTCGGCTACTTTGGGGGCCATCACCGGGTCTTTAATGCCGGCAATTTGCTGGTTACGCCAAGTCTCCAGCGCCTTGGGCGCGGTGGTGTAGTGGCCGTGGCAGTCGATGGTTAAAGGTTTCTCTAGGCTCATGGGTTAGACGTGTTTTAAATTGCAGGGCCCGCCCAGACACTGGCAGGCACCATCACTTCGCCGCGCATGATGAGCCTGGCTGTGCGCAGCAGTGCGGCTTGGGTGACGTTTTGGGGGTTCAAAGGGTCTGTCACCAAGGACAGGCTAAATTCCCCTGTGGGGTGCTCTACCGACACAGTTTGCGGGCTGCCACCGGCCATCACGGCCAAGCCGTCGCAGACCGAGCCCTTGAGCACGCAGGCGGTGGCCACGGTTACTGCTGCCAGCACGCCAATGGCATCGTGGCATACGTGGGGAATAAATGAGCGGGTTGCCACGCTGCCGCCAGCCACAGGCGCAGCTACCAGGGTCATCTTGGGGTAGTTCTTTGAGGTCACATCGCCCAGCCCCATTTGCAGTGAGACTTGCAAGCGCAGGGCTTGGAGCTTGGCTTTGAGTTGGGTATCCGCATTCAAACTGGCCACGCTTTCATAGCCAGTGCGCTGCACATCGCTGGCGCGCAGCATTACCAAGGGCATGCCATTGTCAATGCAGGTCACATCGAGTGCAAAGGGCGCAAAGCCTTCGCCCTGCACGTGCACGGTGTCACGCACCTTGCCTGTGGGCAGCAAACTGGTGCACACCGAGCCAGCGGTGTCTAAAAAATTAATGGTGATGGGTGCGGATGCGCCGGGTGCACCGTCAATGCGCGCATCGCCTGTGGTGGCCACCTTACCGCCGGGGGTGTGCACGGTGATGTCGCATTGCATGGCGGTGTTCAGCGTAAGCACGCGGGCGGTGGTGGTAGCGCCCTGCACGCTAACCAAGCCGCGCTCTATGGCAAAGGGCAGCACAGCGGCCAGCATGTTGCCGCAGTTGGGCGTGGTGTCTACGCTGTCGTTACTAGGCTGGAGCTGGGCGAACAAAAAGTCTACCGCCACGCCTGGCGTGCTGCTTTTGCGCACTATACCTACTTTAGACGTGAGCGGGTGCGCACCACCTAAGCCGTCGATTTGTCTGGCATCGGGCGAGCCCATCACCGCCAGCAACACGCGGTCGCGGGTGGCAGGCTCGCTGGGAAGGTCACTTTCTAAAAAAAATGGCCCTTTGGATGTGCCACCCCGCATAAAGTAGCAGGGAATCGCGGTTTGCATGGGTGGTTTTAGTACTTTTAACAGACGGTCATTGTTGTTTAACTTGGGGTTAACTGCAACCTGGCCACCTCCCTACCTGCTAGAACAAATACTTATAGCAATACACGAGCTATACCCATAAAATAAGTTGATGGACCTCAAGCAAATTGAGTATTTTGTACGCGTAGCCGAGCTGGGCAGCTTTACCCGTGCCTCTGTGTTACTCAATATTGCCCAGCCTGCGCTGAGCCGCCAGGTGCGGCTGTTAGAGGTAGAGCTGCGGCAAAACCTGCTGGTGCGCAACGGCCGGGGTGCTACTACCACCGAGGCCGGTAAAGTCATGCTCGAGCATGGCCGGGGCATATTGCACCAGGTAGAGCGGGCACGCGAAGAGCTAGGCCGGGTGCGCGGCGGCTTAGCCGGCCGCGTGGCCGTGGGCATGCCCACCAGCGTGGCCAAAGTACTCACCGTGCCGCTGATTCGCGCCTTTAAAGAGCGCATGCCCGAGGCTGTGCTGTCAATCAGCGAAGGCCTGTCGGTTGCCCTGCACGAGGGACTGACCGTGGGCCGCTTAGACATTGTGCTGCTGTACAACCCCTTGCCCGCTACCGATATGGAACTGACCGAGCTGGTAGAGGAGGACTTGGTACTGGTGCAGCACAGCACCCACCGCAGCAAAGAGGGCATCAGCATCAGCGTGCGCGAGCTGGCCAGCATACCGCTGGTGATAGCCACCCGCCCCAACGCCCTGCGCGCTTTGGTAGAAACCGAGATGGGCGCGGTAGGTAAACGCCTGACCATTGCGCTAGAAGTTGACGGCGTAGCTGCCACGCTCGATTTGGTAGCTGACAACGCAGGTGCCGCTATTTTGCCCGCCAATGCCGTGCGCACCGCAGCCCACCCCGAGCTGTACAGCATGCGCCCCGTCAGCGGCCTGCGCAGCCGCTTAAGCCTGGCCACCAGCGCCCAGCGCCCTGCCACATTGACCCAGCGCGCCATGCAGGAGCTGCTGTCGGAGCTGATACGCAAGAATTTTTAATGCTTAGCGGGTAAATTACATCTTCAAAGAGAACTCCAGCGTGTTGCCCGCAAGCTCCAGCACATCGTAGTCAGCCATGAGCACCGGCGCGTCGGTAATCGGCTGGCCGTTCAGGGTGGGCGTTTGGGTGGCCTCAATGCAAGAAATGAAATAGCCCTGGCGGCGGTGGGCAATGGCGACCATGGCCACACCGCGCTTGCCAAAGGTAGACACCGCTTTAACCACCGGCAGCTCCAGGCCCGCCGACGAACCCGTCAGCACCTTCAAGCTGGCCTGCAGCGCCCCCGAAGATGAAAAGGAAGAAGAAGAAAAAGACGCGGTTTGGCCATAGTCGAGCGGCATTTGCGCGGTGGTCATTTCATGGTTGATTTCATCGGTCAGTGCACTGGCGCTAAGGTACAAAATCTTAAACTTGCCAATGGCAATCACGTCGTGGTCTTTCAGCAGGTGCATGCGCACCATGGCTCCGTTAATGTAGGTGCCATTGGTGCTGCCTGCGTCTACCACCACCACATCTGCCAGCCCAGTTAGCTCAAATGCGCAGTGCTCTCCGCTAACGGCCAAGTCGGTCAGCACAATATGGTTATGCGGCTTGCGGCCCAGTGTGGTGCGCTCGCGTGTAAGGTACTGGCGGTGAATTTCTACGCCGTCTACCGAGGTGATAAGCTGTGGCATGCGGGATCCTACCGGTTAAATAGCCCATTAAAAACTAAGCCCTAAGCTTACTTTGACCGTTTAATGCCACATTGGCAACGAATTTTACGAATGCTTAATGCTATCTAAAAAATAGCTGGCTGTGCAGCATTTGCTTGGGCTAGAGGCCTATTTTGTTTCCAAAAATGACCTTTTTTGGCGATTTTTGCCTGGCGCGGCCGCGTTTAATGCCGCCGCCGCGTCCGCCAGTCGGTAGGTGACGCGCCCATATGTGCCTTGAAGGCTGCAGAAAAATGACTGGCCCCTTTGAAACCCGTGGCAAGTGCCACCTCAGCAATAGGCGAGTCACTTCGCTCCAATAACTCTCTAGAGCGGCTGATGCGCCTGGCAAGCACGTACTGGTGTGGCGTCTGGCCTACAGCCGCTTTGAACGAGCGCAGAAAGTGGTCGTCTGACAGCCGTGCCAAGGCAGCAAGCTCTGACAAACGCAGCGTACTGCGCAGGCGGTCTTCAATGTGCACAAATACCTTGCGCAGAGTGGCGGCTGTTAAGGTCAAGCGTGCTGTGGCCGCCGGCATGGGCTGCCCCAGCGCGTAGCGGCGCAGCAGGTGGCGCACCACCATGGACATCACCTCGTCATGAGCCAAGTCGTCCAGGGTGCCTGCCTGCGCCTGGGCAAACACCAAACGAACCAGCGAGGTCATCACGTCGTCGGTTTCGGCGAAAAAATCACGCAGGTGCGGTGCCAAAACAAGGCTTTCACAAGACACGGCATCTGACAGGCGCTGCGGGTCAACGTAAATGTGCGCTACACGGGAATGGCCCGACAGAACCCACTGAGTTTCTATCTGGGCTGGCACCAGCGAGACACTGCCAATCCGTGCGCGGTGGCCCAGCAGACGACCGTCGCGCCACTTTTCTACCAATGTTGAGCCTGACAGGTGCAAAACGATAGCATGCTGCGCAAGATCAGTAACTTTAGCCTCGGTGGGAGCGTGCGACCAAACGGCACCCAGTAGTGATCCTGCCCCCGCTGAAATTAGCAGGTCAGGCTGAACATGCGCTAGTGTGCCAATGCGGTTGGCTGGGTGCTCTGTAGGGCGCTGTACGGGCTGCGGTTCAATAGTCACGATGGCAAATTTTAACGCCCACAAGGCCATCCCAATGCCGCGCGGCTGTCGAAAAATCGCTGCTGTGAGGCCATGAGAACCCAGCCAACAGGGTTTACCCTGCTCGGGCGGTGCGAGGCAAGCCACACCATGCCTTCAGGCGTACCGTCGGCACGCCACTTTAACTACTGGAGACTCCTATGAGTACTGTACAAGCAATGGCCCAAGCTAAGGTGCAAACCCCTACGCATGCCAGCAGCGGAAATGATCCGCGGCTGTCACTGGCCTACCCTGATGGATCACTGATCGTGCGCGCTAAACACATTCCTTGGACACCATGGGGCATGCCCGGCACGCAGTTTAAGCTGCTGCACTGCGACGATGCCTCTAGCCTGATGGTGATTTTGTTGAAGGTTGACGCAGGCACCATTGCTGGCGTGCACAAACATTTTGGTGCTGCGCACGCCTACATCCTAGAAGGCGGCTTTGGCTATGAGCACGGCGAGGTGTTTGAAGGCGACTACCTGGTTGAAGCTGGCGGCATTACCCACCAGCCGTTTACAGGCCCAAAAGGCTTGGTGCTGCTGGGCTTTATGTTTGGTCCCTTGGGCGGTTTTGACGATGCAGGCAACTTGGCTGGCATGCTGGACATCGACTGGCACTACCAAACCGCCAAGGCCAATGGCGCAGCAGACCATATTCATCGCAAGTCCATGCAAGCGGCACGGGCCCATTGAAGGTATAAACAAACACCAAAGTCGGCAGTGTCTGGGTGGCTGTGTGCGTATTGGCTTTTAGCGCCTAGCGCATGCTGCGCACCAGCGCGCCGCTGACCTTGCGCAGCAGCCACTTAGGTGTAACGCGGCTTGCAATGATGCCGGCCTGGTTGACGGCACCGGGCACTTTGATAGCATCACCGCGCATGCAGGCATCAAAGCCTTGTTGCGCCACCACTTTGACATCGCCGATCAAAAATTGCGGCAAATTGGCCAACTGTTCAGTTTCGGCTTTGGCACCAGTGAACATGTTGGTGGCCGTGATGCCGGGGCACAGGGCGGTAATGCTCACCCCTGTGCCTTTAAATTCCTCAGACAGTGACTCGGTGAGCGACAGCACATAGGCCTTGGTGGCCGCGTAGGTGGCTAACGAGGGCACCGGCTGAAACGCTGCAATCGAGGCTACGTTCAAAATACGCCCGCTACCGCGCGCGACCATGCCGGGCGCAAAGTGCGCAATCATGCTGGTCAGGCCTGTGATGTTCAGGTCGATCATGGCGTTGTGGTAGCGGGCAGGCATGTCTACAAACCTGCCGTGGTTCAAAATACCGGCGTTGTTAACCAGCACGTCAATGGGCCGTTTGGCGCGCTGCATGGCAGTGGCCAGTGTGCGCGCAGCATCAGGCAATGACAAATCAGCCGGTGCCGCCCAGGTTTTTACACCGTAGTCGCCAGCCAACTGCTTGCCCAGCGTTTTGAGCTTGGCGCTACTGCGGGCAACCAGTACCAGGTTGTAGCCCGCTTTGGCAAAACAGGCGGCCAGTGCCTCGCCAATGCCCGACGATGCGCCCGTAATTAGCGCGGTGGGGTTGCGCGTTGTCATACGGTGCGCCTTGGGCTGGGCTGAAAAAAGCTGTCCTGCTGCGCGAGCGGGTACATGATGCGGCGCATGCCAGTGCGTACAAATGGTGTCCATTGTCCTTGGGCTTGGGCCAGCCGGTCTGCCAGCGCGTGCAGTACCCAGGGGTTCACGCCCATGCCGGTGTGGCTGGCGTGCACCTCGATGTTTTCTGTTTGCGCTCCAGTGGCTTGCACGCTGCACTGCCAGGCCACGATACCGTCTGTGCGGCTGTAAATCGACGTAGTAGGCATGGGCGGCGGCACATGCAGGTCTTGCAGGTCAATACCCACCGGGGGTCTACCTCGGTTAAGCAGTTTAAAAAGCCGGTGTGCGTGGGTGGCTTGCATAGCGCCGGCAAAAGGGCTGCCCAAACTGACCACACAGCGCACGGCTTCGGGCTCTAGCTTGGCCAGTTCTCTGGCGTACAGGCCACCCAAGCTCCAGCCTACCAGGCTAATCTGGCGGCCATGGCGTGCGTGCAGGCTGCGAATTTTCTCTCGGGCCTGGGCAAACATGTCGGGGCTAGGCCGCAGGTTACGGCCCTGCTCCCAGCCGTAGCTGGCATAGCCCAGCCAATCTAACCAGCTGCGCAGCGCCGCCGTGCTGGTATCAGAAGCCATAAAACCGGGGTACACCACCACGGGGTGGCCGTCACCCCTGCTCTGCTGGGCCAGCAGGGGCAGTGCCAGCAGGCCAGCGGCAAACTCCAACGGTGCCCTGGCCTCCAGGGCCAATTTCAGCAGGTTGGGCGCACGCACTGTGGGGCGGCTTGCTTGTGCAGATGGGGCTTTGTGCATGGTTGGGCTGCGCGGTTTAGGCTGCGCGGGCTAGTTTAGTTTTACTTATCAGCTTCCCTATCAGCTTGCTAGCAGGCTTGGCCTTGAGTTTGGGCCTAGTTTCAGCTGCGCGCTTTTTAGCTGGCAGGGTGGTCAGGGCAGACAGCAATGGCCGTTTTGCAACCACCACAAGCTGCGGTTTACTGCGTTTGGCGGTGGTTTGCTTGCCTTGGGGTGGCAGGCTTTCCAGCGCCTGCGCCTGCGCCTGTGGCTGCACGGGTGCGGCTGCTGGCATGGCGCGCGCTAGGGTGCGCAGTATCTCCAGCGCCTTGTGCAGTTGCAGGGCCAGCTGGTCTACATCGCGCATGGCACGCCTGCAGGCTATCAAACCAAAATCAAGCTGCCCCATGTAGCTTTGCACAGTTATGTTCAGTGCAATACCGTGCACCACAATCGACAGCGGGTAGTTGCCCACCATTTTGGCGCCTGCCAAATACAGCGGAACTTGCGGGCCAGGCACATTAGAAATCACCACGTTGGCAATGCGCAGTTTGTCAGCAATGCGCGAGCGCCCGTACAGCGATGCCAGGCCACTGAGCAACCAAGGCGAGCCCAGCGAGGGGAAGTCAGTCGGAATCAAGCTGCCAAAAGCGCCCATTTGTTGCTTCATCGCCTTGGTGCCCGCCATGATCATGCGCAGCCGTTCGACAGGGTCTTTGACCTGCGTGGCCAGGTCAATCACGGTGCCCGAGACTTGGTTGTTACTGCTGGTGTCGCCCTCTGCGCGCAAAGAAATGGGCACGCCAGCGACCAAAGATTTACCGGGCAGCTCGCGCGACTCAGCCAAATATTCGCGCAGCGCCGTACTGCACAGCCACAGCACCATGTCGTTGATTGACGCGCCCAGCAGCTTGCCCATCTGCTTAACCTCTCCCAAAGGCAACGACACACCGGCAAAAGCGCGCTGGTTGGTGATGGAGGTGTTAAAGGGCGTGGCAGGTGCCAACTTGAACTTACTTGCTGCTTTGACGTTGCTGTCGGCTGGTTTTTCTCGCCTGTTAGCCAGCGCGTCTTTGGCCGCTTGCAAGGCAGCAGCGCCCAGCGGCGGAACCAGCTTGGCAAATTGCACGGCCTGCTGAACTTGGTTAGACAGCGCAGCGCCCAGCAGCTCGGCTACGCCCAGCTGGTAACGGTTGCTGCGCGCTGGCCTGGGCGGCTTAACGCGGCGCGGCTCGGGCGCAATGTCGAACACGCTGTTGGCCATGGCCACTGCGGCTTGGCCGTCTACCGCCGCGTGGTGCACTTTAGAGTAAAAGCCCACGCGCCCATCGGCCAGCCCGTCAATCACATAAAACTCCCACAGCGGGCGGCTGCGGTCTAGCAGGCTGGAATGCAAACGCGCAGCCAGTGCCTCTAGCTGCACCATGGTGCCAGGTTTGTTCAGCACCAGGTAGCGAATATGGTAGTCAATGTCAATATCGTCGTCGTGAATCCACACCGGGTTGGCCAAATCAAACGGCATCAGGGCCAGCTTGCGGGTGAACACGGGTGCCAGGTGCATGCGGCCCATCACATGCGTTTTAAGCGCGTCGTACCACGAGTTTTGGGGGTTCGCAGGGGGTTCAAACAAAGCCAAGCTGCCTACGTGCATTGGCATTTCTGGGCTTTCTAGGTGCAAAAATGCACCGTCCACTACGCTTAAATGGCGCATGTCTTTCATGGTGAGTCTCCTTGGCTGGCAAGCTATGCCACCCATTTACCAGTATAGGCCCGAAGACTGAAAAAATGCGGTATGCAATGCTGGGTACTGTCTTGCAGATTACAGCGGGTAGGTATTTTTATGGGCACGGCTAAAGCCAGGGCGCTTTACAAAGAGCACACGTAGCCGATCAACTCTTTGCGGTTGCTGCAACCGGTTTTACCCAGCGCTTGGCCTAAATAAGTGCGCACCGTGGTGTAGGCAACGCCTACGCGTTTTGCAATTTCTTTGTCGCTGCAGCCTTGGGCTACCAAATGGGCTACCTGCGCCTCGCGTTGGCTAAGGCTGTGTTTGTAGGACAGCAGTTCGGCCTGGGCCTGGGCGGCGGCATGGGCATTGGCAGCTTGCGCAGGCAAGCTGCGCTGTGTGCTGCTACGGCCTGTAGCTTTTAATTTGCCGGTCTTTAAGTCTCCAGCAGGGGCGCTGGCTACTTTGGCACCGGCCAGCGCATTGACCAAACAGGGGTAGATGGTGCGCAAAATATCAATTTCGTTGGTATCAAAATTACGCTTGCTGCGGCCACGCCAAATGCGCAGATCGCCTACGTCGCTGTGGCCGTCGTGGGCGTACAAGTTAACGCCCCAGTACATGGAGCCGGTGTGCAAAAAGCGGTTAAAAAAATCAGTTTTTACCAGCTCGCGCTGGGGAATGACCTGCGTTACCAGTGTGGGGTGGCGCCTGGGGCGCAGCAGCTTGGCGATAGGGTCAGCAAACTGGTACTGGGCTTCATAGTCACGCAAATGCCCGGCATCCGCATGGCAGCACACGCCGTTACCAAAGCGGCCCGTGGCCTCGTCCCACACCAAAGAGGCCACATAGTCTGCGTTCAGTAAATGGGCGATGGGTTCTACCAAACGCTGTCGCAAGGTGGCACTGTCGCCCGGCTGGGTGAGCACATCCAGCAGGGTCGACAGCTGTCGGGTTTGGGTGGCAGAAAGGTACATGGGCTTAAAACTTGAGCTTAGAGTTTTCACTTTTAACGCCGCTTGTCAAGTGTGCTAAACCCGTGGGCTAAAACCATGGCCCAACCTGCACCCCCAACACATGCGCAGCCTCCTTGTTTATGAGGGGGCCGCAAAACCTGCCGCACCACCTAAACTGCAGTTGTGATTAGTTTTATTTTGTTGCTATTGCCCGTCATTGCACACCCCTTTTAGCCCATGAACTTACCCCCAAGCCCCACTGAGCTACAAAATTTAACCAAGGCCCAAGCCGTTGACCTGCTGCCCATGCTCGGTCACAACAATGCGCACCTGCAAGCTTTAGCACAAGCCTTGCTTGAACGCGCCCGCAGCAACGCAGCCCAAGGCATGGGTGCTATGGTTCATATAGCCACTGACCCTGGCTTGGCGCACGCTACTGCCCTGCCACTGCACGGCCTGCCACTGCTGGTTAAAGACAATGTAGACGTAGCGCAAATGCCCACCACGGCGGGCAGCCCTGTGCTGGCGGGGCATGTGCCGCACACCAGCGCAGAGGCCATAGCACGCCTGCAAAGCGCTGGCGCCATTGTGCTGGGCAAAACCAACTTGCACGAGCTGTGCTTTGGTATCACCAGCAACAACGCCACCTACGGGCCCGTGCGCAACCCGTATGCCCCAGACCGTATTGCTGGCGGCTCTAGCGGCGGCACTGCAGCGGCTGTAGCTGCAGGGCTGGCACCGGCAGGCATTGGCACAGACACCGGTGGCTCACTGCGTATACCGGCTGCACTGTGCGGGGTGGTGGGTTTTAGGCCCACCACGGGGCGCTGGCCTTCCAGCGGCGTGGTGACTATCTCTGGCACCCGCGACACCGTAGGCCCCATAGCCCGCAGCGCAGCCGACTGCGCCCTGCTAGACGCTGTGGTGTGCGGTGAGCCGCTGGTTTTACCTGCAGTTAGCCTAGAGGGGCTGCGCATAGGTGTACCAAGACCATTGTTTTGGCAGACGCTGGAGCCCAGCATGGAGCGCGCGGCTAACAGTATGCTTGCCACCTTGGCTCAGGCAGGGGTAGAGCTTGTAGAGTGCGATGTAGGCATTGACAGTGCTGAATGTACCCAGGCCGGCATGGTGGTGGCGATGGCTGAAGCGCTGGGCTGTTTGAAAAGCTATATGACAGGCCACGGCCTGCCTTTTGATGCAGCCCAGATAGCCGCCAAAGTGGCCAGCCCCGATGTGCGCGGTATTTTTGAATCTCTGGTAAGCACCAACGCGCCCAGCAAGCAAGCCTACGCCCACGCTTTGCAGGTGCTGCGCCCCGCTTTGCGCCAGCTTTATGCAGACTGCTTTGCCCGCCACCAGCTACAAGCTCTTGTGTTTCCCACCACGCCCTTGCCTGCGGCTTTGATTGGTGAAGATGACACTGTGTTGCTGGCAGGCCAACAAGTGTCCACCTTCTTAACCTTTACACGCAACGTAGGGCCAGGCAGTTTTGCGGGCATTCCCGGCATCAGTGTGCCGATGGGTTGTAACCAGGCTGGACTGCCGCTGGGCATGGCCCTGGACGGGCCCGAGGACTCAGACCGCACGCTGCTGGCCATTGCACACGCGGTGCAAGCGCTGCTACCACCCATGCCAGCGCCGCCCCATCGCTTCTGAGTTGTAGCCTTGAACATTTTTACCCTGGAGACCCATATGACCACTACCGCTACTGTGACCGCATCGATTCCTACCCGCTTTACCCAGCGCTACAACCTGCGCCACCCGTTTACCCAAGCGGGCATGGCGTTTTCAGGCTGGTCGCCCCAACTGGCCTGCGCCGTTACGCGCGCAGGGGGCATAGGTGCGATTGGTGCCGGGCTGCTGCCAGAACCCGTGGTGCGCCAACTGGTGGGCGCGATTCAAGAGGCCAATGTGGGCCTATTCAACGTCAACTTTTTGACCAATTTTGACCACGATGCACAGGCCAGAACCTGCGCTGAAATGGGCGTACCCATTGTGTCCTTCCATTGGGGCCACCCCAAGCCTGGGCTGATTAAAGTGCTCCGCGACGCGGGCTGCTCTATTTGGGAGCAAGTGGGCACGCTGGAGCAAGCCCGCCGCGCCCTTGGCGATGGCGTAGAGGTGCTGATACCGCAAGGCCACGAGGCAGGTGGCCATAACTTTCAAGGTTTAAGCGACGCACCGCAGGGCACTTTTGTGCTGGTACCTACCATGCGCGATGCGCTGGGTGACGACGTGCTGCTGCTGGCCTCGGGCGGTATTGCCGATGGGCGGGGCGTAGCCGCCGCCTTGGTATTGGGTGCCGACGGCGTATGGGTAGGCACCCGGCTGGTGGCCACAGACGAAGCCCTCGCTCACCCAGAGCACAAGCGCCGCCTCTTGGCGGCAACAGGCACTGACACCGTGTACTCCCACATTTTTGGCCCCGATAACCCCGACTTTAACCCCATGCGTCTGCTAAAGAACGGCGTGGTGAAAGAGTGGAATCACCGCCTAAAGGAAGTCCCCAAAGACAACACCCAGTCCGCCGTAATTGGCAGTACGGTGATGGGAGGCCAAGCTTTAGAACTGCGCAAATTCTCTGTGCTGCTGCCCACGCCGGACACCCAAGGCGACTGGGAAGAAATGCCCTTCTTGGCCGGCCAAGGCGTAGGCTTGGTCAACGATATCTTGCCCGCAGAGCAAGTCGTGCAGCGCATGATGGACGAGGCTGTGGCCCTGGTGGGTAAAGGCACGCGGATGAGGCTGTAGGCACTACGCCGTGCGCCCCACATTACTGGTAACAATGCAGCCCGCAATGCGCCAGCCTTTGGTTTTGTCTTTGGCATTGGGGCGTTGCAGCGCATACACCGCCAGCCATTGTGCGTCGTTGGCATCGAGCATTTGCACTTTCATGATGATCGAAGCGCCGTCGGTTTCAGGCTTGTAGTAGGTTACGCTGGCTGGGCGGTACACCACGGGGTAGTGGGCTTGCACCATGGCCATAAAGTTGGCCGGGGTTTTGAACATTTTTTGAATATTAGGCGCGGCCACTGAGAAAGCTTTGGGCGCATCGTCTGCCGCAAAAGCGGCAAGCTGGGCGGCCACCACCTCACGCACCGCCTTTTCGTCACTGGCACTCAAGCTGGTGACTGCGCCAGTGGCCTTACCTGCGGCTGTGCTAGCAACTGCTAATGGCGCTGCATATGCGGGCACAGGCACAGTAACCAGCACCCCCACGGCCCCCAGCACCCCCAGCGCAAGTGCCGCAAGCCCAAACCACCTGCTGTCCAGATTAGCAAACAAGGATGTGCGGTGCAAGGCGGGCAGCTTAGAGGTCATGGCGGCATCTCCGGGTAATTGGGCAAGACAGTGCAAATATCATGCGCTTTGGCCAGTAACACTGTAGTTACGTAGGACATAGGTTTTTAGATGTGGCCGGTACTATTGTGTGGTTTTATGTGCTTTTGTCCAGCACAGCGCAGCCTGCACAGGGCGATAATCAGCGCATGAGAACTGTTGACCAGATTGCCGCCGAGCTGCAAGGCTACGACCCCAACGCCCTGCCTGCAGGGGTGGTGAATGAATTTTTAGCGCAGTTGGTAGTGCCTATCACTGCTACCGAGCAGGTAGATTTGTTTGCCGCCTTAGGCCGCGTGCTGGCAAGCGACGTGGTCTCGCCCATCAGCGTGCCGCCGCATGACAACTCAGCGATGGACGGCTTTGCGTTGAACGGTGCAGACCTCAAGGCACACGGTCCATCCCATTTTAATGTGGTGGGTACGGCGCTGGCAGGCAAGGCTTGGCAAGGCGGCGTGCAGGCCGGAGAATGCGTGAAAATAATGACCGGTGCCATCATGCCCCAGGGCTTAGACACCGTGGTGCCCCAAGAGCTGTGCACCAGCAGCCAGCGCCCAGCAGCGTGGACTATCGAGGTCAAAGCGGGCGTATTGCGCACTGGCGATAACCGGCGTTTTGCCGGTGAAGACCTTATGCAAGGCGCGCCCGCTTTGCACCAAGGCGACCTGCTCTCGCCCGCAGCACTGGGGCTTTTGGCCAGCTTGAACATAGGCCAGGTAGACGTAGTGCGCAAGCTTAAAGTGGCCTATTTTTCAACCGGCGACGAAGTACTCAGCCTGGGCGAGGCACCCCGAGAAGGCGCTATTTACGACAGCAACCGCTACACCGTGCACGGCATGCTCACACGCTTGGGGGTAGAGGTCATTGACATGGGTGTGGTAGGCGACAACCCTGCCCTGCTAGAAGCCGCCTTTCGCAGCGCCGCTGTGCAAGCTGATGCCATCATCACCAGCGGCGGGGTCAGCGTGGGCGAAGCTGACCATACCAAGGCCATGATGGCGCAACTGGGCAGCGAGGTGCAAGGCGGTGGTGTGGCGTTTTGGAAAATTGCCATGCGTCCCGGCAGGCCCATGGCGGTGGGGCGTATTGCCAAAGGCTCTTTTAAGCCCAATTTAGAAGACAAATCACCCTCTGGCCCAAGTAAATACTGCACAAGCAGCTATGAAAATAATAGTAGTTTACTGTTTGGCTTACCCGGTAACCCGGTGGCCGTGATGGTCACCATGCTGGCTTTTGTGCGCCCTGCACTGCTGCGCATGATGGGTGCCAACCCCGCCAAATACTGCAGCGTACCGCTGTACTTGCCAGCCCACAGCACCGAGCCCCTGCGTAAAAAACCCGGCCGCACTGAATACCAGCGCGGCCGGGTTACCCGCGCCGCCGACGGCACAATGCAAGTTAAAACCACGGGCAACCAAGGCAGTGGTGTATTGTCAAGCATGGTGCAGGCCAACGGGCTGATCGTGCTGCACCATAACCAAGGCAATGTGGCGGCGGGCGATGTGGTCGATGTACTGATGCTGGATGTTTAATCTATGAACCTATTGAGAACTTTCTACCTTATTACCCTGCTTGCCGCCACCACCGTGGCAGCACACGCAGCCAACCTGTGCTCAGGCGCAGCCAGCTACACCGTGCAGCCACTGATCGGCGGCAAACCGTTTAACCTGTGCAATGCCTCGGCCAAAGCGGTGCTGCTGGTCAACACCGCCAGCCAATGCGGCTTTACACCGCAGTACGAAGGGCTGGAGAAGTTGCACCAGCAGTACAAAAGCAAGGGCCTGATGGTGCTGGCTTTGCCTGCCAACGATTTTGGGCAACAAGAATCCGGCGGCAACCAACAAATTGCCGATTTTTGCAAAATTAACTACGGCGTGACATTCACTGTGGGCGAGAAGCTCAGCACCCCGATTGGCAAAGACCCTTTGTACCAAAAACTCATCAGCACCTCCGGCAAAGCACCCGGCTGGAATTTTCATAAATACCTGATCACCCCAGACGGCAAGGTGCAAAGCTTTGCCTCCGAAGTAGCGCCACAAAGCGCCGCGCTGGTTAAAGCCATAGACGCTGCACTGGCCAAGTAACCAAGGCTTGGCATGGCCCAAGCCCACCTGGCCCCTCCCCCGTACAAGCCCTAGGCATATGCACCCTGCGCTGGCAGCGCCCGAGACCAAGACCCGCGATAATCTTCCCATGCCTAACACTGTGATCCCCATCGTTGACCAACGCAATCTAGGGCCCACTGCCTCGCAAGCTGTTACTGCATTGCAGCGTGCCCCCTCGCTCAGCGCCCATGTGCCCACGCAGCAAGTCGCGGCCAACGGTCTGCTAAACGACACGCTAGGCCGCCCGCTGCGCGATCTGCGCATCAGCGTGACCGACCGCTGCAACTTTCGCTGCAGCTACTGCATGCCCAAAGAAGTGTTTGATAAAAACTACCAGTACCTGCCGCACAACGCGCTGCTCAGCTTTGAAGAAATCACCCGCGCAGCACGCCTTTTTGTGGCCCACGGCGTGCAAAAACTGCGCCTCACAGGCGGCGAGCCTTTGCTGCGCAAAAACCTCGAAGTGCTGGTTGCCCAGCTGGCTGCGCTAAAAACCACCCAAGGCCTGCCGCTGGACATCACACTTACCACCAATGGCTCGCTCTTGCGGCGCAAGGCAAAAGCCTTGAAAGACGCGGGCTTGCAGCGTGTAACTGTCAGCCTAGACGGCTTAAACGATGCCACCTTTCGGGCCATGAACGATGTGGACTTTCCGGTGGCCGACGTACTGGACGGCATAGCTGCAGCGCAAGAAGCCGGGCTAGCAAATATAAAAGTCAACATGGTGGTCAAGCGCGGCACCAATGCGAATGAGATTTTGCCCATGGCACACCACTTTCAAGCCACCGGCATCACCCTGCGTTTTATTGAATACATGGACGTGGGTGCCACCAACGGCTGGCGCATGCACGACGTCATGCCCTCTGCCGAAGTGGTGCAGCATATTCACCAGCATATGCCTTTGGTGCAGCTGGGCCACAGCGCGCTAGGCGAAACCGCCCAGCGCTGGGGCTACGCGGGCGCAGATGGCAAACACGACCCGCGCTTGGGCGAAATTGGCGTGATCAGCAGCGTTACCCAGGCTTTTTGCGGCGACTGCAACCGCGCCCGCCTGTCTACCGAGGGCAAGCTGTACACCTGCCTGTTTGCCACCCAAGGCCATGACCTGCGCACCCTGCTGCGCTCGGGGGCCAGCGACGCAGACTTTGCCAGCGCTATAGGCCATATTTGGCAGGGCCGCAGCGACCGCTACTCCCAGCTGCGCAGTGCGATGGCGCTGGACACCAGCACCCCAGCCGACACGGGCGCACGCCGCGTAGAGATGAGCTACATCGGCGGCTAAGCTGCTGGCAAATTTTTGACCAACATGCCCATGTCCCACACTCCCCCTTTGTCCACTACGGCGCTGATCCTGGCCGGCGGCCGTGGCGCACGCATGGGCGGCGTAGACAAAGGCTTGCAGCCTTTTAACGGCATCCCGCTGGTGCAGCACACCTTGCACCGCTTGCAAGCCCAACACGGGGCAGCGCCAAGCCAAGTGGTGGTAAACGCCAACCGCAACGCAAGCAGCTATGAAGATTTGCAAATCCCGGTGTGGCCTGATGCAGTCCCCGGCGCTTTTGAAGGCCCTTTAGCAGGCTTTTTAACTGGCCTACAACGTTCAAACAGCCCTTACTTGCTCACGGTTCCTTGCGACACACCTCTGTTCCCACTGGACCTGTTGCCCCGCTTGCTGCACGCTTTGCAAGCGGGGCAAGCCGACATCGCCGTAGCCAGCGCACTCGAAGTTGACAACACCGGAGCACTGCGCGTTCGCCCGCAGCCCGTGTTTTGCCTAATGCGTGCCGATGCAGCTGCGCATTTGGCCGCTAGCCTAGAAACATTTATGCACAGCGGTGGCCGCAAAATTGACGCTTGGACGGCCCG
Source organism: Polaromonas sp. (assembly GCA_043778205.1). Taxonomy (GTDB): domain Bacteria; phylum Pseudomonadota; class Gammaproteobacteria; order Burkholderiales; family Burkholderiaceae_C; genus JAAFIP01. The sequence continues at coordinate 22,541 of JAYWGO010000075.1, read as the reverse complement.
GCACCGCACCGTGCATGTAGCCTTCAATCTGCCCGGTGACGATCCGCGCGCCTTTTCTAACGCCAACACCTTGGCTGAGCTGCAGCTGCTAGAAACCCAGGCCACAAAAATACCTTAGCGTCGTAACTAAAATGCTGCGCAAAGCTATCAAATAAATAGCTGCATGTGCTATATTTAGCTGCTCAATCAGGGCAAACTATATTAAATCGAGGGTTGGAAGGCCCGCTACCTTATGGGACTTAAGTTATTTCGCAGCACAGGCCATAGCAGCCTGCTTGATGCCCGCGCCGCAGCCGCTTGGCAGCATAAAAAGTCACCCGCTGGTTACAACCCACTGGTTATGTGGGCTCTGGTGTGCGCGTGGTTGGCCACCGTAGGCAACTGGGCATTGTGGCGGGAGCTAAGCCGTTTAGGCCAAATGAACACCTTGGCAGACTACGCTTTTGCTGCCGGGTTCGCCGTTATTATTTTTGGTGGCTTGGGCGCGCTGTGCACGCTGTTTGCGTGGCGGCGCAGTGTTAAACCCGTGGCCACCGTGCTGCTTATCGCTGCAGCTTTAGGCATGCATTTTATGCTCACCTACGGCATCGTCATCGACACCACCATGATCGTCAACGTGCTGCAAACCGACCCACGCGAGTCGCGCGACCTGCTGAACTTGCGCATGCTGGTCACGCTGGTGCTGGTAGCTGGTTTGCCCAGCGTTTGGCTTTGGCGCCAGACTGTACAGCGCCTTGCTTGGCCGCGCCAAGGGCTGCGCAACCTTGCAGGTTTGCTGGGCTGCGTAGTGCTAATACTGGGCGCTCTGGCCGCATCGTTTCAGCCATTTGCCTCTACTATGCGCAACCACACGCAAGTGCGCTACTTAATCAACCCGCTTAACAGCATTTACGCCTTAGGCTACCTTGCCAGCAGCCCTTTGCACAAAGGTGTCAGACCATTTAAGCCCTTGGGCCAAGATGCAAAACTGCCCTTGAACGTAGCTGGCAATAGCAAGCCACCTTTGTTAGTTTTGGTCGTAGGTGAGACCGCACGCAGCGGCAACTTTGGCATTAACGGTTACCCACGCCCCACCACCCCTGAGCTGGCAGCGCTGATGGCGACAGAACGGATGGCCAGCCTACGCAATGTCACCAGCTGCGGTACCAGCACAGCAGCATCATTGCCCTGCATGTTCAGCCATTTGGGCCGTGCAGGCTACGACAGCCGGGATGCCAACTACGAAAGCTTGGTCGATGTTTTGCAGCATGCGGGCTTGGCCGTGCTGTGGCTTAACAACCAGTCAGGTTGCAAAGGCATTTGCGACCGCGTCGCCTACGCTGACACAACAGCCGAAAAAGTGCCAGAATTTTGCAGTACCGGAGAATGTTTTGATGGCATCATGCTGCACAACCTTAGCAATCGCATTGCAGCATTACCAGCAGAACGCCGCGCTAAAGGTGTCGTGGTGCTGATGCACCAAATGGGCAGCCACGGGCCAGCGTATTACAAGCGTGTGCCTGCTGCATTTAAAAAGTTCACCCCTGAGTGCACCAGCAACGCATTGCAAGACTGCAGCCAAGCCCAACTTACCAACAGCTACGACAATACTATTGCGTATACCGACCACCTCTTAGGCTCAACCATAAAATGGCTTAAAGCCCAAGAAAATACTGCACAAACAGCTATGGTATATGTAGCAGACCACGGTGAATCACTGGGTGAAAATAATATTTACCTGCACGGCCTGCCCTACGCCATAGCCCCCGACGTGCAAAAAATGGTGCCTTGGATTACCTGGCTGTCCAGTGGCTTTGCGGCCCGCAGCAAGGTGGACACTGCATGCCTACAGCAACGCGCTGCGCAGCGCGTATCGCATGATAATTACTTCCATTCTGTTCTGGGCCTGTTGGGCATTCAAACCAGCGCCTACCAACCGGCGCTGAACTTGTACGCAGCTTGCACTAAATAGCCAAGCTGCTAGGCAGCAAGTACCTGAGAAAAAATTGCCCCAAGACTTTGGGCTTTTACCAAGCGCTATTTATCGGGCGTTGTTTATCAAAACGGCGCTACTGCACCCAAGGCAATAACAGTTCAAACTGCGCGCCTTCGCCCTCCACGCTGTGCACGCCCACTTGCCCACCGTGCGCCTGCACAGCGCGGTCCACAATAGCCAAGCCCAAACCGGTGCCGGGTACATTCACCGCGTTGGCCGCGCGGTGAAAGCTGGCAAATAAAAACGGCACATCGCTAGGTGGAATACCCATGCCGCGGTCAGCTACTACGATACGCAGCTGCCATGGCGCAGCGTGTGGGCCAACCACAGGCTGTAGGCAGGGCACCCGGTCAATGAGCACGTCAATGCGTTCACCAAATGCACTGTATTTGCAAGCATTGCTCAGCAAATTGTCCAGCATTTGGCGCAGCAGCATCTCGTCAAGTTGCAGCACCGTCGCATCCTCCATCGGCGCTTGGGCGTAAACCTCGATGGCATGTTGGTGGCTGTCAGCCACCAATGCGTCATACACCATGCTATGCACCGTCTGTAATACGGGCAAAGGCACAGGGTTGCAGTTCATTGCGCCCGACGACAAGCGCCCAAAAGCCAAAAAATTCTCCATCATCGCTTGCATGCGCTGCACTGAGCGTTGAATATCCGCAATAGCTTCTGTTTTTTCGGTAGCGCTTAAGCGGTCACTGTAATGCTCTAGCAACTCTGAGCTGGTTTGTATGGTGGCCAACGGTGTCCGAAACTCATGCGATGCCATGGACACAAAACGTGTCTTTAAATCACCCAAATCTTTTTCGCGGGTTAATGCACTGCGCATTTGTTCCTGCGCCTCGTGCTGCGCGGTCAGGTCGGTCATGAAAATCAAGGTTGCCGCCCGCGACTCCCATTCCACCAGGGAGCCATAGAACCTTACCCACGACACCCTGCTGGTGGGCAGCACATGCTCGCTAGGGGGCGAGAGTGTGCGCAGCATGACGCTGTGGTCGGCATCACCGGCAATCATTTGTTTACGCCGTGTCAGTGCCAGCGTGCGATCTTCAGGGTGAATTAAAAAAACTGACTCGGTGTCTAAGATATCTGCGGCTTTGAGCTTAAAAAACCGCGTTGCAGCAGGGTTGGCATAGGCCACCTTGTGGTCTTGCACAAACAAAATAACCTGGTCAGCATTCTCTACCAGTGTGCGGTAACGCGCTTGTGACCGTACCAAAGATTCGGTAACATAGACCACAGTAGAGGTATCACGCACGGTTGCAACCCAACACGGCTGCCCTTTAAAAGTACTGGTGCGCCCTGTCACCTCTACGTCTACATAGCCGCCACCAGGCAATGGCAGCTTAGCGTTGATGGGCATGCCTCGGCCCAGGTAGATGTGCCGCAGCGCACCTTCGTGGTCGTTGGGCGCAAACAAACTCAACACCTGTTGGCCTACCAGATCGCTATGGCTACGGCCCACCAACAACGCAAACGCCTCATTGCAGTCTAAGATAAGGTCTTGGGTGTAAAAAATAATCCCTTCGCTGGCAGCTTGCATAAAAGCCAGCGCACGCTGCACAGAGGTAACCAGCATTACGCTATCGTCAGCAGTGCTATTACCTACATAGTTACCATGGGGCTGGGGTACAGACATGAATCCAGTTTACCATTGCAGCACACTTTGGTAACCCTCCATGCCTCGCATACTAGTTGTTGACGACGAAGAAGCTATCCGTAAAAATTTAGAGCGGCTGCTCAGCCTTGAAGGCTTTGAAGTCGCCACGGCACCTAACGGCCAACATGGCTTGGTACTGGCGCGCTCGATGTTGCCCGATGTGCTGATTACCGATGTGAATATGCCCGTAATGGACGGGTTTGCGCTGCTCGACGCTGTACGCGCGCACCCTGATCTTGAACGCACCGTGGTCATCATGCTGACTGCTGCAGGCGACCGCACCCATATGCGCAAAGGTATGCGCTTAGGTGCAGACGACTACATTACCAAGCCGTTTAAGCGCGAAGAATTGCTAGACTCTATTCAGGCGCAGTTGCAAAAAATGCGCCGTTTTGAACGCAACAAGAACCAAGCCATATCTCTGGCGGTAGCGCAGAACGAAGAGCAAACCCAGGCACAGTTTCGCCAACGCTACGGCGCACCCGACAGCACCTTAGAGTCCAGCGCTAATTTTGCAGACATCTCTGGGCCCAGCCAGTTGGTAGCTGAGGCCCAGACGGCAGCTGCGGGACAGTCTTTACAAGCCACGGTCATGTTTGCAGACATACGCAACTTCACCACCATGGCAGAGCGCCTCACAGCGGCCGAGCTGGCCACTTTGCTGGGGCACTACTTTGAACTTGCATGCCGCCCTGTGGTGGCCTATGGCGGCACACACCTGAAAATGCTGGGGGACGGCTTGCTGGCTTTATTTGAAGACGGCACTGACGATACTACTGGTCAGCCCAGCTCCCACGCCAGCCGCGCCTTGTCGGCCGCCATGGGCTTAAGTGCAGCGGCTACAGAATTCCGCCAGTGGGTAGCGCAAGCCTATGGCGCGCGCGGCTTGCCTGAATTTAACGTAGGCGTGGGCCTGCACAGTGGCGAGGTTACCTTGGGCCAGCTAGGCAGCCATGAGTCGCGCGAGGTCACGCCCTTGGGCGACACGGTCAATATTGCCTCGCGCCTGCAGGCAGCCGGCAAAGACCTAGGCTGGAAAGTGGTGGCCAGCACCAGCACGGCAGCGCAAGTGGGCAGTGATTTAAACATGGGCCGAACCCAAGTGGTGCACATTCGCGGCAGAGCGCAGTCGGTCAGCGCCTGCGAAGTGCTGGGCTACCAAGCCAGGGTAGACCTGCAATTAGGCGCCGACAGCGCTGCCCAAGCGTTTGAGAGCGCTGCTATTACTACCATTGCGCTGCAAAACTCGCAAATCACTGCGCGTGCGGCCAAAGGCGCACTCAAGCAATCTCTGTGGAGCTTGCAGTCCGGTGCTTACGCCGCCCAAGCACAGCGTTTTAAAGGCTACCAGGTCATTCGCAAGTTGGGTGAAGGTGGCACCAGCGACGTATTTTTAGCCTACTCGGCAGCCCGTAAAACCGAGGTGGTGCTCAAGGTGCTGCGCACCAACGTGCAAAGCGACCCTGAAATGCTGCAGCGCTTTATCCAAGAATATGCCATCCTGGCGAATATTGAGCACCACCATATTGCCAAAATCTATGACCAAGGCTTTACAGACGAGTACGCTTACATTGCGATGGAATACTTAAGCGGCGGTGACTTTAAAACTGAAATTGCCAAACGGCCTAGCGCCGCCCGTATTGTTGACCTGCTGCGCCAGATTGTCAGCGCACTGTCCACCATTCACCAGTTGGGCATTGTGTACCGTGACCTCAAACCCGAGAACTTGATGTTCCGTGCCAACGGGGCTTTGGTATTGGTTGACTTTGGCATCGTCAAGAATATTCGCGAGGATGCCGACGCACTGGTGCGCACACAGTATGGCCAAATCATTGGCACCCCGTATTACGTGAGCCCAGAGCAGGCCCAGGGTAGAGAAGTTACCCACCGCAGCGACTTTTACAGCTTGGGAGTGATCCTGTACGAATTGCTCACCGGGTCGCGCCCTTTTCGAGGCGGTTCGCTTGGGGAGTTACTGCACGCCCACGTACATAACCCTACGCCGCAGTTGCCCGACTTACACGCCAAATTTCAGCCGTTTTTAGACCGCATGATGGCCAAAATTCCTGAAGATCGCCCTTCAGATTGCACGGCGGTATGGCGTAATTTAGAAATGCTGGCCCTGCACAGCTAGCCCTACCCTGTTAACTGCGCCACATACAGGCACAATAGCAACTATGAACATAGTGATTTTGGACGACTACCAAGACGCGGTCCGCAAACTCGACTGCGCCTCTAAACTGGAAGACTACCCCGCCAAGGTATTTACCAATACGGTCAAAGGCATTGGCCAGCTTAGCATTCGGCTCAAAGACGCTGACGTGATTGTGCTGGTGCGTGAGCGTACCCACATGACGCGCCAGCTGGTAGAAAAACTACCGCGCCTTAAACTGATTGTGCAAACCGGCAAGGTAGGCACGCACATTGACGTGGCGGCCTGCACCGAGCGGGGTATTGCCGTGGCAGAGGGTGCAGGCTCGCCCATTGCCCCAGCAGAACTGACCTGGGCCTTGATCATGGCAGCGCAGCGCAGGCTGCCGCAGTACATTGCCCACCTTAAGCACGGGGCATGGCAACAGTCTGGCCTGAAAGCGGCTTCGATGCCCGCTAATTTTGGCATTGGCACGGTGCTGCGCGGCAAAACACTGGGCTTGTGGGGTTACGGCAAAATTGGCCAGATTGTGGCAGGCTACGGCCGCGCTTTTGGCATGCAAGTGGTCGTGTGGGGCAGAGACACCACCGTCGAAAAAGCCCAAGCTGACGGCTATGCCATAGCCGCCAGCCAAGAGCAGTTGTTTGCAGAGTCTGACGTGCTCAGCCTGCACCTGCGGCTGACCGAAGAAACCCGCAATACAGTGACCCTGAATTCGCTATCGCTCATGAAGCCTACCGCCTTGCTGGTCAACACCTCGCGCGCTGAGCTGATTGTGCAAGATGCGTTGATTGCCGCCCTGAACCGTGGCCGCCCTGGTTTGGCCGCCATTGATGTGTTTGAGTCTGAGCCTATTTTGCAAGGCCACGCCTTGCTGCGCCTAGAAAACTGTATTTGCACCCCGCATATAGGCTACGTGGAGCAAAACAGCTATGAGCTGTACTTTGGCGCGGCGTTTGACAACGTAGTGAATTTTATTCGCGGTACGCCCACCAATATCGTCAACCCTGGTGCACTGCAGGTACGCAGGTAAATAACATAGCCAAATAAGCTGCTATTTTTTTGTACAGCTACCTGCGCACTATTTACTTTGACAGAACCCGTTTATTTACCTGGTGCAGTGCGCAAGCAAGTGCTGTGGGCGCTGCTGTGCGGTAACTTTGTGATTGGCACAGGTGTGATGCTGGTGCCCGGCAGCTTGGGCAACATCAGCAGCAGTTTGAACGTGGGTATTGCCAGCGCGGGGCAACTTATAACCGCCGGTGCTGTGCTGATTTGCCTGGGCGCGCCCCTGCTAGCGGCCTTGGTAGGCAGCTGGGACCGCCGCAAACTGCTTGCTGGGGCCATGCTGTGGTATGGCCTGCTGCATGCGGCCTGCGCGCTAGCGCCCAACTACCCTAGCCTGATGGTGCTGCGCGTACTGGCCATGCTGGCACCGGCACTGTTTACACCCCAAGCTGCTGTAGTGGCCGGCCTGCTGGTGCCGCCTGCAGAGCGTGGCAAGGCTATTACGATGGTGTTTTTAGGCTGGTCGCTGGCATCGGTGTTGGGCATGCCTTTAGGGGCCTACATTGGCGGCACTTTGGGCTGGCGTGTGGGGTTTGCCCTGCTTTCAGTTTTGGCCTTGCTTAGCGCGCTGTGGGTATGGCGCGTGCTGCCCGCTGGCGTGCGCCCAGCGGCCATTAGCACACAGCTGTGGCGCGACACGCTGGTGTCTAAAGTGCTGCTGTCTGCGGTGGCCGTCACGGCGGTCTCATCAGCTGGGCAGTTTGTGCTGTTCGCCTACCAAGCCCCGTTTTTGGTCACCACCTTACAGGCTACACCGGGCATGGTAGCGCTGTATTTTGCATTTTTTGGGGCTTTTGGTTTTATCGGTAACTTGCTGATGTCCCGCTATATTGACATTCTAGGTCCGGCGCGTGGCGTATTGATAGCCCTGGGCGGCATGGCTTTGAGTTTGCTACTTTGGCCACTGGGCAGCAGCTTGGTGCTGGTGTGTTTGGTGGCCATTCCGTGGGCTTTGGGCTGTTTTGCTAGCAATTCTGCACAGCAAGCGCGCTTAGTGGCTATTGCGCCTGCAGTGGCCAGCGTTAGCATTGCGCTGAACACCTCGGCCATGTACATGGGCCAAGGCATAGGCGCGGCGTTGGGCGGCTGGATGGTGGCCCATGACCGCTATGGCACGCTGCATTGGCTGGGCTTGGCAGGCATGCTGTGCGCTATGGCCCTGAGTGTATGGGCCGCTAAGCTGCACCGCAAAGCTACAGCTTAGCGTTTTTAGAGCGTGCAAAGTCGGCGCGCTCAATTTTCTCAAAGTTAATGGTGTTGGCCATCGGGTCGGTAGCAGGCGCTGCGGGCAGTTTGCCAATAGGCTGGGTGGTCTCTGGGGAAAAACCTAGGTCAATGTCCAGGTCTAAATCCAGCTCTGGCGCGCTCACCGGAGCGTCCCAAAAGTCTTCCGCAGCTGGTCGCTCAAGCCCATAATCAAAGTCCAACGGTTCGTGCTCTACCGCAGGTGTGACAGCGCCCGTCAATGGCACCACAGCCGTAGGCGAAAACTTGGTTTGCACGGGCTCACGGGCCGCAGTGGTGGGCGGGGCAGAAAGTCCAGAAAAATCTTCCTGCAAGCCCAGGTCTGGCGCTAGGTCGAGGTCTATGTGTAATTCTGCATTTACACTGTCGTGCGAGCTTAGTTCTTTGGCCACTGCGTACAGCAGCATCAGCTCCCGGTAGGCCTCTAGGTCAAAGGGCTGGGCGTCCAGCTCAGGCATGCGGAAGATGGACTCTTCAATCACCGCCAGCACTTTAGGGTTAGGCCAAAGTGCCTGAATACGCTGCAAAGCAGGCTCGTAGTCTTCAAGCCCGCGGCTACTTAAGCCGTAGTTCTCAAACTCTGGCACTTGGGCGTTAAACACACGGTTAAATTCATTGCGCAAGGCATCAAAGTCTTCACGTTGGTCTATCTTGTGGTAGATATCAAACAAATCCAGGTAGGCCAGCGCACTGGTGCCCACGTTGTCACTGATATGGTTTTGCAGAATGTCAATAGCTTGCGAGTGCTGGCCCAGCGACATAAAAAAGTCTGCCTGCTGCTGTATGTCAAACAGCTCTTCGGCGTTGACAGGCCGTTGGTTACCAGGGGTACTAGTTGCAAAATCTGGCGCGTAGGCCGGTTGCACAGAGCTGCTGGCACCCGGTATCAGTTCGGATGTGCGGTGCGCCGACGATTCGCCAAAATAACTGTTGGACTTTTGCTTGGCACTGCGGCTAGAAACAAAAGGTGCTGGCGGTGCAGCGTAGCTTTGGTTCTGCGGCATGGGTGCCACAGAACGGGCAAAATCCATTGAATCTAAAGAGCTTTTAAAGTCAACTTCTTGGCCTACCAAAGAGCGATCTTGGGCCACTGCGCTGCGTGCACGCCTGCGGGCCAGTGAAGCCTGAGCGTCATCCTCTTGGCGGCTGACACTGCCCCACCATGGCGCGCGTTTGCCGCTCACACTGCGCCTGCGCCACAGCCACAGGGCCAAGCCCATGGAAGCCAGGCTTAAAAAGCCCAGCGCATAAACCACAGGGTTGGCATAACGGTCGGTTTGGGCTTGGCGCAGCTCAGTGCGCAAAGTGGTCAGCTCTTTGCTTTGCTGGCGGGTCAGCTCAGACATTGCGCGTACATCGGTTTCAATGGCTTTCAGGCGGTCACCATCGCGCAACAAATCTTCGGGTGAGCTGTTAATGGTGCGCCACATGGCAGCGGCTTGGGCGCGGGCAATGGGGTCAGTGGTAGGCTGGCTCAGCAGTTCGCTGCTGGCGCGCAAGCGCGGCTCGGCAGCAGCCGTAAAGTCTAGCAAATCAACTTTTAAACGTGGCTTGCTGGCCAAGGTTGGCGCAGCCAAAGGGCTGGTTAAGGCTTTATTTTTACGCTCTTGCACGGCGGCGCGGGCTTGCGCATTGGCTTGGTTTTTGGCTTGGGTTTTTGCCAGCTGCGCAGCTGCGCGTTGTTCTTGGTCTTGCGCTGCAGCCGCAGTATTGGCTGGCGGGGCAGCGCCTGCGCTGGCGCGCAATGCAGCACGGCGCTCAAGCTGGGCTTTGCGTTTGGCCGCTACATCAGCGCCAAAGCTTGGTGCAGCAGCAACAGCACCATTAACCAATCTGGGTGGCGCGGCTGCAGGCGCAGCATTTGCCGTGTCCGGTGCCATCGGGGCTTGCACTGTTTCGCTGGGTGAATCAGCCAGCAGCACGTATTTTCTGGCAACACCTTGGCCGCAGGCAGCACGCACATACACTGTGACAAAAGGCTCATCAATCACGTTGCTGGCGCGCACACGCAAAGCCAGCTCAGTTGGGCTGTTGCGCACGGGGGTGATGCTGACATTTTGCTCGCCTATGCGCGTATCGCCGTAGAAGACTTCGGCGCTAAAACAAGTGGCTGCTGGGGTTTCTTCTTTAGCCTCTAAGCTTGCCAGTACCGACATGTCTAAAGAGCGACCCAAAAGCGCTGCGCCCCGGCTGCGGCCCAGCGACAAAGCATCTGCTGGCTGAGGCCAAGACATCATTAATACACTGGCAGCGGCAGCTATACCTATGCTGGCTTTGTGTAAACTACCTTTGAACGGTAATAGAGATAGCGGCTGGTTTGGCATGCAGAAATAGTAGAGTGTCGTGCTTAGAGTCTCTATTTTGACACAGTAACAACTTGGTAACATGTTATGCAATTTGCTTTTGTAACTTTGGCTGTAGTGGGCGCGGGCGCTATGGGGCGCGGCATAGCCCAGATAGCAGCCCAAGCTGGCACCAAAGTGCACCTTTTTGACAACCAGAGCGAGGCGGCAAACAAGGCCATCAGCGCCATAGCAGCCGTGTGGGACAAGCAGGTAGACAAAGGCAAGCTTACCCCCGGCCAAGCGGCAGCATTCAAAACCAACTTGCTGCCCTGCACGGCCCTGGCAGACCTGGCCACTTGCGACCTTGTGGTTGAGGCTATCGTAGAACGGCTTGACGTTAAACAAAGCTTGTTTGCCCAGCTAGAGGCTATTGTGCCCCCCAGCTGCGTACTGGCCAGCAACACCTCGTCTTTGTCGATTACCGCCATTGCTGCAGGGCTGCAGCACCCTGGGCGCTTTGCGGGCTACCACTTTTTTAACCCAGTGCCACTGATGAAAGTGGTGGAAGTGATAGCTGGCCTCAAAACAGAGCCCGCCGTGTGCGACCGGCTAGCCCAGTACGCCAAGCACATGGGCCACACCCCAGTGCTGGCATCTGACACACCAGGTTTTATTGTTAACCATGCGGGCCGCGCCTACGGCACCGAAGCGCTGCGCATTGTGAGCGAAGGCATTGCCGACTTTGCCACGGTTGATGCCATCTTAAAAGACCAAGTGGGCTTTAAGCTGGGCCCTTTTGAGCTGATGGACTTGACCGCGCTGGATGTGTCGCACCCCGTGATGGAATCGGTCTACCGCCAATACTACGACGAGCCGCGCTACCGCCCCAGCGTGATTACCGCGCAGCGCCTGGCAGGCGGTGTGCTGGGCAAGAAAACAGGCGCCGGTTTTTACCAGTATGTAGAGGGAGCCCAAGTAAAACCTCAGCCTATTGCTATACCTGTAGTAGCAAACATGCCGCCGGTTTGGGTCTCTCCCCGTGCTACGCGGCGCTCTGAACTGCTGCAGCTATTGAAAGACCTGGGCGCCACCATAGAGACCGGCCAATCGCCCTCGATGCAGGCCCTCACCTTGGTGGCGCCGCTGGGTTTTGACGTAACCACCGTGGCTGTGGTGGAGCGCTACGACCCGGCCCGCACCGTGGGTATTGACATGCTGATCGACGACAAAGCCACCAAGCGCCGCGTACTGATGACCAACCCCGCCACCCGCACCGACATGCGGGATGCTGCCCACGCCCTGTTTGCACGCGACGGCAAAGCCGTAAGCGTGGTACGCGACAGTGGCGGCTTTGTGACCCAGCGCGTGGTGGCCTGCATTATCAACATTGCCGCCGACATGTGCCAACAGCAAATTTGCTCCCCGGCTGACCTGGAAACCGCCGTCACCCTGGGCCTGGGCTACCCGCACGGCCCGCTGGCACTGGGTGACCTGTTAGGCCCCACCAACGTGCTGGAAGTGCTGTTTAACATGCAAACCGTCTACGGCGACCCGCGCTACCGCCCTAGCCCGTGGCTGCGCAGGCGCGGTGCTATTGGCCTGAGCCTCAAGCACATCGAAGCTTAAGCAGCTATGCGCCATCATCAAAGTGCATACTCCAGCCTAAAGCCCATGCCATGACCCCAACTGAACAAACCATCCCAAGCGGCGAGCTAAAAAACACCACTGCAGGTGCGCTAGGCCGCACCATGGTGCTCACTATCTCCAACCCCACGCTGCGCAACGCACTAGGCCCCGCCATGTACGCTGCAGGGGTAGAAGCGCTGAACATTGCCGACAGCAGCAATGACATACGCAGCGTGGTCATTACCGGTGAAGGCGCGCAGTTTTGCGCAGGTGGCAACCTGCAGCGCCTGCTGCACAACCGCAGCCTGGCGCCCGCCGTGCAAGCCGAGAGCATCGACGGCCTGCACGCATGGATCGAGGCCCTGCGCAGCTGCCGCAAACCCGTGATTGCCGCAGTAGAAGGCCCAGCAGCCGGGGCAGGCTTTTCGCTGTGCTTGGCCTGCGACATGGTGGTGGCCGCACGCGACGCCGTGTTTGTCATGTCTTACAGCAGCGTAGCCCTGTCGCCCGACGGCGGGGCCAGTTGGCACCTGGCCCGCGCACTGCCGCGCCAAATCGCCAGCGAACTGCTGCTGGGCGGCGAACGCATTAGTGCCGAGCGCCTGTATGCCCTAGGTGTGGTCAACCAGCTGGCCGAGCCTGGCTGCGCGCTACAAACTGCCTTGGCCCTGGCCGACAAGCTGAACCTGCGCGCACCTAGCGCACTGGCCAGCATCAAAGAGCTGCTGGGCGACGCCGCCCAGCATAGCCTGCCCGTGCACCTGTCGGCAGAGCGCGACGCGTTTGTGGCCAACCTGCACCATCCGAGCGGTGGCGAAGGCATTGCCGCATTTCTGGCCAAGCGGCCAGCGGTGTACCGCTGATTGCGCCCTAACCACCCATGCTGAAAAAACTGGGCACCCTGCTGCGCTGGCTGGTCATGCCCTTTGTGGCGCTGCTTTTAATTTTTGAAGAATGGGGCTGGGAGCCACTGGCGGCCCTCATGCGCCGCCTGTCCCGCCTGCCCTTTTGGGCTTGGCTGGAACGCAAAATCAGCACCTTGTCGCCCTGGCAAGCCCTGCCTGTGCTGCTGCTACCGGCCGCGCTGCTGTTTCCCATCAAACTGCTGGCGCTGGCTTTTTTGCACCAAGGCCAGGTGGCGGTCGGGATGGGTATTTTGGTTGCCGCCAAACTGGTAGGCACCGCCCTGGTGGCCCGCCTGTTCCAGCTGACCGAACCCGCGCTGATGCAGTTTGCTTGGTTCGCCCGCTGGTACCCCCGCTGGAAAGCCTGGAAAGACCAGCTCATGCACCGCCTGCGCAGCGCAAGCGTATGGCAAGCAGGCAAGCGCATCAAAATTAGCCTGCGGCGCAGCGTGCAGCGGCTTTGGCGGCGCTTGGCAGGTAGATAAGCCGGGCCAGTTACTGGGCTACTCGGCTACTGGGCTACTGGGCTACTGGGCGATTGGGCATCAGTGCGGCGGTAAGTCTATGCATAGGTAAGTCACCACGCCCGCTCATTATTTGATAGCTACATAATAAGCAAATGCTTGGGCCATAAGGACTTATTGCAGGAATTTGACTTAAAAACACGTTTTAAGGATTAAGCCATTGCATGGCGCACTGGCTGCCCGCAGACTGGTCAGCCCAGGTAAACAGTGCGCGCCGCTGGCCACCCGTGTGCAAATGCAGCCATTCCAAACGTTGCACGGTAAGCTGCAGCACCGCAAAATGTGGTTCTGCTATTTGCAGCTCAGCCAAATCAGGCTCTCGCCCTTCCATCTGCGGCGGCAAGCCACTGGTTGGCTCTGCGCTAACGCCGCCAGGCTGAGCACCCAAAAAGCAACGCAGCGAGCTAGGCCGCGCCGCCGCCCAGCGCTGGTGGCTCAACTCATCGCCTGTGTGCACGCTGACCATGCCGTTCATGCGCACTTGCGCCTTGCGCGCTGCATCATAAAAAGTGAGCGCGCCTCTGCGGTCAGCTGCCAGCTCTGGCAACTTGGCAGACCGCGTATCGGTATGAAAAGTCAAAGTGCGCGCCTGCGCGTCTGCCGCCCGCAGCACCAACACCCGCGCCTGCGGGCCGCCCAGCGACTGTGTGGCCAACACCGGCGTATGAAAAGCCGAGCGCCTGTCTTGCACACCCCGCCCCACCATCTGCCAAGCAAATTTAAGCGTAGCAGCCAAATCATTGTGATGATCAGGAAAAGGCTCATCCGCACGCTGTGCGCGGTCAAGCGCAGTGGCCGCGGCGGGCTGCGAAGCGGTAGTATTAACTGTCATGTAAACCTTAATTAATGGGCCAGTTTTGCAGGTAGGCCCCTGCGTTTTTTTAGTGTTGTCAAATTTAGCGCCCCATACCGTATTCCTCGGCTACTGCACAGCGTTCATCACCATGGCCACATGGTGGCGCTGCACGTGCACAGCACCTTCAGCTTATCACTTTGGGGGATGCAATGAAAACGTAATCGGGTTATCCTTAGGTTACCACTGCATAACCTGAAAGCACACCATGGGCTATTACTGGGATGAAGCGCAAATGAAAAATGCCGGTACATACCCCAGCATCTTAGCTATCGGCGATTCATGGTTTTGGTACCCCTTCGTAGGCGGGAGTTTAGTTAACAACATTGGCGACATCGTTGATAGCAAGGGGCATGTTGTTTTAGCCAAGGGCATGAATGGGGCAGAAGCATACGACTATGTTGATGGCAAATATGCACGCTCTGTTCGCGAAGCATTGCGCCTATATGGCTCGGGCTTATCTGCTGTCTTAATCAGCGGTGGTGGAAACGATTTTGCCGGCTTTAATGACATGCGCCCACTGCTTAAAGATAACTGCACGGCAGAGACAACCGCCAAGGGCTGTTTTAGGGGCGGCGAGGCAGGCCTGCAAGGCTTTATTGAACGCATGGACCAACACTACAGAAAGCTCATCGGCATCATCTATACACGTACCTCACCGAATTGTTTGATAGTGATGCATTCATACGACTACGCTATACCCAACGGAAAAGGTGTCTTCGGTGGTAACGGTTGGCTAAAACCAGCGCTTGCGAGCGCGCAGGTGCCAGCGAGCCTACACCAAGCATGCGTTGTCCATCTGATCGATTGCTTTCATAAGATATTGGCTGACATCGTCAGCTTAGACCCCAGCCACTTATTCATCGTAGACAGTCGCGGTACTCTTAGGCCTTCAGATTGGGCAAACGAGCTGCATCCCAAAGGCAGCGGTTTTTTAAGAATTGCCAATACTTGCTGGAAGCCTGTGCTGCAACATCTGGGCTTAGCCAATTAAGACTTAGCTAAACCTTAAAGCCGCCCTGCTGATACCCGGGGTGGCACACTTTGCAGACATGGTGCAGCGGCTTGAGGCTGTGCCGAACACTATGAATACAATAGCTGCTTGTGCAGCATTTCCTTGGGTCAAAGGCCTATTTAACATATAAAAACACCTGCAAAACAGGCTAAATCACCCGCCAGACCGCTTTACCGCATACCCCAGCTTGGTCTGCGCCGCCATCACCGTGGCCACATGGTCGCCCTGCGCTTCTATCACGCCATCTTTGGCCGTGCCGCCCGACCCGCAGGCGGCTTTAAGCTGTTTACCCAAAGCGGCTGGCTGCAATCGGGGCAGATGCGGCCGGTTTCGGTGGAGTAGGTCAAGGTGGCTTTCAGCACGGTGCGCATTTAACGCAGCTTGCCCGGTGGCTTAGCGGGTAGCTGCTTCACCATCTGGTCAAAATCGGACTCAAACCGCAGGTCATCCACCGCCTTGAATTTATCAAACTCGTGCTCCGCTTGGCTCTTGGCCAACTGCGCCGACACGGTGCCAGCGCCTTGCAAGATCTCGCGGTCGTTCAGCGTTAAGAAACCCTCCAGCTTGGTGACCCAGTCTTGCATGCTCATGGCTACGCGACGCAAAGCCTGGCCTTCAGCAAAAATCAAATACTGCTCGGCCAGGTTGTTCAGGGCACGCAGCTCAGCCTCTGACAAATAGTTTTTAGCCACGCTCACGTCCGGCTTGCGAATGCGTGCGCCCTGCCAGTTGGTGAGCCCCATGTTGGGCAGGCTGCTGTCAGCCCGGGCGGCAACCAGCTCGGCAGCCGTCTGGCCATGCACGGCGTAATGCACTTTGTTTTGCACCGTGGCAAAAAACGCCTGCGTCAGCGCATCGTTGCTGTCGTAGTCCACACTGGTGGCGTAAATATCGGTGATCTTTTGGTAAAAGCGCCGCTCGCTGGTGCGAATGTCTTGCAGGCGGCGCGTCAGCTCGTCAAAGTAGTCTGGCCCTGTGCCCTGCCCACCGGGGCTCTTCAGCCGCGCGTCGTCCAGCACAAAGCCTTTGACAATAAACTCTTTGAGCTTGTCATTAGCCCAGCGCCGAAACCGCACCCCCACCGGGCTGCGCACCCGAAAACCCAAGGCCAGCACCATGTCCAGGTTGTAGTGCGCCACTTCATATTGTTTGCCGTCAGCGGCAGTTGTTCGGAATAACCGAACAACTGAATTTTCGTCCTGCTCGCCATCCTCGAAGATGTGCCTAATGTGCTCGCTGATCGTGCCCTTCGCCTTGCCAAACAGCTCGGTCAGCTGCTTCTGGCTCAACCAAAGGGTCTCGGCCTCCAGCAGCACATCAATGCGGGTGGAGCCGTCTTCGCTTTGGTAGATAAGGAATTGCTGGGGGCTGGTCATGACATCGTTGCGCAGATTGCAGGCAAGGTTTTTACCGAATAACTGTTATTTTAACCAGTATTTATCAAGATGGCGTATTTTTCTGGCTTGGGAACTGGCTAGAAGCCACATAAGTCACTACGCATTTAATAGCTGCTCTCGCAATATTTTATTGGGCTAGAGGCCTAAAAGGCTCATAAACCTAGCGCCAGCTAGCCGCCCGAGCGCTTTACCGCATACCCCAGCTTCACCAGCGCCGCCATCACCGTGGCCACATGGTCGCCCTGCACCTCGTACTCGCCGTCTTTGGCCGTGCCACCCGACCCGCAGGCGGCTTTAAGCTGTTTACCCAGAGCAGCCAGCGCAGTAGCATCCAGCGCGAGGTTGCGCACCAGCGTCACGCTTTTGCCGCCCCGCACCTTGGGTTGCGCGCTGCACCCGCAGCACCCCGTCGGCCGCTGCGCTGCTGGCCGCAGCCAAGGCCCGTTTGTGAGCCGCGCACTGGCACTGCGCCACCGGCTGGCTGCAATCGGGGCAGATGCGGCCGGTTTCGGTGGAGTAGACGCTAAAATGAGTCCATTGAGAGACAAAAGTCGGCTTCATGCGGTGTGGTGGTTCGGTTCACCCTATATCTCTCAACCCTTATTCCAAACACCCGCTCTACTTGCCAAAGTCAGCGGGTGTTGTTCATTGAACTCCATACCCCGTTGCAATGGCAGTAGTCGCTATCACACGGGTATGGCAAAATTCATCCATGCGCGTTGTTTTAGATACCGATGTAGTCATTGCAGCTTTTCGCAGTAAAACAGGCGCTTCACGCGCTTTGCTGGACTACGCTTTGCAGCGCAAAATCACCATGGTGGTATCCGTTCCCTTGCTGTTTGAGTACGAAGCCATACTCAAACGAAGTAGACAACAAGAGGTACACGGGCTGACCGACGAAGAACTGGAACGCGCGCTACAACTTATTACCAAAACCTGCGACAAGCAGCCGCCGCACTTTTTATGGCGGCCCCAGTTGCAAGACGTGGCTGACGAAATGGTGCTGGAAACCGCTATCAACGGGAGAGTCGATATGCTGGTAACCTTCAACCAGCGGCATTTACACGACGCAGCAGGGCGGTTTAACCTGCGCTGCATGCGCCCCGCAGACTGTTTGCATGAACTGGAGAAACTGTTATGACCAAGCTAGACATCACCCTGCCAGACTCTATCGCCCAAGCAGCGCGCCAGCACGCCCAGCGTGACTCCATCAGCATGGACTACTTTGTGTCCTTAGCCGTGGCCGAGAAAATTGCCAGTATCAACAGCTGGGAGCAGACGACGGGGCAAGCCCTGGCCTGCATCGACATGGCAGAGCTACGCGGCCTGCTAGACCGCTCTGGCAGCCACCCGCCACGCGCCGGCGATGAACGGCGCAGCTAGGCAGACGCGCGTGACGGCTGGGTAGATATACCTACTTACTACATTTTTAATAGCTGCTCCCGCAATATTCTATTGGGCTAGTGGCCTAAAAGGCTTAAAAAACTACCGCCACCTAGCCGCCAGAGCGCTTTACTGCATACCCCAGCTTCACCAGCGCCGCCATGACGGTGACCACATGGTCGCCCTGCACTTCTATCACCCCGTCTTTGGCCGTGCCGCCCGACCCGCAGGCGGCTTTGAGCTGTTTGCCCAAAGCGGCCAGCGCTGTAGCGTCCAGCGCCAAGCCGCGCACCACCGTCACGCTTTTGCCACCCCGCCCCTTCGTCTCGCGCTGCACCCGCAGCACCCCGTCCGCCGCCGCGCTGCTGGCCGCAGCCAAAGCCCGCTTGTTAGCCGCGCATTGGCACTGCGCCACCGGCTGGCTGCAATCAGGGCAGATGCGGCCGGTTTCGGTGGAGTAGACCAAGGTGGTGGAGGATTTGGGTTTCATAGCGTCGCAGTCAGACAGCTCTTAGCAAATCCTCAAGAAACTCCGAAGCTGGATCAGTCGCCGTTACCAGCAGCCGGTCTCTGGCACGGGTGCAGGCCACATACAGCAAGTGCCGCTCGGTGTTGTACACCTCTTGCAAATCAGCACCGTCGGCAATGTCTTCAATCCGGCTTTGTAGGGGCACAACCTCGTCATCACAGGCCATCACCACCACAGCGCGAAACTCCAGCCCTTTGGCCAAATGCATCGTGCAGATCGACACCTTCGTCTCTTCAGGCCGTACCTTATCGTCCAGCACGCAAAAATCTAAATCAGCAGATTTAACTGCCTGGCGCGCACGGTCAAGCTGCGCCTCAGACCGTACAAACACAGCCATCTCAGCAGGCCGCAGGGCTTCACGGGCGCAGTCCCGCAGCCATTCGCCAACGCCAGCTATTTCGGCTGCCTCTGTGACAAACGTACAAACCAGCGGCTGCTGCCCGTTAAACACCGACACTGTGCCTTTACGCGTCTCCACGTTGCCGTCCACATCCGCCACCTCTGGCCCCAGTAACCTATCGGCCTGGGCGCGAATCTGGTGGGATGTGCGGTAGTTAATCGTCAACGTGCGGGCACGGCCACGCACATCTACGCCCAGTGACTTCCACGAAAAAGGCAACTGGAAGATGCGTTGCCCCAGGTCACCTGCAAAGAACAAGCCATTCGCCTTAGGCGCGCCAGCCTGTGCGCCCAGTGCAGCCAAAAACTTGAGCTGCGCCACCGACACGTCCTGCGCCTCGTCCACCACAATAAAGTCAAAAGGCGGCTTCCCTACGCTTTCAAAGTGCTTAGCTAACTGGTTGAACATCTGCGCATGGGTAATCAAGCCTTGCTCACGCAACTGCGCCCGTGCCTTCTCCACCACCGCCCACACCGCAGCGCGGCGCGCTTCGGGCAGCTTTGTCTTACGGCCAAGGCGCACCAAGTCACGGTAAGCCTCCCAGCTTTCCACCTGCCATTCGTTGATCAACCCGTCCCACTCTGATTGCACAAAAGGCAGCGTCAATGCAGGCGACACCGTAGGCTCAGCATGCGCCACTGCGTGGGCAAGTGCCTGCGCCACAGCCTGCGCCGAAGCTACATTCAACCGCCCTATCGTTGCAATGTAAAGCCGCTCGCCCACCCCAACTACAGACTGCACCTCCAGCCGCTCAGCAAGCCGTGGCGTGCCGCTGATCAGCAAACGCAGCTTTTGGTGCAGCGCACTGGCCAGCGGCTCTGAAAACGTAGCCAGCAGCACACGGCTGTCCGCGTGCTTGCGCGCCAAATACACCGCACGGTGCAGCGCCACAATCGTTTTGCCCGTACCTGCCGAGCCCGACACCCGCGCCGGGCCACTGTAGTCGCGCTCTACCCAGTCGCGCTGCGCCGGGTGCAAAAAGGTGATCCACTTTTCCCACGGGGCCGACAGCGCCCGCTCCAGCTCGTCCACATCGTGCATCACCCTAAAGCGGCGCTGCGCATCCGGGTGGTCAAACGGGTTGGCGCCCAGCGGAGCTACAGGTGCCACAGCGGGCGTGCCGCCCATGGCCAGCTCTAGCAGCGCCTCGGCGGCCTCTTTGGGCAAGTGCTCGGCCAATGCCATCAAGCCATCTTCATCCGCCGCACGCACATCGGCCAGCCATTCAGCGGGCACACCATAACCCAGCAGTTCATCATCAGTGCGCTGTGCAAACAGCAAGACCTTGGGCGGGTTAAACACCCACGGGTTGGCAGCCTTTTCAGCCACGCCCATTGGCCAAGCAGGTGCCATGTCCTCTACCCGCTCCTTTATTTCAACCCATTGCGCAGCGCCAGTAGTAGGGTGCGTCTCTAGCTTGCGCCGCTCGGCCCAGCGATAGGCCTTGTCGTGGTGGTCCACGTAGCACAGCAGCAGGCTAACGGCAGTCTTGTGCAATATCAACCTGATGTCGCTACCCACCCGTGCCGACCAAAAGTTTTTATCCTTCGCCTTTTCCAGCTTGTGCAGGCTCATACCCGGGTTGACCGGGTTCATCTGCAAATCAAATGCGGTGGTTTTGACCAGTTTTTGCTCATCGCCTGTGAGTTTGGCGAGGCTATCGGTGAAGGTATCGGATATGCGGAAATCCATAAGATATGCACTTACGGATGAAGGCAGCCTCTTTTCAAGGCGAACTCCTTTAACCGTTTCGCCAGCTTTCGCCATTCCTTATCAGGTTGACCCGTAAAGTTTATAAGCGAATGCGAAGGGAAATTGAGAAGTGGATTGGCTTCACTGGTTAACCCAGCGCTTATTACCTCGTTACAGTCCACACCCCATACAGAAGATGATTGATTATTCAAAACGGTAGTGTAATGAATGAAGGCATCTGCAGCAGAAATTTGGTCACTGTCATAAACCGAAGGCTTTCCATGGTCTTTGGGAAAGGGCAAAAATGCTTGGCTGGTCAGTTCCCCGTTAGGGTAAAACTTTGGGTGAATTTGGCGCAGTAATACAGTACTGGGTGTCATGCTACTTGCTCCTTGAGCTGCTCGCCCAAGAAAGCAAAGAACTGCTCCCATGCACTATCGTCTACCAATAGAAATTCTCGTTCAACGTCGACACTATCAAGACCAAACGAATGAAACTCAGCCTTTGTTCCCAATAAATTAATATCCACAGATGGATGACCTGCAAAGGCCCATTCGAGTAAAAGATTGCCTTCAGGTGTCGGCACAATCACAGGCAAAGGAACCCGCTCAGGATAATGGGTTGCAAATTTTTCGGATACTGATGCTAACTGATCAGGGTCAAGCGCTACACCATCTCCGTCAAGCCAGCCGTCTTGAAGTTCAGCAAGCTCGTCGAGCCTTCCAACCAACTCGTAATTACGTTGAATCTCTAATGACTCAACAGATACAACTTTCTGCAAGGCGTCGAAAGAATCAAAAGCTGCAATCCCTTTGAAGGTTACCTGATGGCGGGGACGCCCGCCAAATTCTCTGGCTTTACTATGAAAACTCTCCGGCATTGCTACGATAGTTTGGTTGCCGTTCGCCAACCGCATACGAAAAGTCGATTTCTCCCAATCAGCCTCACCAATTGCACCAACCAACTCGATTTCACGCTCATAAACGCCTTCGGCAGCAAGTACCAACCGCTTGCGGCGATCGGGTGTAAGCACAGCAGGTGCTGCACCAGCGCGAGGAAGCTCCAAGGCCTCGTCGCTTCTGAGAGATCGACCAAGTTGATTAAAGTGTGCCAAAAGCTCTCGCGGAAAATTAGCTGGCAGCTGTCCATCTGGCGCGGCTATGCACTCACTAATTAAGTCTCTTGAGCGTTCAAAGTATGTGTTTGTGCCACCCGTTAGGCCCAATACACCAGCAATTACTATCGAAAGTAATGGCCTTGCACTGCCATCGTCAATACGTTCAATATGCAGATGAAAATCAGCTGCAAACCCTTTGGGCACACGCTGCCGGTCGCCATGGTCTTGCAGATAAAGATGCTTGGCTAGCTCTACTACCAGCGTTTCATATGCAGCCAAATCCCGCGCAACCTCAACAGGTAGCGTGTGGTCGTCAAAGCGACGACCGTCAAAGCGTGGTTGTATAAACTCAGTTTTCATATCTAGACCTAGTTTACACCTTGAAGACCTTCATCACCTCATCCCCCAAATGATTGATAACCTTCACCGCAATCCGCCCCGACTTCGGCTTATCAAACGCCCGCGACGTATCGCTGTTCAGCGTGGCCCAGGCTTCTTCGTTGATTTCGGCTTTGAGTGTTGTCTTGAGCGCTTTATACGGGTCGTTGGCACCTAGGAAGTAGGCGTGGCGGACGAAGAAGCTTTCTTCGTTGTAGTCGGTGTCGATGAACCAGCAGGAGCCTGTCAGAAATTTTGTGTGTGAGGCATAACATGAGTAAACGAAAGAGCATGTATGCCAAGCAAGAAGAAACTAGCCGCACCAGCGGCCCAC
>JAYWGO010000074.1:0-21102 GCA_043778205.1 Polaromonas sp. | reverse complement strand
ACGGCGCTGGCAAATCGTCCTTGCTCAAAATACTGGCCGGCCTAGAAAAGCCCGACGACGGCATATTGCAGCTGCAAGGCGGCGTGCGCGTGGTGTATGTGGCGCAAGAGCCTGTGCTTGATGCAGACGCTACAGTTTTTGAAGCTGCCAGCGCCGGCATAGCCAAGCTGGTCGCCGTGATGGAACAATATCTGTCAGGTGAAGGCGACCTGGATGCGCTGCAAACCATCATCGAAAACCAAGACGGCTGGAACTGGGAACAGCGCGTGACCGAGACGCTGCAGCGCCTCAAACTCAACCCCGACGCCATCGTGGGCCAACTGTCGGGCGGCACCAAAAAGCGTGTGGCGCTGGCCCAAGCCTTGGTGGCCCGGCCCGATGTGCTGCTGCTAGACGAGCCCACCAACCACCTCGACCTAGACGCCATTACCTGGCTGCAAGAGCTGCTGGTGGCGTTTAACGGCGCGATTGTGACCATTAGCCACGACCGCGCGTTTTTGGACGCTGTGGCCACCCGCATTGTGGAGCTAGACCGCGGCAAGCTGACTGGATACCCCGGTAACTTTGCGGCCTATGTGCTGCAAAAAGCCGAGCAAATGGCCCAAGAAGCCGTGATTTTTGCCAAAGCCGACAAACTGCTGGCGCAAGAAGAAATATGGATACGCAAAGGCGTAGAAGCCCGCCGCACCCGCGCCACTGCCCGCATCAACCGCCTGGGCGAACTGCGCAGCAACCACGCCGAGCGCCGCAACGCGCTAGGCCGCGTCAAGCTCGACCTGGACGTAGGCGAGCGCGGCGGCAAGCTGGTGAGCGAGCTGACCGACGCCTGCCTGGCGTTCCCCGCCACTTTAGGCAGCGGTAACCCCAAAACCATCGTCCGCGACTTTACTGCCACCATCATGCGCGGCGACAAAATCGGCATCCTCGGCCCCAACGGCGCTGGCAAAACCACTCTGCTCAAAATGATTTTGGGCGAGCTGCAGCCCGACAGCGGCAAAGTGCGCCAAGGCGCCAACCTGCAAGTGGCCTACTTTGACCAAATGCGCGACAAGCTCAACCTGGACGCCACGCTGGAAGACTTTATCAGCCCCGGCAGCGAATGGATTGAGATCAACGGGCAGCGCAAACACGTGAAAAGCTACCTGAGTGACTTTTTGTTCAGCCCCGCCCGCGCGGGCAGCCCCGTGCGCAGCCTGTCTGGTGGCGAGCGCAACCGCTTACTTCTGGCCCGCCTGTTCGCCCGCCCAGCCAACGTGCTGGTGCTAGACGAACCCACCAACGACCTGGACATTGACACGCTGGAGCTGCTGGAAGAAATGCTGCAAGACTACCCCGGCACCGTCTTTTTAGTCAGCCACGACCGCGCCTTTGTTGACAACGTCGTCACCAGCATCATCGCCTGGGAAGCCACCCCCAGCCAGCCCGGCTTTTGGCGCGAATACGAGGGCAGCGTACAAGACTGGCTCACCCAGCGCGCCCGCAGTGCGCAGCTGGCACCAGCAGCCAAAAATACCAATAAAAATGACCTCACACCCAAGGAAATGCTGCACAAGCAGCTATTAAATACAGAGCAAACATCGTCTGTATCGACGGCACAATCCCCTCCAGCGGCAGCCCCACCCGCCCCCGCCCGTAAAAAGCTCAGCTACAAAGAGCAGCGCGAGCTGGACAACCTGCCGCAACGCATAGCCGGCCTAGAAGAAGAGCAAAAAACCATCCAAGGCCAGCTGGCCGACGGCAAACTCTACGTTACCGACAACGCCAAAGCACTGCAATTGGCCCAGCGCGAAGCAGCTATTGAGACAGACCTACTGCAAACGCTGGAGCGCTGGGAGACATTGAGCTGACCTTAGCTTAGCTTTGTGGATATGCAAAAAATTTGATTAGCGTGCTATTTATTTAACAGCTACTTGTGCAGTATTTCCTTGGGCCATACACCCAAATGCAGCCAAAACTGCAGCACTTAGTACAACCATTTTCTAGGTATACTGTTACGCAAACGTCTTACCCATCAACCTGACATGTCACACCAGCAGCCGTCCTCAAATAACTCGCTCTCAGAGCAGCATATATTTTTTGTAGGTATGCACCATGGAACATTCACCAGTGAGGTGCTAGCTGTCGCGGCGGCTGGGCTACCGCCTAATTGTGTGTCCATCGGAGAGTTTAAAACAGCAGAGGGGTCAAAACTGGTGGCCCTTAAAGCGCCACCTGGCACAACCGACACCCAAGGTCTGGAGGCTCTGATATTGGAGCCCACGGCGACCGGCGCTTTTCATCTTTGGCTGAGTTCGACGGATCTGTCCAGAGCGACACGCAGCGAAGCAGACGACGATATGGAGAACTTTCAAGAAGTCTCTGGCGGGAAGTTTCGTGTCTTTGAACGGACATGGGCCTGACCTCTTTATTCCAGCACAATATGAAATGTTTGTTATTAATATACCCACCTCAGCTTATGCTACACACCACACTAAACTTCAAATCTCTCGCCTCATGCCTACTTGCCACACTACTTTTTTTTGGGGCAGGGCACGCCCATGCTCAGAGCGATAAAAGCGCACTTATCCAACGCATTGCCGAGGCACAAGGGCTACTCGAACTCATTGATCAGCAATTGGTGCAACAAAGAGAGGTAACCCGCGCAGGTGCTCTAAAGATGTTCGAAGACAGTGTGCGCCAGGTGGGCGGCGAGCCCAGTGACCGTGAACGCCAAGCGTTTGAAAGGCTCGTTAGCCGATCCTCCAACATGTTTTCTGCGAAGGAGTTGGTTGCTGTTTGGGTGGCCGAATATGGAAAAGATCTTAGCGTACAAGAGCTCAACGCGATGCTTAAATACTATCTTTCTCCCATAGGCAGAAAAGATGTTGCGGCCTCGAAGATGGCCATGGTTATGTTTTCTAAATGGATGGCCGAGCAGGCTCAACAGCGCACTGCAGACCTCATCTCTACATTTGCTTCAGAGCTGAAAGCCGCGCAGCAGTAAGGCTCGGCGGCTCTCGCCATGCTGACAGTCACCCTCCACTACACACCAGCCCTGGTGAGGCGCGCGGTTTTTGCCTACCTGTGGCGCGGCTTAGGGACGGGTGGTTTTGTAGCACTGGCAGGCCTTGTTTGCGCTGCGGTCATTTTGCTCATCAGCCGGCCTGACGCGTGGGCGACGGGAGCGCTGTGCGGCGCAGTGGCTGTTCTCTTGCTTTTGCTGGTGGGGCTGTATTTTCTGCATTATCGCCAAGGCATGGCCAAGCTGGCGCGTATGCAGCAGCCCCAGGCGGTGCTTGAACTTACCGCCACGGCGCTTACCGCCACCTCGCAAGCTGGCGCGTTTTCTGCGCCTTGGTCTACCTTCACTGGGCTGTGGCAGTTTGGTGGCTTTTGGCTCCTGATCGTTGGCAAAGGCCAGTTCATGACCCTACCACTCGCTGACCTTGGCGAAGAGGCACAAACCTTCATTGCCGCTCGCGTTGGTACACACGGGAAACCCGCCGCATAACTCCGGCATGCAGCAGGCGTGCTATGGACTTTAGAGACACTCTCCGCAAGTCACTATTATTTTAATAGCTGCTAATGCAGCATTTCCTTGGGCCACAGGGCTAAAACGCTTAAAAATAGCTCAATGCCGCGTGATCGGCGGGTTGTCCATGGCCTTGCGTTGGCGTTCAACAAAATCGTCAAAGGTATTGATGCCGCGCAGCTGCAAAATGGTGTTGCGCACGGCCGCTTCTACCAGAACGGCGATGTTGCGGCCCGCTTCTACTTGGATGACGACCTTGCGAATGGGAATGCCCAGCACGTCTTGGCTCAGGGGCTCGTAGGGGATACGTTCGTACTCGCGCTCCATGGTTTGGCGGCGCACCAAATGCACGATGAGCTTGAGGCGCATTTTGCGGCGCACGGCCGTCTCGCCAAAAATAGCGCGAATGTCCAGCAGGCCAATGCCGCGCAGTTCCAGCAGGTTTTGCAGCAGCTCGGGGCAGCGGCCCTCGATGGCGGTTTGGTTAATGCGAAACAAATCGACCGCATCGTCGGCCACCAGGCCGTTGCCACGGGAGATCAGCTCTAGGCCCAGCTCGCTTTTGCCCAGGCCAGACTCGCCCGTAATCATCACCCCCAGGCCCAAAATGTCCATGAACACGCCGTGCATGGTGTGGCGGTCGGCAAAGTGGCGCGACAGGTAAGCGCGCAGCACGTCGATCACAAAGGCTGCAGATTCATGGGTTTGGAACGCCGGTATCTGCGCCCGTTCGCACAGGGACAGCAGTGTGTCGGGCGGCACCTGGCCGTCGGCAATGATGAGTACCGGCGGCTCTAGCGTGACAATGCGGGCCACGCGGCGCGCGCAGTCCTCGGCACTGGCATTGGTGAGGTAGGCTACTTCACGCTCGCCCAGCACCTGCACACGGTAGGGATGGATGTAGTTAAGGTGGCCTACCAGATCTGAGCCTGAGCGAGCGGCGCGCACAGCCACCTCGTCAAACCGGCGCTCTGACGCGCCGAGGCCAGCCACCCATTCCCAGCGCAGGCGCGCGCGGTGGTCTTCAAACAGCACATCGGCGCTAATAACGGAAGGTTTCATGGGAGGGTGGCGCGTTACAAAGGTGCTGGTATCTTAGCTTGCCTAGGCTGGGTTGCGCTGTCTGTGTTGTGCAGCGCTACATCTGCTGTATGCGCTGTGGGGCGCGCACCCGCACCAACTGCGCCTTAAACTGCGCCTTAAACTGCGGCTTAGGCTGTGGCTTAGGCCGCAGCCGCCAAACCCACCGTGGCCGACTGCCAATGGGCAATCAAACCGTGCAGCACGTCGGCTTGGTCAGCGGATTTGATTTTTTCGCGCAGCACGGCATCACTGAGCAGCTCGGCAATCTCAGACAAAATTTCCAGGTGCTTTTGGGTGGCTGCTTCGGGCACCAGTAAAAAGATCAGCAGGCCCACGCTTTGCTCGTCGGGTGCATCAAAGCCGATCGGCTGGGACAGGCGAAACACCGCTGCCATAGGCGCTTTCAGGCCCTTGATGCGGCCATGCGGAATGGCCACGCCGTGGCCCAAACCGGTAGAGCCTAGGCGCTCGCGGGCAAACAAACTATCGGTCACCAAAGCGCGCGACAGGCCATGCAGGTTTTCAAACAGCAGGCCAGCTTCTTCAAAAGCGCGCTTTTTACTGGTGGCATCGATTCCCACCTGCACTTGTGCAGGGGGCAATATGGCAGCAAGACGGTTCATGGGCAAGAGGTAGTCGCAACCCAAAGGGCCGGGAAGCGAATTATGCACCCGTACTAACCCGAATGCGCAAAACTGTGCGAAATTTGCACTTTAGCGCGGGGTTTAACGAATTTAGGTGCTTTTTAGCTCGCCAACACGGCCATTCTTCAATTTGGCAGGGTTGTGGCTACGGCGCTAGGGGCGGACAACGCTGCCTGCGCAGGCTTCGCCGCTTACAAAGGATGCTCGGTGTAAAACTTGCCGCCATGGTAGAGCAGTGGCACAGAGCCGGCCTGCGCCGTGCAGTGCTCTACCTCGCCCACAAAAATCACGTGGTCGCCTTCTTGGTAGCGGCTGCGGTTAAAGCATTCAAAGCGTGCCACACAGCCGGGCAGCAAGGGCACTCCGCTGGGCGACAGCGTGTGCGCCACGCCCTGCCAGCGGTCAGCGGTTTTAGAGGCAAACTGCGCAGCCAGGTCTTTTTGCTCGGCGCTCAAAATATGGATGGCGTAGTGCGACCCGGTGCTAAAGGCCTCCATCGACGTGGCGCTGGTTCCTAAGCTCCACAGCACCAGCGGCGGCGACATGGAAACAGAGTTAAAGGAATTGGCAGTTAAGCCCACCAGCGTGCCGGCTGGGGTGCGCGCGGTAACGATGGTGACCCCGGTAGCAAACATGCCCAGGGCGGCGCGAAAGTCGCTGCTGCTAAAGCTCGGGGGCGCTGCGCTAAAGGGTGCAGGGCTGGGCGGTGCAAAAACGCCAGGCGCGTTAAGAGGTGTGGAGGGCATGCAAAGAAGCTGAAAGTAGTCAATGCATTATGCCTGCACAGCACCG
Source organism: Polaromonas sp. (assembly GCA_043778205.1). Classification (GTDB taxonomy): domain Bacteria; phylum Pseudomonadota; class Gammaproteobacteria; order Burkholderiales; family Burkholderiaceae_C; genus JAAFIP01. The sequence goes on along the minus strand of JAYWGO010000074.1, from coordinate 15,072 downwards.
CTGCCCGGCCCTGTGCACCCCGGTTTGGCCCCTGACGGGCGTTGGTAATAGGCCGCTAATCGCTCTAAAATGGGGCGTGCCAAAAGGAAAACACCATGCGTATTTTGATTGCTGAAGACGACCAAGTGCTGGCCGACGGCCTGCTGCGCACGCTGCGCAGCTCAGGCGCGGCGGTAGACCATGTGACCGACGGCGCGCAAGCCGAGTCCGCGCTGATGACGCACACCGAAATTGACCTGCTCATCTTAGACCTGGGCCTGCCCAAAATGCACGGCCTGGAAGTGCTTAAACGCCTGCGCAGCCGAGGCTCTACCCTGCCCGTGCTGATTCTGACTGCCGCTGACAGCGTGGACGAGCGTGTGAAAGGCCTGGACCTGGGCGCAGACGACTACATGGCCAAGCCGTTTAGCCTGCACGAGCTAGAGGCCCGTGTGCGCGCCCTTACCCGGCGCAGCACCGGCGGTGCCAGCACCTTGATTAAACATGGCCCGCTGCACTACGACCAGGCTGGCCGGGTGGCCACCATCGACGGCAAAATGGTCGATTTATCCGCCCGCGAGCTGGGCCTGCTGGAAGTGCTGCTGGTACGTGCAGGCCGCTTGGTCAGCAAAGACCAGCTGGTCGAGCGCTTGTGCGAATGGGGTGAAGAGGTGAGCAACAACGCCATCGAGGTGTACATTCACCGCCTGCGCAAAAAGATAGAAAAAGGCCCTATCCGCATAGCCACCGTGCGCGGTCTGGGCTACTGCCTAGAGAAAATACCCAGCTAATCTAATGGTTACTGTGCTGGCCCCCACGCTTGCCACTGCGCCCGCCCTGTGAAGCTCTTTCAGCGCGAGCAGCGCAGCCTGTTTGGCGAGATTCTGGACTGGATGCTGACGCCGCTGCTGCTGCTGTGGCCTATCAGCTTGGTGCTGACCTGGCTGGTGGCGCAGGGGATTTCTAGCAAGCCGTTTGACCGGGCTTTGTCATTTCACGTGCAAACCCTGTCCCAAATGGTCAGCGTGCAAGGCAGCCGTGTGCAGCTTAACCTGCTGGCCCCCGCCCGCGAAATTTTGCAGGCCGACGACGCTGACCTGGTCTACTACCAGGTGCTGGGCCTGCGCGGCGAATACATCAGCGGCGAAAAAGACATGCCCCTGCCCGCAGAAGACGATAAAGCCGAGCCCGACAAAATCAAACTGCGCGACGACGAAATGCGCGGCCTTAGCGTGCGCATTGCCTATATGTACGTCTCTGGCAACGCTTCTAGCACCAGCAGCAACCGGGCCGAAGCGCCTGCCCCCGGTGCCCAGAGCCCCACCCAACCCAACCTGGTCTTGGTGCAGGTGGCCGAAACCCTGGAAAAACGCTCTACCTTGGCCACCGAAATCGTCAAAGGCGTGATGCTGCCGCAGTTTGTAATTTTCCCACTGGCGGTGTTTTTGGTGTGGCTGGCGCTGGTGCGCGGCATTCGCCCCTTAAGCGAGCTGGAAGACCGCATTCGCGCCCGCAAACCCGACGACTTAAGCCCCATAGATGAAAAAACGGTGCCGTTTGAGGTGGTGCCACTGGTGTCGTCGGTTAACGACCTGCTTTCTCGGCAAAAGCTGGCTGCGGCCGCACAAAAGCGCTTTTTGGCCGATGCCGCCCACCAGCTTAAAACCCCACTGGCGGGTCTGCGCATGCAGGCTGAGATGGCCCTGCGCGAGGGCACCAACGAGGCCGACCTGAAACTCTCGCTCAAACAGGTCAGCCGCTCCAGCATCCGCGCCACCCACACCGTCAACCAGCTGCTGGCCCTGGCCCGCGCCGAGGCCAGCGGCCAAAGTGTGCCCCGCCAAGTCTGCGACCTGGCCCGCATTACGGTAGACGTAGTACAAGACTGCCTGCCACGCGCGATGGAAAAACACATTGACCTGGGCTACGAAGGCGAAGACCCCGCCACAGGCCAAGCGCACATGCTGGGCAACCCTACGCTGCTCAAAGAAATGGTGCGCAATCTGGTAGACAACGCCATCAACTACACCGCCAGCAGCCCCCAGCGGCCAGGCGTAGTGACCGCGCGGGTGCTGGCAGACCCCTTTGGCAGTGTGCTGGTGCTGCAAGTTGAAGACAACGGCCCGGGCATTACAGCGGCTGAACGCGAGCTGGTAGTGCAGCCCTTTTACCGCAGCCTGGGCACCGACGCAGACGGCTCAGGGCTGGGCCTGGCCATCGTGGCGGAGATTGCGCAGCAGCACCAAGCAGCGCTCAGCATCGACGACACCTCCCCACGCGGGCAACCACCAGGGGCCCGGTTTACTTTGCGGTTTCAGAAAGCTACTATCTAAATAATAGCTACCCGTGCAGAATTTCCTTGGGCCATAAGGCTAAAACGCTTTAAAAGCCCTGTGCTGCCAGCTCACCATAGCGCGCTCTTACCGATAGCGCCCCGCTGGACACCAGCGGCCCACGCCGCGCTGGTGGAACCATCCCTGCGCCTTGCGTAAACCCAGATAGCCAGCGCCACTTTTACCAGTTAGCATTACGGCCATGATTGCAGAAACTCTTGCCAAGGCTAACGCCTACTTACCTGTTCGCTATACGGTGTGGGGCCTGTGTATATTTGGTGCCCTGCTGAGTTTGTTCAGCATGGTGGCTTTTCAACTGGGCCTGCTGTTTTTCATCGCTTTTACCGCCTTAAGCCTGCTGGGCGTACGCGACCTGCGGCAAAGCAAGCACGCTATTTTGCGCAACTACCCTGTGATTGGCCACTTTCGGTTTTTGCTAGAGTACATTCGCCCCGAAATGCGCCAGTATTTTTTAGAAAGTGACAACGAAGCCGCGCCGTTTTCGCGCTCGCAGCGCTCTTTGGTGTACCAGCGTGCCAAGGGCGAGCCCGACAAACGGCCGTTTGGCACCCAGCTGGACGTAGGCGCTGAGGGCTACGAATGGATTAACCACTCCATTGCGCCCACCCGCATCGCCAGCCATGACTTTCGCATCACCGTGGGCCATGCTGCCGGTGGCTGCACCCAGCCCTACGCCATGAGCGTGTTTAACATCTCGGCCATGAGCTTTGGTTCGCTCAGCGCCAACGCCATTTTGGCGCTGAACCAGGGGGCTAAACGGGGCAACTTTGCCCACGACACCGGCGAAGGCTCTATCAGTGCGCACCACCGCGTGCATGGCGGCGACCTGGTGTGGGAGATTGGCTCGGGCTACTTTGGCTGCCGCAATGACGACGGCAGCTTTAACGCCGACAAGTTCACTGCCAATGCGCGCGACCCGCAGGTCAAAATGATTGAACTCAAGCTCAGCCAAGGTGCTAAGCCGGGCCACGGCGGCGTGCTGCCGGGGCCCAAAGTAACCGCCGAGATTGCCGCAGCGCGCGGCGTGCCTGCCGGGGTTGACTGCGTCTCACCGGCTGCGCACAGCACCTTTAGCACGCCCTTGGAGATGATGCACTTTGTGGCGCGCCTGCGCGCGCTGTCGGGTGGCAAGCCCACAGGTTTTAAGCTGTGCATTGGCCACCCGTGGGAATGGTTTGCCATTGTCAAAGCTATGCTGGCCACCGGCATTACGCCCGACTTTATTGTGGTGGACGGGGCCGAAGGCGGCACCGGGGCAGCCCCTTTAGAGTTTACCGACCACGTTGGTGCGCCGCTGCAAGAAGGCTTGCTGTTGGTGCACAACACCCTGACCGGTGTTAACCTACGCAGCCGCGTGCGCCTGGGCTGCGCGGGCAAAGTGGTGAGTGCGTTTGACATTACCCGCATGATGGCCCTGGGCGCAGACTGGTGCAACTCGGCACGCGGCTTTATGTTTGCGCTGGGGTGCATTCAGGCGCAAAGCTGCCACACAGGCAACTGCCCCACAGGGGTAACCACCCAAGACGCGCACCGCCAAAAAGCCCTGCACGTGCCCAGCAAGGCCGACAGGGTGTACAACTTTCACCAGCAAACCCTGCACGCCCTGCAAGAGATGGTGCAAGCCGCTGGGCTAGACCACCCCAGCGCCATCACGGCGCACCATATTGTGCGCAGGCTGGACGACAACCAAGTGCGTTTGCTGGCCAACTTGGTGCCGCAAGTGGAACCCGGCGCACTGCTGGCCGACACGCTAGAGGGCCAGCACAATGTTTTCAAAATGTACTGGCCTCGCGCGCAGGCGGCCAGCTTTTCAGCGCTGGCTTAAAAGCAAATTAGCAGAAGGTCAGATCAGATCACCCGTCATGGTGGGCAAATGGTGCTCGCCTTCGCCCTCTGAAGTTAGATTGCCCGGCTGGGTACTGGTGGCTGGGTTGCTGCGCGGCTGGGTGGTAATGGCACGGCAAATGTACAGGGCATACATGTCGCGCTGAAGCTGCTTTTTCTGCGCGTCGGTTTGGGCGCCCAGCGCAGCAGCCAAGTCAAGCCAATGCCAAGGCCGCTGGCTGAGCAGCTTGAGCAGTACCGCATGCCGCGGCACCAGCAAGCTGCTGCGCACACGCGGCATGCGCCGCAGGTGCACGGGCCGCACAAAGTAACGCTCGGGCAGTGGCATTTCGCTGCCGTGCAGGGCCAATATCCACATCAGCTCTTCTACCATCCACAGCATAAAACCTGCGGGCTGGTTGTTGGCAGAAGCCGGGCGGCTCAGCCAAGCAGCATCGTCCACATCGTGGGGGCGCAAGCTTTCACGCACCATCACGCGCTGGCGCGGCACGTCCACAATGGCCTGCAGTACCGACTGGTGCTCTAAATGGTAGGTATGCTTGTTGTCCAGCTCGTCCTGCCGTTCGCTCAGCTGCAGGGCCAGTGCATACAGCGTGCGCAAGGGGCGCAAGCTGGCTTCAAAATACTGTAGCGTGTGGATGATGCTGCGCGGGTCGCTCAGCACGGTATGCGGTGTGCCAGCAGGCATCAGCGCCTGCACCGCAGGGTCCAACTGCCCCACCACGGCGCAGGGCAAGGCCAGCTCGCTGGGGCGCAGGCCTACGATGTCACCCTGGGCCGTGTCGGTATGAAAGCGCACCTCGTATTGGTTACTCGATGCCATTGCCTGGGCGTTCAGCACCAGCGCGTTGGCCTCGCTAAAGTGGGTGATTTGCCATACCGGGTGGCGCATTTCGTCAAACTGCGAATAGGCGTCTTGGCTTACAGGCTGCGCTCTGTTAAGGCTCAGCTGCGCTGCAATCAGCGCTTGATGTTGCGGTGTAAAGCCAATAATGCCTAGGTTTAAACGCGGGTGCTGCATGAAAAAAAAGTAACCCTCTGCGCTGTAGGCGGGCGCTAGATTACCTAAAAGGTTTTTGTTTGCTGGTTTTTAAATACTGATAGATCATTAAAAAACATTACTTCAGCCTTAGAAATACGGGTTTGTACTAGGATTTAGTCCCCGGCCACTTTTGCCGCCCCAGCCGGACGGGCGCGCATGGCCAGTAGCACCAGCAAGACCGACGGAATGCCCAGCAAGGCCGTGCCAATAAAGAAGCTTTGGTAGCCAAAGGCATCCACAAACTGCCCCGAAAAGCCGGCCACAAACTTAGGCAGCAGCAACATGATGGAAGTAAACAGCGCGTACTGCGTGGCCGAATAATTGATATTGGTCAGGCTGGACAAATAGGCAATGAAGGCCGCTGAGGCAATGCCGCTGGACAAGTTGTCGGCAGATATGACCCACACCAGCGCCTGCACGTCGTGCCCCCGCGTGCCCAGCCAGGCAAACAGCAGGTTGCTAGCAGCCGACAGCACAGCGCCCGACACCAGCACCCGCATGACCCCCAGGCGCATCGACATCACGCCGCCAATAAAAGCGCCCAGCAGGGTCATCACCACGCCGTACACCTTGCTGATATTGGCCACCTCGTCTTTGGTGTAGCCCATGTCGACATAAAACGGGTTGGCCATGATGCCCATCACCACGTCGCTGATGCGGTAAATAGCGATCAGCGCCAAAATCATCACCGCTTGCAGCTTGTAGCGGCCAAAAAAGTCGGTAAAGGGCTCGATCAGCGCGGTTTGCAGCCACTGTGCGGCGTTTTTAGGCGCGGCCATCAACCGGCCCGCAGGCTCGGGGCTGAGCAGCACCGTCACTACGCCCACCAGCATGGATGCCGCCATCACCAAATAGGCCACCTGCCAGGCAGCGTGCTGGTAGCTGGCAGCGTCTGACACCTCGGCGCGTGCGGCGATTTTAAGCACCCCTGCGCCAGCCCATATCATGGCAATACGGTAGCCAGTTTGGTAGGCTGCAGCCAGCGCGGGCTGGCGCTGCATGTCGGCGCTTTCAATGCGGTAAGCGTCCAGCGCAATGTCTTGCGTAGCCGAGGCAAAGGCCACTGCCAACGCGCACCACACCACCGGCATGAAGCTTACCTTAGGGTCGTTTAACGCCATGCCCGCCAGTGCCGCCATGATGACCAACTGCGACAACAGCAACCAACTGCGCCTGCGCCCGAGCAGCTTGGTCAGCACGGGGATGGGCATGCGGTCAACCAGCGGTGCCCAGCACCACTTGAACCCGTAGGCCAGGCCTATCCAGCTGAGGTAGCCGATGGTGGAGCGGTTAATACCGGCTTCGCGCAGCCAAAAGCTCAGCGTGCCCAGCACCAGCAGCAATGGCAGCCCCGCAGAAAAGCCCAGCGACAGCATGCGCAGCGTGGGGCCCTCGGTATAGACCTTGAAGGTGTCTTTCCAGCCCAGGCGCTGGCTGGGGCTTTGCGGCAGCCCAGGTGTGGGCGCTGGGACAGGCTGGGCACTGGATGTGGTGAATTTATCGGTCATATTGCGCATCATATCGTGGCACCCGCCACGCCAGCCGCTACAGCCGGGCGATGGCGGCCAGCACCTGGGCGGGCGTGGTGTCGTTTAAACAGCGGGTATGGCCCAGCGGGCAGCTGCGCTCAAAACACGGCGCGCAGTCCAGTGGTGGCTGGTAGGTGGGGTCATTTTTAAGCCACAGCACTTGCGCAGCGCCTGACAGCGGCGGTGTGTGCAGCGGGCTGCTAGAGCCAAAAATAGCCACCTGCGGTACGTCCAGCGCAGCGGCAACGTGCATGAGACCGGAGTCGTTAGTTACTATAAATTTGCTAGCTGCTTGTGCAGCAATTGCTTGGGCCAGCGTGGTTTTTCCTGCTAAATTAGTGCACTGCTTGGGGGCCAGGGCCACAATGGCATCGCACAATACAGCGTCTTTGCCCGAACCCAACAGCAGCACGGGCACATCTAGCTGGCGCGCCAATGCAGCAAAGTGTGCGGCGGGCCAGCGCTTGGCAGGGCCGTACTCGGCACCGGGCACAAAAATAGCGTACTGGCCGCGCTGCAGGCCCAGCGCGTGCAGCGCGGCCTCTACCTCAGCGGGGCTTACTTGCAGCTGGGGGCGGTCTTGCTGCACGTGGGCATCGCCACTGAGGGCCGAATAAAAAGCCACCATCGGCGGGCGCTTGTCTTTGGGTGGGTTTTTAATCCGGTGGGTGAGCAAGCCCACACGCGCTTCACCCAGATAACCCACCCGCTTGGGAACGCCTGCCAGCAGCGGCAGCAGGGCGCTTTTGAGTGAATTGGGCAGCACATAGGCGGTGTCAAACTGGCCTTCGATCTGCTGGGCCAGGGTGCGCCGGGCCTTGAGCTGCAGGCCACCGTGGGCAAACGGCAGCTCGATCACTTGGGCTACCTGGGGCATGCAGCGGTACACCGGTGCCACCCAGGGCAGGGCACCCACGGTAATGCGCTGGCCTTGTGCCTGCAGGCGGCGCAGCAGCGGCTCGGTCATTACCGCGTCGCCAATCCACTGCGGCGCAATGACCAGGCTGCGGCTAGTGGTGGCCACCCACGTGCTCGCCAGCTTTAAGTGCGTAAGTAGTGCCGCAGTACGGGCACTTGACTTGGGCGTTATGTGCCAAGTCTAAGAACACCTTGGGGTGCGAGTTCCACAGCTGCATACCGGCCAGCTTGTTGGGGCAGAAGACCCCGCCTTGGGGGTTCAGGTCGGTGGCTTTGAGTTCGATGGTCGTCATAAATTCCTAATCAGTTGAGGACAGTGCAACCAGGCCACCATCGGTAATATGGTGCTGTTCGTTGGTCTGTCCCGCAATCAAACCTTACTTAACCAGCTAGCGTACTTAGGGTTGCGGCCGTTCACGATGTCGAAAAACGCGGTTTGAATTTTCTCGGTGATGGGCCCGCGTGTGCCACTGCCAATGTCAATGCGGTCTAGCTCGCGGATGGGTGTTACTTCGGCGGCGGTGCCACTGAAAAAAGCTTCGTCGGCGATGTAGATTTCGTCGCGGGTGATGGCTTTTTCTTTAAGCTCAATGCCTAAATCCTTGCAGATGGCAAAAATCGTATTGCGGGTAATGCCGTTGAGGGCACCCGCGCTCGAATCAGGCGTGTACACCACGCCTTTGCGCACCACAAACACGTTCTCGCCTGCGCCCTCGGACACAAAGCCTTGCGGGTCTAGCAGCAAGGCTTCGTCGTAGCCTTCGTCGGTGGCTTCCATGTTGGCCAAAATTGAGTTGGTGTAGTTAGACACCGCCTTGGCATGGACCATGGTGATGTTGACGTGGTGGCGGGTAAAGCTGGAGGTCTTCACGCGGATACCGCGCTTTAAACCATCGTCGCCCAGGTATGCGCCCCAGGACCAGGCAGCCACCATCAAATGAATGTCGTTGCCCTTGGGCGATACACCCAGCTTTTTGTCGCCAATCCAGGTCAGCGGGCGGATGTAGCAGCTGGGCAGCTTGTTGATGCGCACAACGTCCAACTGGGCTTGCATGACTTCTTCTTGGGTAAAAGGAATTTTCATGCGCAAGATTTTGGCGCTATTGAACAAACGTTCGGTGTGCTCTTCAAGGCGAAAAATACCGGTGCTGCCATCAGCCAAATGGTAGGCGCGCACGCCTTCAAAGGCACCGCAGCCGTAGTGCAAGGTGTGGGTTAGCACGTGGATTTTGGCATCGCGCCATTCGACCATCTGGCCGTCCATCCAGATTTTTCCGTCGCGGTCAGACATTGATGTGGGTGCGGGGGTTGCCATGCAGGCTCCTTAAAGATGACAGGTAGGTGAAGTTCCTTTATTTTACCGGGACAACAGCACTTCACCACGCTGTCATATGCAGCAGGCAATATTGCAGCCTGTTCATACATAAGCCCGAGGAGATCGTGCTTTACCCCCTCAAGGAGCCCCTATGCGCCACTACCCGATGGCTAAAATTTTACTAACCACCGCGATGGCCTGGGGTGTGCACTCGGCTGCTACTGCCCAAAACACCGGCACCGTTAAGGTGGCCCAGCTTGATGCCAACACGCCGCTGTGCAAAAAAGAGCTGGCACAGTACACCGAGACCTTGCGTTTTTTGCGCTCCAGCGCGGGCGAGCAAATTGCCAGCCGTGTGGCCAGCGGTTATGTGTCAGAGGCAGAGCTGGACAAAGTTGTAGCTGCCAGCGGCCCTTGCGCGGCTACGCAGTTGCTGCGCGAGAAAAAAGCCTTTCGCTAAGCGGTCTAAGCACCTTAGGCACCTTAGCCACCTTAAGCGACATAAGCACCCTAAGTAGCCACCGCGCCATCTACCGGGGGCCGCCACAGCACATAGTGGGTAAGTTTGCCGCCCACAAAGGTGCAGGTCACATGCGAGCCTGCCGTGTCTTGCCAGCGGTAAACCTCGGGCTGCGCGTCTTTGGCAGTTTGCAGTGCCCCTAGGCTTTTGGTCATGGCGGTGACGTGCAGCAGGGTTACGCCGGTTTTAAGTTTGGCGTTAAGCATGACAGCGCTGGCCACGTGGCCCACGGGTGCGTTGGCAGCGCGTTTGAGCACGGTCATCAAGCGGGTAAAGTGCAGCAGCGCCCAAAACACCATGCCACCGCCCACCAAGGCCACGCCCGCCCAGCCCATGCGCTGGAAAGCCACCACCATCAGCAACGCGCCAACAGCCCAGAGAAAAGGGGTTTGAAATTTCATGGGCTGATTGTCGCAGGCTGGGGCGGTGGCGGATGTGTGTGGATTACTTAGGGCTGGGTTATGTAATGCTGGGAGGTGCTGGCTTGGTTGGTGCCGGGTGAGATTATGCAGGTCGAGATGTGCTGGCTTGGTTGGTGCCGGGGACTGCCAGCAGCGCGCTAAGTTGGTCGCACACGGTTGGGTGTTTGCCGACCGATTTCTGGTATGCCCAGTTGAGAGGGCGGTTGGCAAACACCCAACCGTGCACATGAGACTAGGTTAGAAAAAAACCTTCGAGCACCACTACACTTGAACACTATGTCAAACTAAAAGACAAGCTTTTTAAAAAATCAAGCCCCATCGCTTAAGCATGTTCAGCTCATTTTATTTTGGATTGGACGATGCTGAAGGCATCGCAAAAGATGGCTTGGCGTAGTCCTTCATCAACCAGCGTGATAAAAAGAAGGTGCGGCGCAACTCTTGAATTTGCTCTAGATCGGAATTGATGAAGCGATAGCCTACGGATTTTTCTAACTTGGAAAGCAATACTAGTCGCAGCAAACTTGGACCTAAACTTTTCATATTCATATATGCAAATGTGCAAGTTAACAAAGGCATCGCCAAGAAAATGGCGTTAAATCGCCCTCCACCAAAAAGTTCAAAAAATAGTGGGATGCTTGCAGCACCTACCGCAACTATCAGTATGGGGGATTTCCACGTGCTACTTCCAGGTTGAATACTCGTAATTGATTCGGGTTTAATTCGACGCGATGGATAGTCAATATATTTTTCTAATTCTTCACGACCTAGAAGATCCGGTGATGCATTAAATAATTTGAATTTTTTAGCCTCAAGATACACGCCACCAAACAAAGTAATCGTCATAGATAAACTGCTTGCAAAAACCGCTAGCCAATTTAAATCTGGTCGACCCACTATTTGCACCGCAGTCGCCGCCGAGCCGCTGCAAAAAATATACTCCATCGCCACAAGTACATACAAAAGATAATACAAAGATGCTGTAACCCCGCAGTTCGAGCGAAAAGTATAGTATGCACCTACGATTGCCCCGATACAAGCGCAAGCAGCTATTAACAATAGAATGATGTTTGTTGATAGAGCTTCCTTAAATAGCGCGAACAAAAAAATTGCCAAGACCATAAGGTTCATGCCGCCTACCATCCACCACATGCTTGGTAAACTATTACGTGCAATTTGAGCGCTAATTGGCATACTGTAACTACTTCAGTGCGCTCTGAGCAGATGCGCCAGCCCAGTCCGAGCCACCTTGCCATCCCCATACAAGTTGTACAGTGATACCCACACCAAGCCCTATTAAAATTAAGGGTGCCCCGGCCAAAGTAGTCATACCAACGGCCGTTGCTCCAATGACTTTCATAGCTATAGCCCCGCTAGCCGCTCCCAACAAGTTTCCACTTTGGCTTTTTGCCGAAGCCACGCCAAACATGTGCCAGTTAAAGCGACTGTCACCACGAAAGTCTTGTTCATAGCTACTGTAGGCATCCAGCGCTGCACTGGGTGCAAAAGTCAGTACACCGCCCATTTTCCAGCCGTTCAAAGACGAGGCGGTACTTGACCAATGTTGCCCAGCTGCAAACTTACCCAGTCTGTGCGCTTCAAGCTTGCTTGCGCCAAAAACGCGTGCACTGACCGAGCCATATTGGGCAGCCATGCGTGCTCCTTCTCCTAGCGCGGGTGTGATCACTTGCATGGGCAGGCCTGCTATGCGCAGGCGCGGGCGCGGGCGGCCTTTGCCGCTGGTGTTGGCGTTGTACAGGGTCATGTACTGGTTTATTTTGATGTTGCTGCTAGGGCCAGACTGCATTTTTCGGACAGCCGCCAGCAGCGCGTCGCTGGTACGTTTGTCTACAGCGGCGTTGATGGTCTTCTTAATCTCATTGGCATTGCCCAGGACGTTGCCCGGCCCTGCTGTAGCGTTTCTACCCTCACTTAGCAGCCTGTCTACTGAGCCAATAGAGCCCGCAGGGTCACCGTACAAATACTGTTTGAGCCAAGCTGTTTCGGCTGCGGTTTTGGCGCTGTTAAGTGCACTGGCATCGGCGGTAATTGATGAGACCGTGGGGCCTAGGGCGCTGGCTACTATTTGCTGGGCCAGCACATCGTCTAGGTCGTACTCTCCGCTAAGTTGCTGTACGGAAACATCCCAGCCGTCTGCACGGCATATGCCGCCGCCATCGTGGTAGCGGTAATTAACGGGCAGCATGGTTTGGTAGCTTTGCACGGCACTCAGGGTTTGTTGTGCCTGACGCTGGGCTTCTTGTTGAGCAGAAGATAAAGTAGCCATGTAGTTTCCCTGGGTATTTGCAGCTTTATTATTTGCAGCTTTATTGCCAACAATATATGTAATTTAAATGTACGTGAAACCACGCTTTTACAGACCGGATTACGTGGCTTTTTACAAAATGTCTCAAGTGCGTATCTTTTGAACGCAATAAGGCGATGTAGGAAGCAATCGCGCTGGTCGAATCAGGTGCATGGCAATTTGGTTGGGGGGTCTTGTAAATTAAGCGCTTGCTTGGTTGATGTCAGGTGAGATAGCGGTTGGCAAACACCCAGCCGTGTACACGAGACAACGCTAAAAAAACACCTTCGAGCACTACAACACTAAAACAACACCGTGGCAAACATAGAAACCAGAGTTTCAAAGCGTTTTAGCCCTATGGCCCAAGGAAATGCTGCACGAACAGCTATTAATTGCATAGTAAGCTTACTGCATACACCCCGTCCGTAATGCGATGGCCCAGTCAGGGCGTTCGCGCTGCGCGGCCAGTTGCGCCATTGGCTCAAAATCATAGGGCACACAGCGCAAATCCACTTGCCAGCCTTGCGCTGTTTTCTCGATGATGGCGTAGCGCGCATGCGGGCTGCCAGTTTCAATGCTGTGCACAAAGGGATGCGCATCGTCATACGCGGGCAGGCCCACGCTGCCGGGGTTGACGATGGTGATCAAGCGCTGCTGCTTTGGCGCTGGCACGCTGACCATGCGCGGCACATGGGTGTGGCCGCACAGAATCAAACTGGCTTTGTCCACGTGCAGGCCTTGGCCCAACCGCTCTAGCACTTCGGCTTGGGTTGCTGCGCGCACGCCGCGCGAGCCGTGCTGGCCCACATCGTTGGTGACGGTTTCTAGCCAAGGCTGCAGGTCGCTGCTGGGCGTGCCGTGGCAGGCAAATACGTCCTCGCTCAGCCACGCAGTGGCTGGCGCGCTGGCCAGCCAAGCGCGGTGTGCGGGGCTGATCTCGCTGGCAGTGCAGGCATCGCTGCGGTTGAGCCGCTCGGGCGGTAGTGTGAGCAACTGCCGTTCATGGTTGCCCGCAATCATGGGGATCTGCCGCTGCATCAACAGGTCAGCCGTGCGTGCAGAAGCCAGTGGGCCGCCCAGGGTGTCGCCCAAATTGAAAGTCTGGCTGACCCTGCTGCGGTCAATATCTGCCAGCACAGCTTGCAGTGCAAGCAGGTTGCCATGGATATCAGAAATTACCGCAATTCTCATCGTTTTACCTCTCTGGCCCAAGGAAATGCTGGATAAGCAGCTATATATTTAATAGTAACTTGAAGCAAATTACTGTAATCCTACCGCAACCCAATTGCAATCCTACTGCAATTGCACCGCAACTGCGTTACCACCTATTGCAACGACCGCACCAAATTCATGGCCTCTTCCACCCGCTCCACCGCATGGATGGTCAGGCCTTCAAACTCTTTGCTTTGCGACTTCTTGGGCGCGTTGGCTTTGGGTACGATGGCGACGCTAAAGCCCAGTTTAGCGGCTTCTTTGAGGCGCTCTTGGCCGCGCGGCGCGGGGCGCACTTCGCCGGCCAGGCCTACTTCGCCAAACGCGATAAAGCCCTTGGGCAGGGGCTTGCCGCGCAGGCTACTGGTGATGGCCAGCATCACGGCCAGGTCGGCTGCAGGCTCGGTAATACGCACGCCGCCTACGGCGTTGACAAACACGTCTTGGTCCATGCAGGCCACGCCCGCGTGGCGGTGCAGCACGGCCAGCAGCATGGCCAGGCGGTCTTTGTCCAGGCCCACTGACAAGCGCCTTGGGGAAGGCCCGCCGCTGTCGACCAGGGCTTGAATTTCGACCAGCATGGGGCGCGTGCCTTCCAAAGTGACCATCACGCAGCTGCCGGGCACGGGCTCGGAATGCTGGCTTAAAAAGATGGCGCTGGGGTTGCTTACGCCCTTCAGGCCCTTCTCGGTCATGGCAAACACGCCAATCTCGTTGACCGCGCCAAAGCGGTTTTTAATCGCCCGCACCAGGCGAAAGCTGGAATGCGTGTCGCCCTCAAAATACAGCACCGTGTCGACCATGTGCTCCAGCACGCGCGGGCCGGCCAGGGTGCCCTCTTTGGTTACGTGGCCTACCAGCACTATAGCGGTGCCGCTATTTTTTGCGTAGCGCGTAAGGTGCGCTGCGCATTCGCGCACCTGCGCCACCGAGCCGGGCGCGCTGGTCAGTTGGTCAGAGTACACGGTTTGGATCGAGTCGATGACCGCAATGTTGGGCGCCTGCGCTTCCAGCGTGGCAAGAATTTTTTCCAGCTGCGTCTCAGCCATCACTTTGACTTGGCTGGCTACGATACCCAAACGGCGCGAGCGCAGCGCCACCTGCGCACCGCTTTCTTCACCCGTCACGTACAACGCGTTCATGCCGCCGCGCTGCAGCGTGTCCAGCGCCTGCAGCAGCAGGGTAGATTTGCCAATGCCAGGGTCGCCGCCAATCAGCACCACCCCGCCTTCGACAATGCCGCCACCCAGCACCCGGTCTAGCTCGTCTTGGCCGGTGGGCGTGCGGTCAAAGTCTGTGGCTTCAATGTCGCACAGCGCCTGCACCGGGGCGGCAGCGGTCAGCGAAGCGAAGCGGTTTTTAGTGGGCGCGGCGTTATCAAACACCGACTCAACCAGCGTATTCCACGCATTGCAGTGGGTGCATTTGCCCAGCCACTTGGGGCTGGTGCCGCCACATTCGGAGCAGGTGTAGACAGTTTTTTCTTTGGCCATGCGTGATAATACTGGATTTACGTATGGGGTATCCCTTTAGCTCCACATCTACGAAATTCCGGATTTCTCCTTGATTTCTACAATCTTCCCATACGTCACTGGCTTGGTCATCACTGCCTGCTGGAGTAATCGATAGAACAG
>JAYWGO010000073.1:0-21117 GCA_043778205.1 Polaromonas sp. | reverse complement strand
ACACGCCCATGTTCAGCCGGTGAATGTTGTCGGGATGATTCGGCTCGTAAGTAGTGCCCTGCTCTTTGGCCAGGTCTTGCATGCGCTGGCGAATCAGGCTTTCTGCTTCGGGGTGCAGCTGCAGCGGTACGCCGATGGCTTTGGCCGCACATTGGCGGGTGTGGTCGTCGGGCGTAGCGCCTATGCCGCCGGTGCTAAAGACGATGTCACCGCTGTCAAACGCACGTTTTAGCGTAGCGGTAATGCGCTCGGGCGCATCGCCCACGTACTCGGCCCAGTCCAGCGCTATGCCGCGTGCGCTGAGCAGTTCTATGATTTTGGCCAGGTGCTTGTCTTGGCGCTTGCCAGAGAGGATTTCGTCGCCAACGATGATCAGGCCGAAGTTAGGGCTTGGCTGGGTCGGTAGGGAGGATGGGTTTGGTGGGGTCAAAGTGGTCATGCGGGAGCGCCAGGGCTGGGGTTTTAGGTAATAGGTCAGTGGCCAGTTGGCTGTTTGCCAAGGTAGCTTGCGCCAAACTGGGTTTAAGAGCCTCAGCCACAGCTTGCTCAGCGCGCTGCAGCTGCAAAGCCGCCAGGCAGTAGTGGGCAAACCACAGCGAGGAGAAGGCAAATACCAGCGTGTATATCCATATTGCAGCGGCCACCAAAAACGGGGCGAATACCAAAAACATGACGCTAGAGGCCCACAGCAGGGTGGGCGCTGCGCCCAGGTAGCCGCACACCACGCCTATGCCCAGCAGCGGCATGCGGTGCGCTTTGATCAGGATGCGGCGCTCCAGGGGTGTAGCGTGGTCGGACAGCGCATCAAAACTCATGACACGGTAGGTTAGCCAACCCCAAATGATGGGCGGAATAATCAGCACCAGCGGGGGGATGAACCACAGCGGTATGGAGGCGCACAGTGCCACCACGGCCAGCACGGTAGAGCCTAGCGACCACACTGCGCTGCCCAGCAGGCCATTGCCTTTTTTGCGTTCTAGCTTGGCAAACCGGCGCTCAGAGACCATCGACACCATGGCCGGGGTCATCATCAGCGCCACAGCCAGCAGGGAGACAATGACCAGCACCGGGGTAGCGGCCACCACCACCATCAGTGGTGCCAAGACAGACTTGAACTTGCCAAAACCCACACCGTCGAGCCAGCTGAAAATACGGTTCATCCAGTCGCTGGCGGCCAGCGCCTCGTTGACCATGGCCAGCGCGTTGTCCCAAAAAAAGTAGCCTGTGCCCAGCGCCAAACCCACCATGATAAGCAGCGGCAGCAGTGACAGCGCGATCACGCGGGGGTGCAAACAGTAGGCCGCTGCACGCCAAAAAGCATCAAAAACTAAGTTCATTGGCAAAGCATACCGCGATTTAGCGGCACTTTGCGCGGCTGCGCCCGGCTGCAGGGCGCACAAGGTGCGAAAATAGCGGGTTAGGCCCTTGCACAAATACGTGCATTCAACGCACGCCCCTGTGCGCGGGCAACAAGCATTGGGCTGGAAAACACCATGGACGCAGAACAAATTAACCTCATCGGCACCGCTTTAGCCAGCCTGACCGCCCGCACGCTTGACCTTCGGGGGTATCTTTGACTACGAGTCTAAGCAACGCAAACTCGAAGACGTAAACGCCGCACTAGAAGACCCGGCGGTTTGGAACGACCCCAAGCGCGCGCAAGAGCTGGGCAAAGAGAAAAAAGCCCTGGAAGGCGTGGTGTTGGTCATAGCCAAGCTGGACAACGAGATCAGCGATAACACCGAGCTGTACGCCATGAGCAAGGACGACAACGACTTGGCAGGCCTGGCCACCATCGAGGCCGAAGTGGCCAAGATCGAAGCCACCGTGGCGCAGCTGGAGTTTCGCCGCATGTTCAACCAAGCGGCCGACCCGCTTAACGCCTTTTTGGACATTCAAGCGGGCGCAGGCGGCACCGAGGCCTGCGACTGGGCCAGCATGCTGCTGCGCCAGTACCTGCGTTATGCCGAGCGCAAGGGCTTTAAAGCCACGATTGAAGATGAATCGTCAGGCGATATTGCAGGTATCAAAGGGGCCAGTATCAAAATTGAGGGCGAATACGCCTTTGGCCTGCTGCGCACCGAGACCGGTGTGCACCGCCTGGTGCGCAAAAGCCCGTTTGACAGCGCAGGCGGCCGCCACACCTCGTTCGCCTCGGTGTTTGTGTACCCCGAGATTGACGACTCGATTGTCATCGACATTAACCCGTCTGACGTGCGCACCGACACCTACCGCGCCAGCGGCGCAGGCGGCCAGCACATTAACAAAACCGACTCTGCGGTGCGGCTAACCCACATTCCCACTGGCATCGTGGTGCAGTGCCAAGACGGCCGTAGCCAGCACGGCAACCGCGACATTGCCTGGAAGCGGCTGCGCAGCAAAATGTACGACTTTGAGATGCGCAAGCGCCAGGAAGAACAGCAAAAGCTGGAAGACACCAAAACCGACGTGGGCTGGGGCCACCAAATTCGCTCCTACGTGCTGGACCAGTCACGCATCAAAGACCTGCGCACCAACGTAGAAACATCGGCCACGCAGAAAGTGCTGGACGGCGATTTGGACCAATTCATTGAAGCCAGCTTAAAACAAGGGGTTTAAAGTGAATGCCAAGGCGCTATGCATTAAATAGCTGCTTGTGCAGCATTTCCTTGGGCCATAGGGCTAAAACGCTAAAAATTTAGCCCAAAACCAGCGCATCCATCGCCAGGTAACGGTACATCACCTCACGGCTGAGGTACTGCACAGCGGGTGCATCCGCTGTACCCCAACTTGCTGCGCCGAGCGCAAAGTACAGGGGTACAAAATGCTCGTCGGTGGGGTGGGCCTGCTGTGCGTGCGGGGCCTGCTGGCGGTAGTTAAACAAAGCCTCAGGGTCACCCTGGGCTATGGCTTGCTCTACCCAGCGGGCGAATGCATTGGCGTACGGCGCAGAAGGGGCGCTTAGCGGCGGCGGCCCGCTGCTAAACAGCTCGCGCAGGTTGTGCGTCATGCTGCCCGAGCCCACGATCAAAATACCCTGCTCACGCAAACTGCGCAGCGCCCGGCCCATGGCCCACAGGCTGCGGGGGGTGTAGTCTGTGGGCAGGGCCAATTGCACTACCGGTATGTCTGCCGCAGGGAACAAATGCATCAGTGGCACCCAAGCCCCGTGGTCTAGCGGGCGCTGGTCGTCTAGCGCTGTGGCAATGCCCTGCGCCTGCAGCAAGGCAGCTACTTGCTGGGCAAGCGCAGGGTGGCCAGGGGCTGGGTATTGCAGCTTAAACAGCGCGTCTGGAAAGCCGCCAAAGTCATGCCAGGTACTGGGCTGGGCTGTTGCCATCACCGTGGCCCCAGGTGCCATCCAGTGCGGCGACATGATGACGATGCCGCGCGGCGGCGTGGGCAGGCCGCTAGCCCACGCCCGCAGCGCAGGGGCTGTGCTGCCGTGCTCTAGTGCAAACATGGGCGAGCCGTGGGACACAAACAGCACGCTGTGCAACGCGCTGGGGCTGGATGGTGTAGGTGTGGAGGTCATACTGAACATATCGCGGCAAACTGCATTAATTCAACATGCTATGCTTAAAATAGCTTCTCATGCAGCATTTCCTTGGGCCACAGGGCTAAAACACTTAAAAATAGGTGCTAAATGCCATGCAGCCGCTACAAAGCCTTGGCACTAAAGGTATCGCATGCCTTCACATTGCCAGACTGCAAACCGGTGTTAAACCAAGCCATACGCTGCTTGCTAGAGCCGTGGGTAAAGGTGTCGGGCTGGGCGTAGCCTTGGCTCTTTTTCTGCAGGGTGTCGTCGCCAATCGCTGCGGCAGCGTTCATGGCTTCTTCGATATCGCCTTTGTCTAGCTGCAGCCTGGAGCTTTTAGACCACACACCGGCAAAGCAGTCGGCTTGCAGCTCTAAGCGCACACTGAGGCCGTTTTGCTCTTTCTCGCTGATGCGGCCACGCATGGCGTCTACTTTGCCGCTGATGCCCAGCTGGTGCTGCACATGGTGGCCAATTTCATGGGCTATTACGTAAGCTTGGGCAAAGTCGCCGGGCGCACCCAGCTTGGTTTTCATGGTTTCGTAAAAACCCAGGTCGATATAAACTTTCTCGTCGCCGGGGCAGTAAAACGGGCCCATGGCCGACTGGCCGGTACCGCAGGCGGTGGGGGTAGCGCCGCGAAACAGCACCAGCTTGGGCTGGCGGTACGTGGCACCGCCTTGTTTAAACACATTGCCCCACACGTCTTCGGTGTCGGCCAGCACTTTAGACACAAAGCTGGCCATTTGGTCGTCTTTAGGTGGGCGCTGTGCGGGCGCTTGGCTTACTTGCTGCTGTTGGGCACCCCCAGCGCCACCGCTGCCACCCAAAATGCCCAAAATCGTCATCGGGTTGATACCCAAAAAGTACGACGCTACCAGCGCTATCACAATACCGCCAATGCCCAGCTTGCTGCCCCCTAAACCACCCAGGTTGCGGCCCCCGCCGCCCATACCGCCGCCGCCACTGCCCCGGCGGTCTTCTACGTTGTCCGATTCGCGGCTGCCTTCAGTTTGCATGGCATGATCTCCAGTGTTGAAAAAATAGTAATCCGATAGTACACCCAAGCACCTGCTGTCTTTACGACCATGCCCCAAGCAACACCGCCCTCAATGCCGCCCCTTCCATTACTGGCCAGGCCCATACCGCCGTGTGTGCTGGTCACTGGTTTTGAGGCTTTTGGCGATGACCCCGGCGGCCTGGGCATCAACCCCAGCGCACTGGCTGCACAGGCCTTGCACGGGCAGACTATAGCGGGGCACCGTGTGGTAGCAGCGGTATTGCCTTGCGTTTTTGGCACATCGGCGGCCACGCTCAAGGCCTTCATCAAGCAGCACCAGCCGGCTATGGTGGTGTGCCTGGGCCAAGCGGGTGGCCGCGCGGGCATGAGCCTAGAGCGCGTTGCCCTCAACCTCACCGATGCACCCCTGCCCGACAACGCAGGCTGCCAACTGCAGGGCGCGCCAGTCGTACCGCACGGCCCGGCAGCCTACTTCAGCACCCTGCCCGTAGCGGCCATGCATGCTGCGCTGCAGCGCAGCGGCATCCCCAGCGAGCTGTCTAGCAGCGCTGGCCATTTTGTATGCAACCATGTGTTTTATGCGCTGATGCACCACCTGAAAAAACGCCCACAACGCCTGCAAGCCGCAGTGCTGGGTGGTTTTGTGCATGTGCCCTACTTGCCAGAGCAAGCCGCTGCCAGCGGCGCGCCCAGTATGCCGCTGGCGCAGATGGTGCACGGCCTGCACATTGCACTACAGGCTGCGCTGGGCTTGCAGTAAAGCAACAACGCCCACTGGCCTTAATCTTGTTTGCTATGCAGTTAATAGCTGCTCATGCAGCATTTCCTTGGGCCATAGACCTAAAAGGCTTCTAAAAACGAGCACTTAACACCCTTGTTGTGTGCAACGGCTTATTCAGCGCCTCTTTAAATGAGCAGCGCAAAGTTTCTTAAAGACATTTATGGCGGCTTGACCTCTTGGGTACCTGCATCGCTCTGCACTGCAACCATGCGCCCGCGCTTGGCCAAGCCTTCGCGCAGCATAAATTCCACCTGCGCGTTGGCGCTGCGCAGTTCTTGCGCAGCCAGGCGTTCAATCTCGGCCCACAGGGTGGGGTCGATACGCAGCGCAAAAGATTTTTTGTCGGGACTGGCCATGGCCCATCAAGTGTAGAGCGTGCCCGTGTTCACCACGGGCTGGGTCTCCTTGTCCGAGCACAGCACCACCAGCAGGTTTGACACCATGGCGGCTTTGCGTTCATCGTCTAGCACCACCAGGTTGCGCTCTGACAGCGCCTTGAGCGCGGCCTCCACCATGCCCACCGCACCAGCGACGATCTGGTGCCGTGCACTCACGATGGCAGTTGCCTGCTGGCGGCGCAGCATGACCTGGGCTATTTCGGGTGCATAGGCCAAGTGGGTGAGCTTGGCATCTTGCACTTCTACACCCGCGCTGGCCAAGCGCTGGTTGAGCTCAGTTTTCAGTGCATTAGCCACCACCTCTAGCCCGGCGCGCAGGGTGGTTTCGTCGGCCTGCAGGTCTTCGCCGCTGTCATACGCGTACATCGTAGCCAAGTGGCGGATAGCAGTTTCAGCCTGGATCTCAACAAACTTGTTGTAGTTGTCAATCTCAAACACCGCCTGCGCAGTGTCGGCCACGCGCCAGACCACGGCTGCGCCGATTTCTACAGGGTTGCCCCGTTTGTCGTTGACCTTGAGCGGCAGGGTGTTGAGGTTGCGTGAGCGCAGCGATATTTTTTGTCCCATTTGGAACGGGTTTCTCCAGCGCAGGCCTTCACTGCGGTCGGTGCCTTGGTATTTGCCAAACAGGGTAATGATGATGCCTTCGTTGGGCAGCAGCATGTACAGGCCCATGCTCAAGAAGATCACCACCGCCACCAACGCCAGTCCGATTGGAAAAGACAAGCCCCGCACCAATAAACCCCAGACACTTAGGCCCGCCAACATAACTGCCACAGTGGCCATGGCGTAGCCATTGGTTGAACGAAAAACGGTTTCTTTTCTGACCGCGCGCGGGATAGTTTGTACAGTTTCTTGCATAGTGATCTCCGGTTAAAGTGATATCACTATAGTATCATTTAAATATCTTGTCAAGAAATATGAAAATACCAACGCAAAAGCAGTTATTTAATGAAAAATTAAGACTACGAGGCGTTTTAAAACGCTGCGTACACCATATTTTTGAAGAAATTACGGTAATACTCCCGCTGGTAAGGCCCTTGCATCATCCAGATGGCGGTCATGTTTTCTTGTCGGTCGTTCCAAAAATACGTACCCGCCAAGCCGCCCCAAGCGTAGTCGCCTGCGCTGCCAGCATTGCCAGCTTCGCCGTCGGCCAGGCGCACGGCAAAGCCCAAACCAAAGCCGTAGCCTGCGCCGGGGAGGTACTCGGTGTTGGCACCGGCCACCCGGCTGGCGCGGATGGTGTCTGCGCCCAAGTGGTCATTGGTCATTAGTGCAATGGTTTTGGCAGACAAGATGCGCACACCGTCCAGCGTGCCGCCCAACAGCAGCATGCGGGCAAAGCGCAGATAGTCAGGCGCGGTGGACAACAAGCCGCCACCTGCAGACTCGTAAATGGGAACTTTGCTGGTGTCTAGCAGGCGCACGGCCAGGGTGCTGCTGTCGGGGTCGGTGGCAAAGGGCTGCGCCACGCGTGCCTGCTGCACTGCAGACACGGCAAAGCCCGTGTCCACCATGCCCAAAGGCCCGAAAATGCGCGCCTGCAGATATGCACCCAGAGTTTGGCCGCTCACACGCTCTATCAGCGCGCCCACGATGTCGGTAGATCGGCTGTACTCCCACACCGTGCCGGGCGCGTAGGCCAGCGGCAGCGTGGCCAGGCGCTGCGCAAACTCAGTGTTGGTCAGCTTGCCCTGCTCTACCCCGGCTTTGCGGTATTCGGCTTTGACCATCGAGTCGCCAAAAATACCGTAGGTGAGGCCGCTGGTGTGGCGCAGCAGGTCGTGCACTGTAGGCGCGCGCGTGCCGGGCAGCTCAGTCAGCGGTATACGTTCTAGCAGCGGCTGGCCCACATCGTCCCGGCCCGCCACGCCCAGCGTGAGGTCTTCAAACTCGGGGAGGTACTTCGCCACTGGGTCGGCAATCTGCACCAGCCCGTCTTCCACCAGCATCATCAGGCCCACCGAGGCGATGGGTTTGGTCATGGAATAGATACGAAAGATGCTGTCGCTGCGCATGGCATCGGGCGCAGCGGGGTCGCGTTTGCCCAAGGCTTGCTCCAGCACGGTTTTGCCGTCTTTGTGTACCATCATCACCGCGCCAGGCAGGCGGCCTGCGTCAATGTCGGCTTGGACAATGCGCGTCATGCGCTCTAAGCTGGGGATGTGCATATGAACCGTCTATACCTTGCTGGGGTTGATCAAATACTTCGTTGCCGTGGCACGCTGCCCATACACGGCAATCTCACTGAGCATTAGGGCCTCGGCCAGAGAGACTTCTTTGGAATAGTGGCTGGCAAAAGTGGTTTTTAGCTCTGCGGCCACGCGCGCTTTGAGCTGCAGCATTTTGCCTGACCCAAGTTTTTGCAGGTAAGAAAACACCAGCCAGCCGCCCATGCCCCAGGCCATGCCGAAGCTGCGGTTGAAGCTGGTAGCGCTGGTGTCTAGCCCACCGTAGAGGTACACCTGCTTATGGGTGGTGCTGCCATAGCGGCTGTATTCTTTGCTGGTTTGGTTGAGCGCGGCTTCCATGCAGGTGAGGATTTGCCCGGCCAGTTTGCCGCCGCCTGTGGCATCAAAAGCCAGTGTGGCCCCGGTGGCTACCAGGGCTGCTGTCAGGTCTTGCATGAACGTGGGCGACTCGGCATTGCACACATACTGCGCGCCCAAGGTTTTAAGCAGCG
The DNA here is from genome assembly GCA_043778205.1 of Polaromonas sp. Classification (GTDB taxonomy): domain Bacteria; phylum Pseudomonadota; class Gammaproteobacteria; order Burkholderiales; family Burkholderiaceae_C; genus JAAFIP01. The sequence continues at coordinate 12,711 of JAYWGO010000073.1, read as the reverse complement.
CTACTTGCTCGGGTTTGCGCACAATGTTGACCAAGCCAATGTTGTCTTGGTTGCAGATTTTGATCAGCATTTGGCCCAGGTTGGACGCGGCTGCCGTGTGCACCAAGGCTTTATGGCCTTCGTGGCGCAGGGTTTCGATAAAGCCCAGCGCGGTGAGCGGGTTGACATAGCACGACGCACCCTCGGCGGCAGTGGTGCCGGCAGGCAGCACCCAGCATTGGTCTGCTTTCACGTTGCGGTACTGCGAGTACATGGCACCACCTAATACAGACACCGTTTTGCCCAGCAAGGCTTGCGCGGCGGGCGATGCGCCAGCCGCCACTACCAAGCCTGCGCCTTCGTTGCCCACAGGCATCGACTGGCCCATGCGGCCCGCCATACTTTGCATAGCTGCTGGCGCAATTTGCATGGTCACTACGGGGCTGTTCGCCGTGCCAGAAGCTTTAGCCGATGTCACATCTGCAGCGCCAAACAACAGGCCAATGTCAGACGGGTTAAGCGGCGTAGCCTGCACCTGAATAAGCACCTCATCCGCCGCCGGGCTGGGCACAGGCATGCTGTGCAACGACAGCTCTAACTCCCCGCTAGGTTTAGCAAGAGAACGCAGTTGCAAGGCCGTGGTGGGAACTGAGATGGTCATAGCGGTTTCCTTGGGTGGTAAATCATGCGCGCAAGCTTGTATTGGAACATGCAGCATACCCTGCGCATTATTTTGAAGCGCAAACCACTGGCGCCAAGGGCATACAAGTTCGCATAATACGCATTACAATTGCATTACACGCCAAAAAGGAATCACCATGCGAACCGCCACCCTACCCGCTGTACGCGTCAGCCCAGACACACGGGCATTGATTGAATCTGTACTTAAAGAAGGCGAAAGCCTGTCTACGTTTATTGAAGAAACTGTTAGAAAGCATGCCACTTGGCGCAAGGAAGATGAAGCCTTCCATGCCAGAGCAGCTTTAGCATCTGAGCGGCTTGCCAATGGTGGTAAATTTTTCACTGCTGAAGAAAGTATCGCTCGCTTGCGTGCGCAAGTACAGCGCGCCCGCGATAAGTTACCCGCAGAACCGCCAACCAGCGCAGCACGTAAAACTATAGCTACAAAGACAGTCAGCGCCAAGCCCCGCCGCACGCAGCGTGCAGCCGCATGAAGCGCTACCAGGTCATCGTAACCCCCGAAGCGCAAGAAGATATAGAAAGGCTGCAAAACTTCTGGCTACAAGCCGCAGGCCCTGAAGTCGCAAGCAGAGCGATTGACACCATTATCAAAGCACTGGACTTTTTAATCACCTTTGCGCACAGTTGTCGAAAAGCCAAAGCTCAAGTCTCAGACAAGCCATGCCGTGAGCTCATCATTCCGTTTGGAAGCTCAGGGTATTTGGCCTTATTTGAAATTCAGGAAGATACTAAGCGGGTGGCGATTTTGGCGGTCAAGCATCAGCGCGAGAGTGACTATCACTAAGGATTGTTATTGTGACGACTCTCCACAACCGGATCGCTTTAACAGAAACTAAGAGTTGCTACTTTCCCCAGCCTAAATTCGATTTTACTCTTTACGCATAAGGCTAAGTCGATCTAATTTTTGAATTAGTTTTATTAAAAAATCGTTGATGTCGGTACCTTCTAAGGATTCAGCACTAGTGAGCCGGGCTAAGTGCTCAATATTACCTTTTGGATTACGGCCAATTTGTTTTTCAACACTCACATCATCAGAAAAAATTACGGGCAATTTACTAGCAATGTCAGGGAAAACCTCTGCATAGGCAGATAAAGAAAAATAGCTTTCTAAGGAGTAACGTTTAAGCTGGGTTATAGGTACATTATTTGCACAACATTTAGCGCAAAAGTCCTTGCGTGCAGACGCGCTCTTAGGGTCACCGTCTACAAGTGCCAATACATCAAACTGCATCGTCCATTGATCCACATTAGCGTGCACCATGCTGTCGCCGCCTAAATGTATAAAACACACATCATGCAACAGGCTATAACCTTTTTTGCGTAGAAACTCCCGAATTGCAATTTCGTCCGTGTGGCCTTCAATCAATACCAATATCTTGGCAGCAAAATACTCTAGCGGCTGCATCCCAAGTTCTTTGAGCATGGACGCCTCGCTAGATTTGTCAGTCGCAGTAATTCGAGGTGAAAAAATTCCTTCTAAATTTTTTTCATTTTTACATTGCAACCAAAATATTTTTTTAGGTACTGACGTTCTTAGCAAATCTGGAGAATGGGTAGATGCAATACAAATACGATCCTTTATCTCAGAAATATAACTAGCCAAACTATGAATCAGCCGTGGATGCATGTGTGCTTCAATTTCTTCGATAAGAACCATTTCTATCCTGGGCTCAGTAAGCCAATAGAGCAATACTAGTAAATCTTCATAGCCTTTTCCAGTTTGGTCTTTATTCACCCATGCAGATTTTCCGCCGTAAGAAAAATGCAAACTTAATTCGCTCCCACCATTTGCCTTCACGATATCAAATTTCAGGTTTGATACTTTCTTAAAATCTTCGTCCAACCTATTAAATCTAATCCATTCGGAACTGTCTCGGCGCTGCGATTTCAGATTAAACAAGTGTGCAACCAAATTAAAATCAGAAATGCCATCTTGTTTTAAATCGTACGTAGGCTCGCAAGGCAAACACATACGGCTCTCAGTAATCAATACGCTTCGAAAACTTTTTTGAATAGAGAGTCCGAACAAACTAGCCAAAGTCAGTAACTGCTCACCATCTATGGTGATTTCTTTTTCCTCAAAAGTAATTGCTTTTTCACCAAACGTTCTTGACAGCAAATCCACACAATACATGTGAAAGTCAGGAACGAAAAAAGTCACTTTACTTGCTGGACTTTCTTTGTCTATTTGGTTGACAATAGCTTTCAATTTTTCAAGTGGATACCCTGGGAATTTAAAGTTTGCTTCTCCATTTGGCCATTCCGATAGTCTATTTCGAGCAAATTCAACAATACAGCTAGAAGACATTTCCTCAACCAGCGGATTTTTTGAGTTCCACCAATCGATGCAATTCCGTCCATCCGAATCCAGGCTTAATTCCAGCGATTTATGAATTTCACGCAACAATGTGGATTTACCAGCACCATTGACTCCGGTTAGCAGATTCAATCTACTTAAACTAGATAATTCCACTCCAGACAACAGGTCGGAATAACTTCCTTTAGCAATCCTAATAGATAGTACTTTAGACATGTCTTAAGCCTTCGGCAACGTAACCCCCACCTGCCCCTGGTACTTCCCGCCCCGGTCTTTGTAGCTGGTCTCGCACACATCGTCTGCCGAGCTTTCAAAGAAGAGCACTTGTGCGCAGCCTTCGCCGGCGTAGATTTTGGCGGGCAGTGGGGTGGTGTTAGAAAACTCCAGCGTTACGTAGCCTTCCCACTCTGGCTCGAACGGCGTGACGTTGACGATAATGCCGCAGCGGGCGTAGGTGCTTTTGCCCAGGCAGATGGTGAGCACATTGCGCGGGATGCGAAAGTACTCCATGGTGCGGGCTAGGGCAAAGCTGTTGGGCGGGATGATGCAGCTGTCGCCACTAAAGTCGACAAAGCTTTTTTCGTCAAAGTTTTTGGGGTCTACCACGGTGCTGTGGATGTTGGTAAACACCTTAAATTCGGGCGCGCAGCGAATGTCGTAGCCGTAGCTGCTGGTGCCGTAGCTGATGATTTTTTGGCTGATGCCGCCCACATCGCGTGTGCGCACCTGTTTAGGCTCAAAGGGGTCGATCATGCCGTGGCTGTCCACCATGCGGCGTATCCATTTGTCAGATTTGATTGTCATAGCCTGCATTGTATGCAGGCTTTAGGCAGATTTTTCAGCCCAACGGCGTACAAACATGCCGCTGAGCGCGCAGCAACGGTGCGCAGCTAGGCTGCGGGCGCGGTGTCAATGCCTTCAAACACCGTGGCCATCGACACGTCCATGTCTACGCTGCGCAAATGCACACTGCCACCTTCGGGTGCAGGAATTAGCAGCCATTGGCTGGCCTCTTGGGTGCGCTGAAACAGCTCTACCGAGCGGCGCACGGGGTCGATAAACAGCACTTCGTCCAAGCCTGGCATTTGTCGGTATTGCTCAAACTTGCGGCCTTGGTCATATTCTGAAGTGCTGGGCGAGATAACTTCCACCACCAGTTTGGGGTATTTTTTAAGGTGGCTGGCATCAGGCGTGGTGTCGCGCGGGTCGCAGGTTACAAACACGTCGGGGTAGCTGTAATGGCTGTCTTTTGCCAGCTCTAAACGCATGTCAGCCATGAATACGCGGCAAGGCGTACCGCGAAGGTGCGATTTGAGGGCAAATGCAAAATTTAAAGATGCGGTGTTATGCGCGTCGCTTCCTCCTGCCATTGCAAACACCTCGCCATGGTAATAATCATGGCGTTCAGGCTGGCTCACCTCCCAAGCAAAATACTCAGCAGCAGTCATTAGGACAGATTTAGCCAGTGCAGCGTTCATACCTGTAGTGTAGACCAAGGCGGTTTTAAAGCCAACCAAAAAAGTGCTGCACTCAAGCGGCCAAAGCTTCCAGCAGCTCAGTTTCAAACTCAATTTGCTTTTTATTGTGCTGCAGCTCGGCACCGTCGATCAAAAAGGTGTCTTCTACGCGCTCGCCCAGGGTGCTGATTTTGGCCAGCTGCAGGTTAACGTTGTGGTTAGCCATCACACGGGCAATGGCGTACAGCAGGCCAACGCGGTCGCTGGCGCTGACGCTCAAAATCCAGCGCTGGGCTTTCTCATCAGGGCGCAGGTCGATGCGCGGCTGGAACGGAAAGCTCTTGACACGGCGCGACTGGCGCATGCGTGCAGGTGCGGGCAAGTCGATGAGCACGCCGCCCACGGGGGTTAAGGCGCGGGTAAGCTCGGCCTCAACCATGCTCATCATTTCGCGGTAGTGCTCTTGCGTGGGGGCCACCACCTGGAAGGTGTCTAGGGCATAACCGTTGTTGGCGGTGTGCACTTTGGCATCCAAAATACTAAAGCCATTTTGCTCAAAAAAACCGCATATTCGCACAAACAAATCGCTTTGGTCGGGCGTGTAAACCAGCACTTGCATGCCCTCGCCCAAGGGCGACAGGCGCGCCCGCACGATGGTTTTTAGCTCTGCTTTTTCTGCTGCTGCTTCGATTGCCGTCTGGTGGGCGCTACTTGAATTTTTAGCGGCTTGCTGCGCGGCCATTTTTTCACTTGCGTGGCGCGACAGCTGGCGGGCATGCCAAGCCAGGTCGCTGGCATCGTGGCGCATAAAGTAGCCTACGTCTAGCGTGGCCCACAGGGCTTTGTGCGCCTCGTGCGGCAGCGCGTACAGGGCCAGCGTGTGCAGGGCTTCGCGTTTGCGGGCTTCTACCTCGGCATCGGCATCAGGCGCGCGCCCACCCAAGGTGCGCAATGTGTAGCGGTACAGGTCTTCTAGCAGCTTACCTTTCCATGCGTTCCACACTTTGGGTGAGGTGCCGCGAATATCAGCCACGGTAAACAGGTACAGCGCGGTGAGGTAGCGCTCGTTGCCCACGCGCTTGGCAAATGCGGCAATCACGTCAGGGTCGCTTAAGTCTTGCTTTTGCGCAATGCTGCTCATGGTCAAATGCTGGGCCACCACAAACTCGATCAGCTTGGCATCTTCGCGGGCAATGCCATGTTGGCGGCAAAACACGCGCACGTCTTTGGCCCCCAGCTCTGAATGGTCGCCGCCACGGCCTTTGGCGATGTCGTGAAACAGCGCCGCCACATACAGTATCCAGGGCTTGTCCCAGCCGCTGGCCAGTTGGCTGCAAAACGGGTATTCGTGTGCGTGTTCGGCCAAAAAATAGCGCCGTACATTGCGCAGCACCATCAAAATATGCTGGTCTACCGTGTACACGTGGAACAGGTCATGCTGCATTTGCCCCACAATTTTGCGAAACACCCAGAGGTAGCGGCCCAGCACCGAGGTTTGGTTCATCAAGCGAATGGCGTGCGTAATGCCCGCAGGCTCGATCAGTATGCGCACAAAGGTGGTGCGGTTAACGGGGTCACTTCTAAAAGCCGCATTCATGATACTGCGGGCGTTGTACAGCGCGCGCAGTGTGCGCACCGACAGGCCTTTCACGCCCACCGTGGTTTGGTAGACATGGAAGGTCTCCAAAATAGCGTGCGGGTCGCGCTGGTACAGGTCGTCGCTGGCCACTTCTATCATGCCGGCTTTGTTAGAGAAGCGGGCGTTGATGGGCTGCGGGGTGTGGGTTTGCGGGTTGGTGCGCTGCTCGATCCGCTCGGCAATGTTGAGCAGCAAAATTTGGTTGAGCTGCACCACGGCTTTGGCCGCCCAGTAGTAACCGCGCATGAGTTTTTCGCTGGCTTTGCGCTGGCCGTAGCTATCCCCTGCGGCTGGGGCTTTCGCTGACAGTCCATTAGGCGATAGCGTGGTCGCGGTTGTAAATCCAAAGCTTGCGGCCACGGTGTGTTGCATGTCAAACACCAGCCGGTCTTCACGCCGCTGGGCGGCAATGTGCAGCCGGGCGCGCACCAGGCTCAGCAGGGCTTCGTTTAGCTTAATTTGCTTAACCTCCAGCGCAGTGGCCAGCCCGGTGCGTTCTAGCGCGTCCCAGCTTTTGCCCAAACCGGCCGCTTTGGCCACCCACAAAATAATTTGCAAATCGCGCAAGCCTCCGGGCGACTCTTTGCAGTTGGGCTCTAGCGCGTAGGGTGTGTCTTCAAACTTGGTGTGGCGCTGGCGCATTTCCAGCGTTTTAGCGGTAAAGAAAGCAGCAGGGTCTAGCGCAGCGGTAAACGCCTTGGTAAAGCGCGCAACCAGCTTGGCATCGCCGGCAATGTGGCGCGACTCTAGCAGGCTGGTTTGAATGGTCACATCAACCGCGGCCTCGGCCAAGCATTCGGCCAGCGTGCGCACGCTAGAGCCTATTTCTAGTCCCGCGTCCCAGCAAGCGGTAATAAAGGTCTCAATTTGCGATTTGAGCAGCGCGTCAGTTTCTGGTGCGGCATCGTCGGGCAGCAGCAGCAGCACATCAACATCTGAGTAAGGGAACAGCTCACCACGGCCATAGCCGCCCACGGCCACCAGCGCGCAGCCAGTGCCAAAAGCAGCCTCCATCCACAGCTTGCGCAGCACGTCGTCGGTCGCATCGCTCAGCTGGCGCAACTGGCGCTTGACGCTGCGGGTAGACGCGCCAGTGGCGGCCACAGCCGCTAAAATACCGTCTTTTTTTAATCGATATTGCTCTTTGGCCCAAGAAAACATTGAATAGGCAGCTATTAAAATAGTAGTAAGGTAGTTTTAAGCTGTAGCCATGGCTGCAGTGGCGAACGCAGGCGGCGGCGGTGTGCCGGCTGACTGGGTCATGATCTCCCAACCTGTTTCAGTCACCAGCACACTGTGCTCCCACTGGGCTGAGAGTGAATGGTCTTTGGTCACAATCGTCCAGCCGTCGCCCAGCTCACGGATGTCTTTGCGGCCCAGGTTGATCATGGGCTCAATGGTGAAAATCATGCCCGGTACCAGCACCTCGCCAGTGCCGGCTTTGCCGTAGTGCAGCACCTGTGGTTCTTCGTGAAACTTCTCGCCCACCCCGTGGCCGCAAAACTCGCGCACCACGCTGTAGCCGTTGCCTTCAGCAAATTTCTGGATGGCAGCGCCAATATCGCCCAGCCGGGCACCCGCTTTCACCTTGGCTATGCCGTGCCACATGGCGTCATAGGTCAGCGCGCACAGGCGTTTGGCAAACGGCGATACCTCGCCTACCAAATACATACGGCTGGTGTCACCGTGCCAGCCGTTTTTAATTACCGTCACGTCAATGTTGATGATGTCACCCTTTTTCAGCGCCTTGTCGTTGGGCATGCCGTGGCACACCACATGGTTAACTGAGGTACAAATAGCCCCTGGAAACGGCGGGTAGCCTTGCGGCGCGTAGCCTACAGTGGCCGAAGTGCACTGCTGCACTTGGGTTACAAAATTCAGCGCCAGGGTGTCCAGCTCTTTGGTGGTTACGCCGGGTTTGATAAACGGCGTAAGGTAGTCCAGCGTTTCAGCGGCCAGCCGGCCCGCCAAGCGCATGCCTGCTATGCCGGCTTCGTCTTTGATAGTAATGCTCATGGAGGTGATTATCCCAGACCTTGGATACCTTCATTTTTTGTACGGGAGCACGCCAGTGGCTTGCTCCCTGTTTTGTACAGGACCAGGCCGGCAGTGTACTCAGCTTCGCGGCTGTCCCCCGTTGCGGCCTAGGGCCGCTGCCTCCTCCTTTATGCCGCTGCGCTGAGTACACCGCCGGCCTGCTCTCGCGAAGTGGCGGGTCATCAAACGTCTTTGCCCCAACCATTCCCAGTACGCAGCCCTGGCGCTTGGTATGGACGGCGTAGCGGCATTAAGGAGGAGCCCGCAGGGCGGGGGACAGCCGCGAAGCCGTCCATACCAAGCGCCAGAGCGAGCACAGCAAATACACAGCAAGTGCACAGCAAGCGCATTGCCAGAACATAAATTTAGCAGCGCGTCAATTCACCACCCCCACCTTCGTCAACCCCGCCTTCTGCGCCATAGCCAAAAACGCCGCTACATACGCATAGGGCGTGTCAGCAGACGGGCGCAGGTGCAGCTCGGGTTGGTTAGGCAGGGCTGCAACTGTGCTAACTTTGGTGGTCAAAGTGGCGATATCGGGCACACCCTCACTGCCCCAGCGCAAGAAGCCGGCTGCGTCCATTTGCACAACGATAACTTCGGGTACCACGGTGGACACCTGCTCTGAGGGCATGTCCAGGTTGACAGTGTTCAGCTGCATGGGAATAGTGATGATCAGCATGACAATGAGTACCAGCATCACGTCGATCAGTGGCGTGGTGTTCATCTCGATCATGGGGCTGGGCTCAGCCTCTTGACCGCCCAGCTGGGGTGAGAGGTGTTGGCTGTACAGCTTCATGGTGTGCTCCTGGTTTGCGGCGTTTGCAGGGGTTCGGTTACCAGGCTTACTTTGGCAAAGCCGTAGCCTTGGGCAGTGTCAATCACTTGGCCTATGTAGCTGTAGGGGGCATTGGCATCGGCGCGGATGTGCAGTGCGGGTTGGGGGTTGCGGGTGGCGACTTGGCCGATCATGCTGGACAGGGCCTGCAGGTTGGGGGCATAGGTTTCGTTAAAGTACAGGTTGCCTGCGCGGTCTACGCTGATGACGATGTAGTCGCCGCTGGTGTCGCGCTGCTGGGCGTTTTCTATCGGTAAATTTAAATTGACTGTAGCGCTGACCACGGGAATGGTCAGCAAAAAAATGATCAGGAGCACCAGCATCACGTCTACCAGCGGTGTGGTGTTGATCTCGGCCATCCAGCCATCGTCGTCTGCATTGTCAGTGCCGTCCCCGGCGGTGTACATGGCCATGGTGTTAGCCTTGCAGGTCGGCAGGCTTGGCTGCAGGCTTAGCAGGGTCAGCCGTTAAAGTGCTAGACAGCAGCACTACGTGCAGCTTGGCACCAAAGCTGCGCACGCCTTCTAGCGCCAGCTTGTTTTTGCGCAGCAGCCAGTTGTAGCCAAACACCGCCGGTACGGCCACAGCCAAGCCAATGGCAGTCATGATGAGCGCCTCGCCCACGGGGCCTGCCACTCGGTCGATAGACGCTTGGCCCGATGCACCTATTTTGACCAGCGCGGTGTAGATGGCCCACACCGTGCCAAACAGGCCCACAAACGGTGAGGTAGAGCCAATAGTGGCCAGCACCCCCATACCGGCTTGCATGCGCGACTGCACCTTGGACAAAGCTTGCTCAATGGCGCGAATAGTCCAGGTGTCGTAGTCCACCCTGGGCTTTAGTGTGCCGAACTGGCGGGCAGCGTCAAGACCTGATTCGGCCACAAAACGCAGTGGGTTATCCACCGCCAGCTTGGTTAAATTAGCGCCAAAGTGGTGAATGGGCTGAAAGCTGGCGTGGGCGCTGGCGGCATGCGCTTTGAGCTTGCGCAGCTCGATGGTTTTGCTGACCAGCACGGTCCAGCTGGCAATCGACATGATGGCCAGCAGCAGCAGGCAGCCCTTGGCCACCCAATCACCTTGTGACCAGATGGCACCTAGGCCATAGGGGTTGGCCGCAGCTGCGTTAGAGGCCGCGTTGGCCGCTAGAGCAGTAACGGATGAAGTGGCCGTGGAAAGGGTTTGGGCAACGGCGGTGCTGATTATTGAAAAGTTCATCTTTTACATTTCTCTTCGTAAAGCTTTTGCAGGGTGGTGAAGATGCCAAAGAGCCCTTGCAGGGCGGTGGTGGCTTTGTCTTTGGGCGGTGGTTTAAGGCAGTCAATATCGGCAGCAGCGTCAATGCTTTCGGCAAATGTGTCGCGCGTCTTGGGGTTGAGCTGGGCATTGGCCCGTTCGGCCAGGCTGCCGCCGGGTGTGGCCAATGGCGGGCGGTAAGGGTAAGCGGGTTGGGTGCGCGGCAAGTTCAGGTTAAGCGGGGGGCGGCTGGTACCTGCTGCTGCGCCCGACGGTGCACTGCCCGCGCCCGGCAGGCCACCCGGTGCACCGATAGAGCCGCTTGCAGAACCACTAGAAGATGCGCCGCCAGCGGCACCGGTGCTGGCACCGGATGGCACGCCTGCTGCTGTGCTAGGCGCTGCAGCAGGCGCGCTGCCCCAGCCTGTGCTGGCGGGCGATGTGGGCGCAGCAGGTGGACGGGCGCTGGGCGCTGGGCTGGCTGCGACTGCAGGGGCCGCAGCAGGCGGCGGGGATGCAGCAACGGGTGCCGCTGGGGCTGGGGCGCTTGGCACAGCGACGGCTGGGGCTGGTGGAGTTGGCGCAGGCGCCGGTACTGGGGGTGCCGGTGTAGGTGTAGGTGCCGGTGTAGGTGCGGGCGTTGGTTTGGGCGCAGGAATAGGTGGCGGGGCTGGTGGGTCGGGAACTGGTGCCGGGGTCGGGGCTGGGCTGGGCGCGGGCGCGGGCGTTGGTGCAGGCGCTGGCACAGGTGCAGGTGCAGGTGCAGGTGCTGGTGCTGGTGCTGGTGCTGGTGCTGGTGCTGGTGCTGAAGGATTGGTTGTTATGCCGTTGGTTTGGCCAGCTTGGGTCGCTAACAGCAGGGGTGAAAGTAGGCTGCCGTTGGTGCCTTGATTTGAAGAAGGGCGGCTTTCCACTTGCCGATTGACGACCGTGTATCTTTGCTGCGAAGTAATAGAAATATTTTCGTTTGAAGTTTCCACAAAAGAAGGAACATAACTTCGTGTAGCGCGTATCTGACTGCTGGTTGATCTGTCATCTCCCAGCACGATAAACCTTCCGCTGTTCAAAATGACGTTATTGCCGATCACATTGCCAAGGCTGGTTCGCGCTGTATTGCTTGAAATATCAAACGGCCGGTTGCGCTGTGGAATTGGCGTAGATGAGTCCCTTGTTGTTCTTGCCAACTCAAATAACGGCGTAAACGTACTGCCTTGAACGACTCCACTGACATCCAGTTGGTCGTAATTTAGTCCGGTTACTGTGGTGACCGTCGAATTGCCAAAGAACCCGGTTTGATTGATGTGCCCAGCCAGCCGACCCTGCCCAATTGGTGCGCCCAGCGTTTTTTCTACAGTGTTGTCCGCCAGATCAACATAAACAAGTCCACCAGCTGTATTGATCTGAAGCTCCCGTCGCTGATCAAAATTTAAACTCGACAGGTTTAGTGACTTTAGTGACTTTGTCAGGTTTTCATTTGCCAGCAAGGCGGGTGGGTTTGCCGCCAAATTGCCGTTTCTGTCAAAAACCAATTCATTAATAAGGCCACCTGCTGCAGTTTCACGAACCAAAACACCGCCGCCCAAAAGTCCAACCAGTTTTGAGTTGGCTTGAACGTCAGCAGTCTTGACGACTGATCCATCGGCTTGAACAAAATACAAGCGTTCCATACTGCCAGGCAGGCTGGTCGGATTGGCAGTTTCCTTGATCACCCAACCGCTTTTTGTAAGCCCTAAAACTGTAAAACTGCTTTGCAAGCCAAGTGTATTGACCAGAGGCGTTGAATTTACATCTCCTGCACTGTCTATAACCTTGACGCGGACAACATCGGTCCTGGTTTGCGTTGCCAGTGGGTTGGTGTTGAACGCAACGATGCTGGACTCGATGTCCAGCACCGCTCGCGTTTCCAGGAGTAAAAGTTGCCCGTCCCCAGAGGGTGCCAGTGCAACAACAGTGGTACTTTCTGTATGGTCAGTGGAAGTAGCATTCAAAGTCGACCTGGTTGCGCGCCGGGACCTGGTTGCTGTTGTTGAATCGCTGCTCAGTAACGTACTGCTCCCAACGTTATAGTTGAACAAGGCTGATTCCTGCACGTCAATCCGGCCAAATTGGGCTAAATTCAAACCCGTGGCGTTTGAACCCTGCGCATGCACCTGTAGTGGCGCCATGTCCCCAAAACCCAACGCAGCCGGCAATACGACTTCAGCCGACTTGAATTCAATAAGCCCACCTTTGCCTTCACTCAAGCCGGGCGCATACGTGCCCCCATCAGCGGCAATATCAACTGAAGCCGCAACTGTGATTTTTTGCGTAGCGCCCAGTCTGATGGCACCCGCATCTGCCCCGGTCGTGCCAGACACACTGAGCCTCGCATCATCTTCCACCGCAATCGTGCTGGCCGCATTGGCCGTGATTTGCCCAGCCGCCCCCACATCCGACAACGCCCGCACACCTCCCGCAAAACGAATGTTGTCGGCAAAAAAGCCCGCTGCACCGCGTGGCACGGTGA
>JAYWGO010000072.1:0-6514 GCA_043778205.1 Polaromonas sp. | reverse complement strand
ACGCGGTAACTGGTGCCTTGCGTGATGGCCTGGTAGGCACGGTCGGCAAAAACCTCGGGCTTGGTGAGAAACGGCATGGTGTAGCTGTTGCCGCGCGTCAGCGGTGTGTCGATATAGCCCGGCGCAATGGTGACCACTTTGACACCCTGCTTGCCGGTGGCTGCGCGCATCTCGCCGCGCAGGCTCTCGCAATAGGCCACCACGGCGGCTTTGCTGGCGCAGTAAGCGCCATGGCCCGGCAGGCCGCGGATGGCGGCTACGCTGGCAATGCCCACCAAACGGCCGGTTTTGCGCGCCTCCATGGCACTGATAAACGGGTGAAAGGTGGCAGCCAAACCAATGTTATTGGTGGCAAAGGTTTGCGCCATCACGTCGATGTCGCTGCGCACCGCCGAGTCCATGCCCACGCTGATACCGGCGTTGGCAATCACCACGTCGGGGAGGCCTTGGCTGGCCAGGCAGGCCGCGCCTGCAGCGGCAATGCTGTCGGTGTGGGCCACATCGGCGCTGTAAATAGCGTAGCTGCCGGGGCTTAGTTTCATGGCGCTGGCCCAGTGTTCTACCTCTGCGGTGCGGCGCGCTACCAAGGCCAGGCGGTAGCCGGCTTGGGCAAAGCGCCAGGCCAACGCCTGACCAATGCCACTGGAGGCCCCGGTGATGAACACCAAGGGCGCGTTGGTCGCCAGTGCAGTAGATTGGCTTGGAGGGTGGTTTTGAGGGTGGCTCATGGTGTGGCCTTGGGGTTAAAAGTGCCTTTGACGCGGCCTTGCAGTTGCACCACGCGGGCTAAGTTGTCGTACTGCAAAGTGTCGGCCACAAACTGGTCGCTGCCCCGAATGATGGTTACGGGTTTGTGCGACTGGACTTTTTCGGTGTTTAAAAAAGCATGCAAAAACTCGCCGCGAAACTCCAGCCGTGGCTGGGCGTTGCCGGCGGCGTCTTTGCCGGGTTCGCGCACTACCAGCGCGTTGCCCACCAGTTGCACTTGCGAGCCGTCTGCGTTGGCGTAGGCGCGGTTGGCGGTGGCGGTGGTGAGCTGGCCTTGGGCGAACGAGCGAATGCGTGCGCCGTCAATTTCTAGCACTTGGGTGTCGGGGTAGTGGCGGCCCTCTTGGCCTGCCAGCTCACTTTTTAGCTGGCCTGCCGCGTCAAAACTTCGGACCGCAAAGTTGCGCATAAAGTAGTCGGGCTCGTGCTTAACGGTTTGCACGGCAGTGGGCCCTGCCAGCCCGGGCGTATTGCGCGCCAGCCACCAGGTGCCCAGTGCCAACAGCACAATAAACACCACCGGCAGGTAGGTGGTGGAGGCGTACCACAGGGTTTTAAGCAGGTGCCAGGCCCAGCCAAAGCGGGCGCTCATGGTGGCCCCGCTTTTACGGCAGTGGGTGGGCTAAAAGCTAAACGTTGGTGCATGGCCAAACACATTTTGCGCGTTCTAGGTCGGTCTTTTGCGGTATTTTGCAGTTTTAGGCCGCTAAAGCCTGCGCTAAAAACCGCGCGTAGTGGCCTTGCGCCGTCAAAATCAAGTCGCACAGTTCGCGCGCCGCGCCGTGGCCGCCGCGTGCTGCGGTGGTGTAGTGGGCGATGGCCAAATTTTCGGTATGCGCGTTGGCGGGTGCGCAGGCCAGCGCGCAGCGCGCCAGCAGGGGCAGGTCGGGCCAGTCGTCGCCCATGGCTGCAGTTTGCGACCAGTCCAGGCCCAGGGTCTGCAATATTGCTTCTGCGGCGGGGCGCTTGTCTTCGGTGCCGTAGACCGCGTGCTGTACGCCCAGTGCGTGCAGGCGGGTGCGCAGGGCTGCACTGTCGCGCCCGGTGATAACGGCGATGTGAATGCCGGCGCGCTGCAGCAGTTTAAAGCCCTGGCCGTCCAGTACGTTAAAGCGCTTGAGGCTCTCGCCCGCCTCGCCAAAGTGCAGGCCGCCGTCGGTGAGCACGCCGTCAACGTCAAAAAACACCACCCGCACGGCCTGGGCGCGCAGCAGCAGCGCGGGCGCAAAAACAGCCGCTGGGGTGAAGGCAGGAATGACAGCGGGGGTGAGGGCGTTGGTCATGGAGAGGTGGTGGGGGTGTAGTAGCGCGCTGTTGGGGTGATCTAAATCACTTTGGCGCGCAGCAGGTCGTTGCTGTTGAGTGCGCCAATCAGCACGCCCTGGGCATCGGTTACCAGCACACTGGTAACGCTGTGCTGCTCCATCAGTTGCACGGCATCCACAGCCAGTGCCTGGGCGCTGACGCTGCGTGGGTTGGGGTGCATTACGTCGTGCGCCGTCAGTGCCCGCAGGTCTGAGCCGCGCTCGACCAAGCGGCGCAGGTCGCCGTCGGTAAAAATGCCCACGGGCACGCCTGCCGCATCGACCACCGCCGCTGCCCCTAAGCCTTTGTTGCTCATCTCACGCATCAGCGCAATAAAGCTGGCACTGGGCAGCACGCGGGGCACGGCATCGCCGGTGCGCATGACATCGCGCACCAAGGTCAGCAGTTTGCGGCCCAGGCTGCCGCCAGGGTGAGAGCGTGCAAAGTCTTCGGCTTTAAAACCGCGCGCCTCTAGCAGCGTAACCGCCAGCGCGTCACCGGTGGCCAGCTGGGCGGTGGTGCTGGCGGTGGGGGCCAAGTTAAGCGGGCAAGCCTCTTTGGCCACGCTGGTGTCTAGCACCACGGTGGCGTGCTCGGCCAGGGTAGAGCTGGCACCGCCGGTCATGGCCACAATGGGCGTGCCCAGGCGTTTGATGGCAGGCAAAATAGCGTTAAATTCTTGGCTCTCGCCAGAGTTAGAAATGGCCAGTACGCAGTCAATGGCTTTGACCATGCCCAAATCGCCATGGCTGGCCTCGCCGGGATGGACAAACATGGCCGAGGTGCCGGTAGAGGCCAAGGTGGCCGCAATTTTGCGGCCAATATGCCCGCTTTTGCCCATGCCCATCACCACCACCCGCCCGCGCGTGGCCAGCATGAGCGCCACGGCTTGGGTAAAAGCAGCTTGCCCTGCGCTGCTGGTGGCCAGGCGGTTGCGCAAGCCTTGAATGGCAGCCGCTTCAATGTCAAAAGTCTCCAGGGCCAAGGCAATGGTTTGGCTATTGTTTAGTGTCATGTCTGCATTTTAGGGGTTGTGGCTGGTTTCATCGGGTTTGCAGCGATTTATGGGGTTGACCCAAGGAAATGCTGCACGGGTAGCTATGTATTTTGCAGTGGCTTGGTTTTTTGACTGAGGTTTTTTAACAGCCCGTGGCAATGCTTATGTAGGTCTATTCACCTTGGTCGGGCGACGGGACATGTTATTTGCAAACTTCCGCGAATCACGCGCAGGTAACCTGAGTATTTGCCCGCTTGGAAGTACGACGCGCCTTCGCTCCAGTTTGTAAATAACACGCTCCCATCGCTTCTCCCTGGCAAATTTGGTAGGTGAAGGCACGTAGGGTAGATGCATGTGACGGTAACCGGCAGTGCGCTACCTAAAGTCAGGGATCACGCAGGTCTACGTTTGTAACGGCAACCGAAAACTTGACCCACTTAGCGTCAAATGCCCCCAAACCAAACCGGCAAAGCGTCGATTGAGTGTGGCCTTGATGAAAATCTGGAAAAAGGCGCGCGGTGCATAAGGTAACCTAACGCGCCCTGATTTCGTGCGTGATTTTGGAAGATTTTGCAGCAAGGCCACACTCAAGCGGCGCAAACGTACAAAAGCAGGGAGAGCAATCTTCAAAGACCTTAGAAAACACGAAAAACCAAGAGTTTCAAGCATTTCAACTCCTGACCCGAGGAAATGCTGAATAGTCAGCTATTGAATATGTAGTAACACAGCCCGCTACAAAGCAAAATCATAGCCAATAGTCAAAGGCGCATGGTCCGAAAACTTCTCGGTTTTGTAGATGGCCTCCTCCCGCGCCAACGCCGCCATCGCCGGGGTTGCCAAATGGTAGTCCAGCCGCCAACCCACATTCTTGGCATAGGCCTGGCCGCGCTGGCTCCACCAGGTGTAGCAGGTGTCGGTGGTGCTGGGCTGCAAACGGCGGTACACGTCGGCTACGCCTGCCTCGGTGGTTAACTTGGTCATCCAGGCCCGCTCGTCTGGCAAGAAGCCGCTGTTTTTAGCATTGCTTTTAAAGTTCTTCAGGTCGGCCTCTTGGTGCGCAATGTTGATGTCGCCGCACAGCACAAACTCCCGCTGCTTTTTCAAGGCCAGCAAATGCGGGTACATCTTGGCCAAAAACCGGTACTTGGCCAGTTGCCGCTCCTCGCCCGAGGAGCCGCTGGGAAAATAGCTGCTGATCACCGAGAACTTGCGCGCTGGCGTGTCAAAACGCAGCTCGGCATAGCGGCCTTCGGCATCAAACTCGCCACCGTCAAAGCCAATCACCACCGCGCTGGGCACATGGCGCGTGTACACGCCCACTCCGCTGTAGCCTTTTTTCTCGGCAAACTGAAAATAGCCCTGCATACCGGCGATCTGCTCAAACTTGCCCGCCATGTCGGGCGCTTGGGCCTTGATCTCCTGCACACACATACAATCAGGGGCTGTCTGCGCGACCCAGCTTTCCATGCCTTTGGTGGCCGCTGAGCGAATGCCGTTAAAGTTCAGACTGGTAATTTTAAAAAGTGATTTTTTCATCGCTGGCCCTGTAGTACTGAATATTTGTACTGAATAATTTGCAATGCTAACAAACTCTCACCCCGCGCCTGCAGGCAACCCAGCAGCGCACAAGCCATTAGCAGGCGGTGCACCCGCAGAAAGCGCGCCCTTGCAGGCTAAGCCTGCTGCGTTAGCGCTGGATTTTGTGCAGTTTGCGGTGGACTCTGGCGTACTGCGCTTTGGTGAATTTACTACCAAAGCAGGCCGGTTGTCGCCCTATTTTTTCAACGCCGGTTTGTTTGACGACGGTGCCAAGCTAGGCCGCCTGGCGCAGTTTTATGCCCAGCGTATTATCGCCAGCGGCATTGTGTTTGACATGCTGTTTGGCCCGGCCTACAAAGGCATTCCTCTGGCCGCTGCAGTGGCCATCGAGCTGGCCCGGCTGGGGCGCAACGTGCCCTACGCCTACAACCGCAAAGAAGCCAAAGACCACGGCGAGGGCGGCACCCTGGTGGGCGCACCCGTGGTGGGCCGGGTGCTGATTGTGGACGATGTGATGTCGGCGGGCACCGCCGCACGGGAGTCTATCGCCATCATCAAGGCCGCTGGCGCTACGCCGCATGCCGTGGCCATTGCCCTGGACCGGCAAGAAATGGCCACCGAACAAACCGCCACCGGCCAGCGCGATGTAGCCCACAGCGCCGTGCAGTACGTAACCCAGGTGCTGGGCCTAGAGGTCTGCGCGATAGCCACATTGCGTGACTTATTGCACTATTTGCAGGCCAGCGGCGACACCATGGCCCAGCACAGCAGCGCCGTGCTGGCCTACCGCCAGCGCTACGGTGTAGATGAAAACCCGGCCTTGCTGGCAACCCAGACAACCTAAACCAGGTTTCCTGCGTTAAAGTAGCATGTGTAACGGGTAATGGGCACCACACACCATACACCACACACCACGCACTACGTAAACCCAGCCAGCTACAAGCCGCCAACCAAGCTACACCACGCAAGTACCATGACAACGCGCGTTCAACAAGGACTTAAAACCACCCTGCTGGCAGGCCTGTGCTGCACCAGCACGCTGGTGTGCGCGCAGATTTTCACCTGCATTGATGCCAAAGGCCGCAAGCTCACCTCCGACCGCCCCATCCCCGAGTGCGCTGACCGTGACCAAAAAGAACTCAACGTGAGCGGCACGGTAAAGCGCACGGTTAAACCGGTAATGACGGTGGAAGAAGAGCGTGCTTTTGACAATGTGCAAAAAGCACTGGCCGAAGAGCGCGCCCGCGCCGCCGAAGACAAACGCAAAGACCGCGCCCTGCTAACCCGCTACCCCAGCCGCGCCAGCCACGACAAAGAGCGCCTAGAGGCCCTGAACCAGGTAGACGATGTGATGCGCGCCGCCACCAAGCGCGTCACCGAGCTGGCCGCGCAGCGCGTCGACATTAACACCGAGCTGGAGTTTTACAAAAAAGACCCGGCTAAAGCACCGCAGTCGCTCAAGCGCCAAGTAGAAGACAACGACAACAGTGTGGCGGTGCAAAAGCGCTTCATTGTGGACCAAGAGGGCGAGAAAAAACGCATTAACGCCCGCTTTGAAGAAGAGCTGGTCAAGCTCAAGTCGCTTTGGTTGTTAACTAGCCCCGGGGCTGCTACAGCACCACCTGCTGCAGCTAAAAAATAAGCTTTTTAGGGCTAGCGCCCAAGGAAATGCTGCACGGGTAGCTATGTATTTTGTAGCAGCTTGTTTTTTGGTTTAGGCTTCTTAGCAGCCCGTAGCAATGCTTGTGTGCCTTCGGTTGCTTGTGTAGTTGTCTGCTGTTGTTGAACAGCCCGTGGCAATGCTTATGTGCCCTGATAACCTTGGTCGGGCGACGGGACATGTTATTTGCAAACTTCCGCGAATCACGCGCAGGCCACCTGAGTATTTGCCCGTTTGGTAGTACG
>JAYWGO010000071.1:0-21144 GCA_043778205.1 Polaromonas sp. | reverse complement strand
GCGCAGGTAGCCTAAGTATTTGCCCGTTTGGTAGTACGACGCGCCTTTTTCCAGATTTTCATCAAGGCCACACTCAATCGACGCTTTGCCGGTTTGGTGTGGGGGCATTTGATGCAAAGAGAGTCAAGGTTTCGGTTGCCTCTGCACACGTAGCCCTGCGTGTTCCCGGTCTTGGGTTAGTGCACCGCCGGTAACCGCCACATTCGACCGCCCCACGTGCCTTCACCTACCAAAGTTGACAGGGAGAAGCGATGGGAGCGTGTTATTTGCAAACTGTAGCGAAGGCGCGTCGTACTACCAAACGGGCAAATACTTACGTCACCTGCGCGTGATTCGCGGAAGTTTGCAAATAACATGTCCCGTCGCCCGACCAAGGTGAACAAGGCACAAAAGCATTGTCACGGGCTGCTAAAACCTTAGCAATACAAACCACCCTACTACAAAATAAATAGCTACCCATGCAGCATTTCCTTGGGCGATAGGGCTAAAACGCCTAAAAATAGCGTTTCAATTAACTGCGCTAGTTAGCCGTCAGTCGGCGCGACTTACGGTTGAGCCGTCTACTGTAGGTTCTGGGGAAGGCTCTGGTTCAGGAGGGCGTTCGGTGTACGCCCGCATGCCCGCTTTGGCTTCAATTTCTACATACACACTGGTGTGGCCTGCCAGCGCAAGAATGTCAATGTGCTTGGTAATTTCGGCCACATGCACCGCTTGCGCCGTGGCTTTGTCGGCACCCACCAAACAGTCAAAATCCCAAAAATCTACGTCAGCAGGCAGCTTGGCTGCGCGGCAGCGCTTAAGGTACTTGCGCACATCGTGTTTGGTGGCATCTAGCACGCGGTCAGGGTTTTTGCCTTCGGGTGCCAGTGGATAGGTTTTTTTCATAGGCTCTATTTTAACCAATCACTTGCTATTTTTAGTATAGCTGCCTGTGCAGCATTTCCTTGGGCCAGAGGCATCAAACGCATGCAAATTGGGCAATGCCGCAGGGCTGGCGCAACTGCTAATAAACGGCCAAAACTCAAGGTATGCGCAACGTGCCCTCAACGTGCCCTCAGGGCGCACTGTGGGCCGTGTACGCGTTTTTTTGCAGGTCTTCCAGGCTAACAAACTCTAGCGCTTTGGCGTGGGTGCACTCTAGGATGACTGGGGGTGCTACGCCTGCGTGCAGGGCTTCTTGCCAGCGGGCGGCGCACAGGCACCAGCGGTCGCCAGCGACCAAGCCGGTAAACCTGAACTGCGGCTGCGGGGTCATCAGGTCGTTGCCGCGCTGCAGCGAATAGACCAAAAACTCTTGCGTAACCCGTGCACACACCACGTGGGAGCCGTGGTCGTGCGCGTCGGTTTTGCAGCAGCCGTCTCTAAAGTAGCCGGTCAACGGGTCGTAAGAACAGGGCACCAGGGGCGTGCCTAAAACATTTTTAGACATGGCTACTTTTGCTGCGTTTGGATCATTTTCATGGCTGAGCTGATCAAGGTGCTAACCTGGGTCATGTCGCTGGGCACGATCAAAGTGGTGGTCGATTCTGCGGCCACTTTGCTGTAGGCTTCTACGGCTTTTTCAGCTACTTTAAGCTGCACAGCCTGCTCGCCACCGGGCTGGCGAATGGCAGCGGCAATGCGCTCGATAGCACCCGCAGTCGCGTCGGCTACAGCGGTAATGGAGGCTGCCTCGCCCTGCGCGTTGTTAATGGCGGCTTGCTTTTCGCCCTCTGAGCGGGCAATAAAAGCCTCTCGCTCGCCGGTGGCAATGTTAATTTGTTCTTGGCGGCGGCCTTCGGATGCCGCAATCAGCGCGCGCTTGCCGCGTTCAGCCGTAATTTGCGCTTGCATGGCGTGCAAAATTTCTTTCGGTGGGGTCAGGTCTTTGATCTCGTAGCGCAGCACCTTCACGCCCCAGTTCAGCGCAGCCTCGTCAATCGCCGCCACCACTTGCGCGTTGATGATGTCGCGCTCTTCAAAGGTTTTGTCTAGCTCCAGCTTGCCGATCACGCTGCGCAGCGAGGTTTGCGCCAGCTGGCTGATGGCCAATATGTAGTTGCTAGAACCATAGCTGGCGCGCTGCGCATCGGTCACCTGAAAATACAAAATGCCGTCCACTTGCAGCTGGGTGTTGTCCCGGGTAATACACACCTGGCTGGCAATGTCCAGCGGGATCTCTTTCAGGCTGTGTTTGTAGGCAACTTTGTCAATAAAAGGCATTACAAAGTTAAGCCCCGGGGTCAGCGTGCTGTGGTACTTGCCCAAGCGCTCTATCACCCAGGCATTGGTCTGCGGCACTGGTTTAACCGTCATGTAAATAAATACGATGGCAAGCACCAGTAAAACGATTGCAAATGTCATAAATCCTCCGTTAATTAAAATTCAAAAAATGAAACTGACTGACTTTTTTTCTTGCGTTGTATGTTGGGGTAGGCGGGTGGGCTGTAGGGGCGCTGTAGGCTCTACACAGGTTGCACCACCAAGGTTGAGCCTTTGACTTCTTGCACCCGGTAGCTGCCCGGTGTGTGCGCCACGCCAGGCGCCGCCTCTACTGCCCATTGCGCGCCACGGTATTTCACCGTAGCGCTACCGTCGGCGCGCCAAGCTTCAACTTGCACGGTAGCACCTACGTCTTGGTTAACATCGGGGTTGGCTTGGGCGTGCGCTGCACCGGGCTGTTTGGTTTTGTAAAAATGCCAAGCGGCCGTGGCACCGCCGCTGACCACTGCAGCAATGATAATTTGCGCTGTCAGCGGTATGCCCATGTGCGCAGCCACAGCACCGGCCACCAGGCCCAGCGAGACCATCAGCAAATAAAACGTGCCAGTGGTTAGCTCTGCAATGGCCACCAGCAGCGCCAGCACCCACCAAATTGAAGATATTGCCATGGAACGCTCTCCTGTATGTAGTGCACCACATTTTGCGGCAAAACTTGGGCTTTGCAAGTGCTGTGTCACAGAAAATCCTTACACTTTGCGATTCGTTCGGCGCTAACACAGGTGTTAGTGTCAGCATCTGCCCCGGTTACTGTGCCGGCTTACCCATTTCAACGCTGCATGGAGCTGGCATGAAATTTCGCTTTCCTATTGTCATCATCGACGAAGACTTTCGCTCTGAAAACACCTCTGGCTTGGGCATCCGCGCCCTGGCCGAGGCCATTGAAAAAGAGGGCTTTGAGGTGCTGGGCGTTACCAGCTATGGCGATTTAAGCCAGTTTGCCCAGCAGCAAAGCCGCGCCAGTGCCTTTATTTTGTCGCTGGACGACGATGAATTTACCCCCGGTGAAGAGCTAGACCCTGCGGTGCTGAACCTGCGCGCCTTCATCGCCGAGGTGCGCCGCAAAAACGCCGATGTGCCGCTGTACGTGTACGGCGAGACCAAAACCAGCCGCCATTTGCCTAACGACATTTTGCGCGAGCTGCATGGGTTTATCCACATGTTTGAGGACACGCCCGAGTTTGTGGCGCGGCATATTTTGCGCGAAGCCAAAAGCTATTTGGAAGGCGTGCAACCGCCGTTTTTTAAAGCCTTGCTGGACTACGCCGAAGACGGCTCGTACAGCTGGCACTGCCCCGGCCACTCGGGTGGGGTGGCTTTTCTCAAGTCGCCCATTGGCCAAATGTTCCACCAGTTTTTTGGCGAAAACATGCTGCGCGCTGACGTATGCAACGCAGTAGAAGAGCTAGGTCAGCTGCTAGACCATGACGGCGCGATTGGTGAGAGTGAGAAAAACGCAGCGCGGATTTTTAACGCTGACCATTGCTTTTTTGTCACCAACGGCACCAGCACCAGCAACAAAATGGTCTGGCACCACACGGTAGCCCCAGGTGATGTGGTGGTGGTTGACCGCAACTGCCACAAGTCGATTTTGCACGCCATCATCATGACCGGTGCGATTCCGGTCTTCCTCAAGCCCACCCGCAACCACTTTGGCATTATTGGCCCAATACCCGAGAGCGAGTTTGACCCCGCCACCATCCAGGCCAAGATCAAAGCCAACCCGCTGCTAAAGCATGTGGACGCTAAAAAAGTTAAGCCGCGCGTAATGACCATCACCCAAAGCACCTACGACGGCGTGCTGTACAACACCGAAACCATCAAGACCAAGCTGGACGGCTACGTGGACACCCTGCATTTTGACGAAGCCTGGCTGCCGCATGCGGCCTTCCATAACTTTTACGGCTCGTTCCACGCCATGGGCAAAAAGCGTGCACGGCCTAAAGAGGCGCTGGTGTTTGCCACCCAGTCTACCCACAAGCTGCTGGCCGGCATATCGCAGGCCAGCCACGTACTGGTGCAAGACGCGCAAAACCGCAAGCTAGACCGCCATTTGTTCAACGAAGCGTATTTGATGCACACCAGCACCAGCCCGCAGTACGCCATCATTGCCAGCTGCGACGTGGCCGCTGCCATGATGGAGCCGCCCGGCGGCACCGCGCTGGTGGAAGAGAGCATTTTGGAAGCGCTAGACTTTCGCCGGGCCATGCGCAAGGTAGACAAAGACTACGGCGACGACTGGTGGTTTAAGGTGTGGGGCCCCGACAAATTTGCCGAAGAGGGCATGACCGATGCCAAAGACTGGATGCTGCACGGCGAGGCCAAGCAGCACGGCAAAGGCACCAAAGCCAAGCCCAATTGGCACGGCTTTGGCAACCTGGCCGAAGGCTTTAACATGCTGGACCCGATCAAGTCCACCATCGTTACGCCGGGCCTGGACTTGCAAGGCAAGTTTGCCAAAACCGGCATTCCGGCCAGCATTGTGAGCAAGTTTTTGGCCGAGCACGGCGTGATTGTGGAGAAGACCGGGCTCTACAGCATCTTCATCATGTTCACCATCGGCATTACCAAAGGCCGCTGGAACACACTGCTGACCGCGCTGCAGCAGTTTAAAGACGACTACGACCGCAACCAGCCGATGTGGCGCATCTTGCCTGAGTTCAGCAAGGCCAACCCGCGCTACGAGCGCATGGGCCTGCGCGACCTGTGCCAACACATTCACGAGTTGTATGCCAAATACGACATTGCCCGCCTTACCACCGATGTGTACCAAAGTGACTTGCACCCCGCCATGACCCCCAGCGATGCCTATGCCCACATCGCCCACCGCAAAACCGAGCGTGTGGAGATCGACAAACTAGAGGGCCGCATTACGGTAGGTTTGGTCACGCCGTACCCACCGGGCATACCGCTGCTCATTCCGGGTGAAGTGTTTAACAAAAAGATCGTGGACTATCTTAAGTTTGCACGCGCCTTTAACTTGGAATGCCCAGGTTTTGAAACCGATATTCACGGCCTGGTAGAGCAGGTGGGGGCAGATGGTGTGAAGCGGTACTATGCGGATTGTGTGAAAGCGTAACTCTTTGTACTATGAATTAAATAGCAGTCCGTGTAGCATTTTCTTGGGTCAGAGGCTTAAATGACCCTAATATAGCCTGCTAAAGCTACTTATTGGCACATTTCATGCTCAAGATAAAAGACGTTATTGCATAGCTTGCGAGAGTGCAACCGCAACTGACACCAAAGCGATACGCTTTAGGGTATGTCTGTACCAGCGCTGTGCACAATCAAGCGCAAACTGCATCCATTGTCAGATTGTTCTGATGCTTTTTAAAGGGAGTTGAAAATGATGAAACTTAACAAGCTCGTTTTAGCGCTGGGCTTTGCAGTCGCCAGCGTGGCGGCCCAAGCTGCTGGCACTTTGATTTATTGCTCAGAAGCCAGCCCAGAGGGTTTCGACACGGCCCAGTACACAGGTGGCCAAACTTTTGATGCCGCTGGCCAAGCCATGTTCAACCGCTTGGTGGAGTTTAAAAAAGGCTCCACCGACATCAAGCCCGGTTTGGCCGAATCGTGGACCGTGTCTGCTGACGGTAAAACCTATACTTTTAATTTGCGCAAGGGCGTGAAGTTTCACACCACAGAAAACTTCAAGCCTACGCGCGACTTCAATGCCGATGATGTGATTTTCAGCTTCGGCCGCATGACCGATAAAGCCCACCCGTTTAACAAAGCTTACCCCGCTGAATTCCCGTACGCTGGCGACACAGGCATTGACGGCAATATGGCATCGATGACCAAAGCAGGCGACCATGGCGTGGTGTTTCAGCTCAAGCAGCCAGACCCTGACATGCTGATCAAAATTGCCATGCCGTTTGCGTCTATTTTGTCTGCAGAGCATGCGGCCAAACTGGTGGCTGCCGGGCAGGCCGCCATGATCAACCAGCAGCCCGTGGGCACCGGGCCGTTTGTGCTCAAGCGTTACCAAAAAGACGCGCAAATTCGCTACGCCAAGTTTGCCCAATACTGGAACGCCAAAGACGTGCTGGTGGACAACCTGATTTTTGCCATCACCACCGATGCCTCCGTGCGGGTGCAAAAGCTCAAAGCAGGTGAGTGCCACATCATGTCTTACCCCAAGCCGCAAGACCTTGCTGCCCTGCGCGCTGACCCGGCGCTGAAGCTGGACACAGCACCAGGTTTTAACATCGGCTACCTGTCGTACAACACCGAAAAAACCCAAACCGCCAAACTCGAAGTGCGCCAAGCGCTGGACATGGCGATTAACCGCAAAGCCATCATCGACGCGGTTTACCAAGGCCAAGGCCAAGAGGCCAGCAACCCTTTCCCCGCCTCGCTGTGGTCATACAACAAGAACCTGAAAAACGCTGCCTACAACCCTGAGAAAGCCAAGGAACTGCTGAAAAAAGCAGGCTACCCTGAAGGCTTTGAAATGACACTGTGGGCCATGCCCGTGCAGCGCCCGTACAACCCGAACGCCAAACTGATGGCCGAGTTGGTGCAGGCTGACTGGGCCAAAGTGGGCGTGAAGGCCAAAATCACCCAGTACGAGTGGGGCGAATACCTCAAGCGCATGAAGGCTGGCGAGCATGACACCGGTTTGATCGGCTGGACAGGTGACTACGCCAGCCCGGACAACTTTCTGGGTGTGTTGCTAACCTGTGAGGCCGTAGGCGGTTCTAACTACTCGCGTTATTGCAGCAAAGAGTTTGATGCCTTGGTGCTCAAGGCCCGTAACAGCACGGACCAAAAAGAGCGTACTGATTTGTACATGAAAGCGCAAGAAGTGTTCAAGCGCGATATGCCGTGGACCACGATTGCGCATTCCATGGTCAACCAGCCGATGCGCAAAGAGGTCAATGGTTTCAAGATCAGCCCGTTTGGGGTGTATGACTTTGAAGCCGTGAGCGTCAAGTAAAGTAAGCGCGCCTGGATTAACAGGTGCCGCACCAGCCGGGTTTTGGTACGTCAAAGCCCGGCTCTCTTTTTTTCAAAAAACCAAAGCAATGTTTGCGTACATCTTCAAGCGCCTGGGTGTTTTGGTGCCCACCTTCTTGGGCGTCACGCTGCTGACCTTTTCCCTGATTCGCCTGATTCCGGGTGACCCGGTTGAGGTGATGATGGGCGAGCGCACCCTGAACCCGGTGCTGCATGCGCAGGCCCTCCAGCGCTTGGGGCTGGACCAGCCGCTGCCCGTGCAATACGCGCAGTACCTTGGCCAGTTGGTCCGAGGCGATTTGGGCGTATCGCTTAAGACCCGCGCCACAGTGTGGAGCGAGTTCACCACCTTGTTCCCGGCCACGCTAGAGCTGGCCTTGGTGGCGTTGCTGTTCGCCTTAGTGGTGGGCATGACGGCGGGGGTAATTGCCGCTGTCAAGCGCGGCACCCTGGCAGACCACGGCGTGATGACGGTGGCGCTCACAGGCTATTCGATGCCGATTTTTTGGTGGGGCTTGCTGCTGATTTTGGTGTTCTCTGTGGGCTTGGGTTGGACACCCGTATCAGGCAGACTGAGCTTGGCGTTTGATGTGCCGCCGGTCACCGGCTTTATGCTGATCGATGCGTGGCGCGCCGAGCTGGCCGACCCGGACCTTAACAAAGGCGCGCTGTGGGACGCAGTGCGCCACCTTATTTTGCCCGCCGTGGTGCTGGGCACCATTCCGCTGGCCGTGATCGCCCGCATGACGCGCTCGTCCATGCTGGAGGTGCTGCGTGAGGACTATGTGCGCACCGCGCGGGCCAAAGGTTTGTCACCTGCACGCGTAATTTTTATCCACGCCCTGCGCAACGCGCTGATTCCAGTGCTGACGGTGATTGGCCTGCAGGTGGGCACGCTGATGGGCGGGGCCGTGTTGACAGAGACTATTTTTTCCTGGCCGGGTATTGGCAAGTGGTTGATTGACGCGATCGGGCGGCGCGACTATCCGGTGGTGCAAAACGGCATTTTGCTGGTGGCGAGCTTGGTGATTTTGACCAACTTTTTGGTAGATATTTTGTACGGCATGGCCAACCCGCGCATTCGGCACCAGCGTTAAACCGTATGACCACTGTTGCCTCCTCCGTAAATCCAGCCAGCCTTGCTGTGCCTGAAAACGCGATGACCTTTGCGTCGCCTTGGGCAGAATTTTGGCAAGCTTTTTCTAAAAACAAAGGGGCAGTGGCGGGCATGGTGTTTATGCTGCTGGTGGCTTTGCTGGCTATTTTTGCGCCGTGGGTAGCGCCGTATGACCCCATAGAGCAGTACCGTGACCACTTTTTGCAGCCGCCTGTGTGGGCTGGCGGCACGCGTGAATTTTTGTTTGGCACCGACGAACTGGGCCGCGATATTTTGTCGCGGCTGATCCATGGTGCCAGGCTGTCGCTGCTGGTGGGCTTAATGTCGGTGGTATTGGCTTTGGTGCCGGGCGTTACCTTGGGCTTGGTGGCGGCTTTCTCGGGCAAGGTGGTAGACGGTTTGGTCATGCGCATGATGGACATTGTGATGGCGCTGCCTGCGCTGCTGTTGGCCGTGGCCATCATTGCTATTTTGGGCCCTGGGCTGCGCAACGCGATGTTGGCGATTGCCTTGGTGTCGCTGCCAGCTTACGTGCGCTTGGCCCGCGCATCTGCCATGACCGAGCTGGCCCGCGACTACGTGACCGCAGCCCGCTTGTCGGGCGCAAGCACGCTGCGTTTGATGTTCGTTACCGTGCTGCCCAACTGCATGGCCCCGCTGATCGTGCATGCCACCATGAGCTTTTCAGCGGCTATTTTAGAAATTTCTGCGCTGGGCTTTTTGGGCTTGGGCGTGCAGCCACCGTTGCCGGAGTGGGGCACCATGCTGGCCTCGGCGCGCGACTATATTGAGCGGGCTTGGTGGGTGGTGACCTTGCCGGGGCTGACGATTTTGCTTTCGGTGCTGGCCATTAACCTGATGGGCGATGGCCTGCGCGACGCGCTGGACCCCAAGCTAAAGACCGCCGCATGAACCTGTTCAATGCAACCCCTGCAATGGCTGGCCAGCTTGGTGCCTGCATTCCATGAGCTTACTCACCCTGCGTAACCTGAGCGTAGAGTTTGGCCCTGTAGGCCGGGCTTTTCGCGCGGTAGATGGCGTGGATCTGCAGGTAAACACGGGCGACATTGTGGGCATAGTGGGCGAGTCAGGCTCCGGTAAATCGGTCACCATGATGGCTTTGATGGGCTTGCTGGCAGGGCAGGGCCGCGTTACTGCCGATGCGCTGCAGTTTGATGGGCACGACCTGCTGCGCATCAGCAACGCGCAGCGCCGCCGCATCTTGGGCAAAGACATGGCCATGATTTTTCAAGACCCCATGACCTCGCTCAACCCCTGCTTTACCGTGGGCTACCAGTTGATCGAGGTGCTTACAACCCACCTGGGCTTGCGCGGCGCGGCGGCCAAGGCCCGCGCCATCGCGCTGCTAGAGATGGTGGAAATACCCGGTGCCAAGGCCCGGCTAGACAACTACCCGCACCAGTTCTCCGGCGGTATGAGCCAGCGCGTGATGATTGCCATTGCCATTGCCTGCAACCCCAAGCTGCTGATCGCTGACGAGCCCACCACCGCGCTGGACGTGACGATTCAAGCCCAAATTATGGACTTGCTGGTCAGCCTGCAAAAAGCCCAAGGCATGGCGCTGGTGATGATCACCCACGACCTGGCCGTGGTGGCAGAGGTGGCCAAGCAGGTGGCTGTGATGTACGCAGGCCAAATCGTAGAACTTGGCCCCGTTGGCACACTGTTTAACACCCCCGCGCACCCCTATACCCACGCACTGCTGCAGGCCGTGCCAGAGCGCAGCCGAGGTGCCCAGCGCCTGAGCACGCTGCCGGGCATGGTGCCAGGCCAGTACGACCGCCCGCCGGGCTGTCTGCTGGCCCCGCGCTGCCTGTACAAACAAGACCTGTGCACGGCTGAAAAACCCCAGCTCAGCGTGCACCAGAGTGCGCAGAACAGCGCTGCCCAGGTGCGCTGTTTTTACCCGCTGGGTGCACACCACAGCGCAGCACAGAGTGCGCAGGCCAGCGTATGAGCCCTAGCCCCGCTCACGGTACCGTGAAGCCCTCCACCATCGTCATGCAAGCCGAGGGTTTGGGCCGCCACTACGCGGTATCCCAGGGTTTTTTAAAGCCCAAAATCACCGTCAAAGCTTTAAACGGGGTGTCGTTCACGCTGCAAGCAGGCAAAACACTGGCCGTGGTAGGTGAATCTGGCTGCGGCAAAAGCACGCTGGCACGCCAGCTAACCTTGGTGGAGCCGCCCACCCAGGGCAGGCTCAGCCTGGGTGGTGAGCCAGTAGACCCCAGCGACACAGCGCAGCGCCAGCGCCTGCGCAGCAAGGTGCAAATGGTGTTTCAAAACCCCTACGCCTCGCTCAATCCACGGCAAAAAATCGCGGCCCAGCTGGCCGAGCCTTTGCTGCTTAACACCACCCTGACAGCTGCGCAGCGCGCCGATGCAGTGGCCAGCATCATGCAGCGGGTGGGCCTGCGCCCTGAGTACAGCCAGCGCTACCCGCACATGTTCTCTGGCGGCCAGCGCCAGCGCATTGCCATAGCCCGCGCCATGATTTTGCAACCCACGGTACTGGTGGCCGACGAGCCCACCTCGGCGCTGGACGTGTCGATTCAGGCGCAGGTGCTTAACCTGCTGATGGACTTGCAGGACGAGTTTCACACGGCTTACGTGTTTGTGTCCCACAACCTGGCCGTGGTTGAGCACGTGGCCCACGACGTGATGGTGATGTACCTGGGCCGCGCGGTAGAAACCGGCCCCAAAGCCGGTATTTTTGCCAAGCCCTTGCACCCGTATACCCAGGCGCTGTTGTCAGCCACCCCGTCGATAGACGCGCAGCACAGGCAAAAGAAAATCCCCATCGTGGGCGAACTGCCCAGCCCGCTCAACCCGCCCTTAGGCTGCGCTTTCCACAAACGCTGCCCGCAAGCTGATGCACGCTGCGCCGCCGAGGAACCCCAATTGCGCACCCTGCAGGGCCGCCAGGTGGCTTGCCATCATGCACAGGCATGGGCTACAGCGGCATAACCCTAAGCCTCACAGCACACCGCATGGGTGGCAAAGGTTTTTGCAGCTTACTACTAATTTAATAGCTGCCCGTGCAGCATTTCCTTGGGCCAGAAGCCTAAACTGTTATCAAAACAGCCTGTAGGGATGCAAATTATCTTATGCTACAGGCTCGGCAATACCACCCACCACCTTGCTAACGCCGCCGTCCACGTAGGTAATCTCAGCGCTCACGCCAGCGGCCAGGTCGCTTAGCAAAAACGCCGCTACGTTGCCCACGTCTTCAATCGTTACGTTGCGCCGAATGGGCGATGACTGCGCTACTGCGCTTAAAAGTTTGCCAAAATCTTTAATGCCCGCTGCGGCCAATGTTTTGATGGGCCCGGCGCTGATGCCGTTGGCCCGCATGCCGCGGTCTAGCGCCCCAAGAGAGCCTGCCAGATAACGCACAGAGGCCTCCAGGGAGGCTTTGGCCAAGCCCATGGTGTTGTAGTTGGGCACAATGCGCTGTGCACCCAGGTAGGTGAGGGTGAGCATTGCGGCATT
The DNA here is from genome assembly GCA_043778205.1 of Polaromonas sp. GTDB lineage: Bacteria > Pseudomonadota > Gammaproteobacteria > Burkholderiales > Burkholderiaceae_C > JAAFIP01. The sequence goes on along the minus strand of JAYWGO010000071.1, from coordinate 9,296 downwards.
GTCGTTCAGGTAGGGCAGGGCCGCCTTGGCCATTGCCGGAAAGCTGTAGGCGCTGATGTCGTGGGCTATTTTGAAGCCCTCGCGCGACAGGCCTTCCAAAAAGTCCCCGCCAATCGCTTCACGCGGCGCAAAGCCTATGCTGTGTACAAAACCGTCAAATTTGGGCCAAGTTTGCGCTAAATCGGCAAACAGCTGGGTAATTTGCGCGTCGCTGCCCACGTCGCAGTCAAATATCAATGTGCTGTCAAAGTCAGCGGCAAACTGCTGTGTACGCTCCTTAAACCGTTCGCCCACATAGCTCAGCGCAATCTCTGCGCCCTCGCGTCTGCAGGCTTTGGCAATGCCGTAAGCGATAGAGCGGTTGGACAACACGCCAGAGATTAATAATTTTTTGCCAGCTAGGAAACCCATTAGTGCCTCTTTTCAAAACTCAGTGCACAATTGTCGCATGCGTAGAACTGTTTTTGCATTAGTCGCTTGTTTGGCTGCCCCCGCTTGGGCCGCGCACGCCTATGCCCTCTGGGGCGATATCAAATACCCGCCCGGCTTTGCGCATTTTGACTACGCCAACCCCAATGCGCCCAAGGGCGGCGAGCTGGTGGCGGTCAGCAACCTGCGGATTTCGACCTTTGACAAATACAACCCCTTCACCATCAAAGGCACCTCCCCTGCCTACCTGAGCGAGATGCTGTTTGACACTTTGCTTACCGGGTCTAACGACGAGCTGGGCAGTGGCTACGGCTTGCTGGCCGAAGATATTGAGGTAGCGCCAGATGGCTTAAGCGCCACCTTCAGGCTGCGCGCCAATGCCCGCTTTCACGACGGCAAGCCGGTGCAAGCGGCGGATGTGAAGCACACCTTTGACACGCTGAACGGCAAATACACGGCACCCGGCTACAAAACCGCGCTAGAAGACGTAGACCGCGCCGAAGTGCTGGGCCCGCTGACGGTGCGCTTTGTGTTCAAGCGCAAAAACCGCGAACTACCACTCACCGTAGGCGGCCTGCCCATTTTCAGCCGTGACTGGGGCAAAGGCAAAACCTTTGACAACGTCATCACCGATGTGCCCATTGGCAGTGGCCGCTACAAAATTGGCCCGGTGGTGTACGGCAAAGACGTTACCTATGTGCGCGACCCCGCTTACTGGGGCGACAAACTCAATGTCAACCTCGGCAGCGGTAATTTTGACCGCATCACCATCAAAATTTACAAAGACAACGTGGCCCGGCTGGAGGGCCTGAAAGCCGGTGAGTTTGACTTTATGCAGTTTTACTCGGCAGGCGACTGGGCCCGCCGCGCCACGGGCAAGCGCTTTGACAGCGGCGACCTGACCAAAGGCGAGTTTGCGCACAGCCTGCCAACCGGCTTTCAAAGCTATGTGTTTAATACCCGGCGCGAGCAGTTCAAAGACATTCGCGTGCGCCAAGCCATAGGCCTGGCCCACGACTTTAACTGGATGAGCCGCCAAATGTTCTATGGCTTGTACAAGCCTGTTAACGGCTTGTTTGGCAACACCGAGTGCGAGGCCAAAGGTACGCCCAGCCCGGCCGAGCTGGCCCTGCTGGAACCCTACCGTGCAAACATTCCCCCCACTGTGTTTGGCCCGGTGGCACGCCAGCCCAATGCTGACGGCGAGGACCGGCTGCGCGATAATTTGCGCCGCGCCCAGCAGCTGCTAAAGGACGCAGGCTGGACAGTGCAAAACGGCGTGCTGCGCAACGCCCAAGGCTGGCCGATGGTGATTGAGTATGTGGACAGCGCCGAGTCCAAAGGAGCTACTTTAAGTTCGTGGCAGCGCAATTTGGCCAAGCTGGGCATCGAGCTGAAACTGCGGGCCACCGACTTTGCCTTGTACCAGCAGCGCCTGCAAAATTTTGACTACGACATGGCCAGCCTGGCCTTCCAAGGCACCAACAGCCCGGGCGCTGAGTACGGCGACTTGTTTGGCTCTAAGGCGGCCATCACGGAAGACTCTGGCAATTACTCAGGCATTCAAAGCCCAGCGGTGGACGCGCTGATAGACCGCATGGTGACCGCGCAAACTAAAACCGATTTTTTTGCCGCGTGCCAATCGCTAGAGCGGGTCATTACCCACAGCCACATCATGGTGCCGCAGTGGTATGGCGGGCAATTTAATGTGGCCTACAACCCGCGCAAGCTCATCAAACCACCGGTTACGCCCAAATACTACCGGGCCGATACCTGGCTGATGGGGTACTGGTGGGCGGCCAGTGCAGCTGCGCCCGCTGCTACAGCTGCCCCGGCAAAATAAACCCCATGCTCAGCTACATTCTCAAACGCATTTTGCTGATGGTGCCCACCCTGTTTGGCGTGCTGCTGCTGACCTTTGCTGTCATCCAGTTTGTACCCGGCGGGCCGGTGGAGCAGTTCTTGGCCGAGTCTAAAACCACCACGGGTGCCAGCGGCGAATCGGTCTACCGGGGCGCTAAAGGGGTTAACGACAAACGCTTGGCCGAAATCAAGGCGCTCTACGGGTTTGACAAGCCCGCACCCGAACGTTTTGCCATCATGCTCAAGTCGTATTTGACATTTGACTTGGGCAAAAGCTTTTTCCAAAACAAACCCGTCTGGCAGCTCATCAAAGAAAAGCTACCGGTGTCGATCAGCCTGGGCTTGTGGGGATTTTTCTTGGCCTACTTTATTTCTATTCCGCTGGGCATCGCCAAGGCCGTGCGTGCGGGCAGCAGCTTTGACCTGTGGACTACGCTGGTGGTGCTGGTGGGCTATGCCATCCCCGGTTTTGTGCTGGGTGTGGCCATGGTGGTGGTGCTGGGCGGGCAGTTGCAGTGGTTTCCGCTGCGCGGCTTGACATCGGCCAATTGGGAGACCCTCAGTTGGGGTGCCAAAGTGGTCGATTATCTGTGGCATATTGCCATGCCCGTCACCGCCAGCGTGGTGGGCAGCTTTGCCGTGATCACCATGCTGACCAAAAATTCGTTTTTAGAAGAGATTCGCAAACAGTATGTGGTCACGGCGCGGGCCAAAGGCTTGGACGAAAAACGCGTGCTGTACAAGCATGTATTTCGCAATGCCATGCTGCCCATCATTGCCGGTTTTCCGGCGGCTTTTATTGGCTCGTTTTTTGCCGGCTCGCTGTTGATAGAAACCCTGTTTTCGCTCGACGGCCTGGGCCTGCTGGGCTTTGAAAGCGTGATTCGGCGTGACTACCCTGTGGTGCTGGGCACGCTGTATTTGTTCACCCTGATTGGCCTGGCCACCAAGCTGATCAGCGACCTGATGTACGTGTGGGTAGACCCGCGCGTAAAGTTTGATTGATATGACGGCCCCAACTACTTCAGCCTCGGTTTCCCCCAGCCCGCGCAAACGCGCTTGGCTGCGCTTTAAACGCAACCGTTTGGGTTTTTACAGCCTGGTGCTGCTGTGCGTGCTGTTTGCCATCAGCTTGGTGGCCGAGCTGGTGTCTAACGACAAACCCCTGCTGGCCCGCTACAACGGCCAGTGGTATGCACCCTTTGTGCAGCAGGTGCCCGAAACCGCGCTGGGCGGCGACTTTCAAACCAATGCCGACTACCTCGACCCGTTTGTCCGCGAACAGTTTGCCAAGCCCGGCAACTTTGCGGTTTTCCCCATCAACAACTACCACCATAGCACGCTGAACTATTTTGCCAAGCAGCCCAACCCCGCCGCGCCATCGGCAGACAACTGGCTGGGCACCGACGGCAATGGCCGCGACGTGCTGGCGCGCTTGCTGTACGGCTTTAGGGTGTCGATGCTGTTTGCCTTGGCGCTGACGGTGATCGGCACGCTGCTGGGCATCATCACCGGCGCAGTGCAGGGCTATTTTGCAGGCAAGATCGACTTGGCTTTTCAGCGCTTTATGGAAGTGTGGGGTTCGCTGCCCGAGCTGTATTTGCTGATTATTTTTGCCGCTGTCTTTGAGCCCAGCTTGCTGCTATTACTGATTTTGCTTAGCGCTTTTGGCTGGATGGGCCTGTCTGACTATGTACGCGCCGAGTTTTTGCGCAACCGCCAGATGGACTATGTGCGCGCAGCGCGTGCCATGGGCCTGTCGCATTGGCAGGTGATTACCCGCCACGTGCTGCCCAACAGCATGACCCCGGTGGTCACGTTTTTGCCGTTTCGCATGAGCGGTGCCATTTTGGCCTTAACCTCGCTCGATTTTCTGGGCTTGGGTGTTCCACCCGGCACGCCCAGCCTGGGCGAAATGTTGGCGCAAGGCAAAAACAATATCGACGCTTGGTGGATATCGCTGGCCACCTTTGCCGTGCTGGTGGTAACTTTGCTGCTGCTCACCTTCATGGGCGATGCGCTGCGCGACGCACTAGACCCGCGAAAGGCCGACCAATGAGCACGCTGTTGGATGTAAAAAACCTGAGCGTCTCTTTTGCCGGCAAAGAGGTGGTGCACGGTATTAGCTTTTCTGTCAATGCGGGTGAAAAACTGGCCTTGGTGGGCGAGTCGGGTTCGGGCAAATCGGTGACTGCGCTGGCTATGTTGAAGCTGGTGCAAAACGCCCAGCTGGGCGGGCAGGTGCTGTTTGACAGCAAAGACACGCTGCAAATGACAGAGCATGCGCTGCGCGGCCTGCGCGGTGACGACATTGCGATGATTTTTCAGGAGCCCATGACGGCGCTGAACCCGCTGTACACCATCGGCGACCAGATTGCTGAGGTGCTAGAGACCAAGCAAGCACTGAGTAAAAAAGCCGCCTGGGCCAGGGTGCTAGAGCTGCTGGTAGAGACCGGCATAGCTGAGCCCCAGCGCCGCGCGCTGAGCTATCCGCACCAGCTTTCGGGTGGGCAGCGCCAGCGCGCCATGATTGCCATGGCCCTGGCCTGCAAGCCGCGCCTGCTGCTGGCCGACGAGCCCACCACCGCGCTGGACGTAACCCTGCGCCAGCAAATACTGGACCTGCTGGGCGACCTGCAAAAAAGCCACGACATGGCCGTGCTGCTGATCACCCACGACCTGAGCATGGTGCGCAAGTTTGCCGACCGTATTGCGGTGATGGAGAACGGCCATATTGTGGAGCATGGCACGGTAGCCCAGGTGTTTGCCAACCCGCAGCACGCGTACACGCAAAAGCTGCTGGCCAGCAAGCCAGTGCGCGATGTGGCAGAGGTAGCTGCCGAGCTAGCCACTGGGGCAACTGCACCAGCCCCCTTGGCCACCGTGCTGGCCGCACACGACCTGCGCGCAGGCTACGCCATTCCCAAACCGGGCTTTAAAGGCTGGTTTAGCAAAGGCGAATTCGTGGCCGTTAAGCAGGCCACCTTCCAGCTGGCGGCGGGCCAAACGCTGGGCGTGATGGGCGAGTCTGGCTCTGGCAAATCTACCCTGGCGCTGGCCATGTTGGGCCTTACCAAAGCCTCTGGACAGGTGTTTTACCAAGGTTTTAGCCCTCTGGCCCAAGGAAATGCTGCACAAGCAGCTATGCAAAGTATAGCGAACATAGACTACGCCCAAGGCCTGCGCAAAAGCATTCAGGTGGTGTTTCAAGACCCGTTTTCGTCGCTGTCGCCGCGCATGACAGTCGAGCAAATCGTTGGCGAAGGCTTGGCGGTGCATCAGCCCAACATCAAAGGCATGGAATTGCAGCAGCGCGTGGTGCAGGCGTTGGGCGAAGTTGGCATGACCGAGGCGCAGTTCCCCGGCTTATTACAGCGCTACCCGCATGAGTTTTCAGGCGGCCAGCGCCAGCGTATTGCGATTGCCCGGGCGCTGATGGTCGAGCCGCAACTGCTGGTGTTAGACGAGCCCACCAGTGCGCTAGATGTGACGATTCAAAAGCAAATTCTGCAACTGCTGCAGCGCCTACAGCGCGAGCGGGGTTTGAGCTATTTGCTCATTACCCACGACGTTGATGTGATTCGCTCCATGGCGCATCAAGTGATGGTGCTCAAAGACGGTGTGGTGCTGGAGGCTGGGCCGTTGGCGCAAATCATGAATTCACCGCAAAATGAGTACACGCGAACTTTGGTTGCCACGCAATAAAGCTACATCTTTATAACTGTGGGTGCGCCGCTAGGCTTTACACGCTATAATCCGACATTCACGACCAAATGGGCGGGTTCACACCGCCCATTTTTTTTGGGCGTTTGTTTTTGCTTTTTATTAAATTGACCAGAGTTTTTTCGTATTTAAATGGCAGTTAGTACCCTCGACACGATATCGCAAACCGTCACAGGGCTCGGCTACGACCTGGTGGACATTGAGAGAAGCAAAGGCGGCTTGCTACGGGTCACGATTGACTTCCCGTACGTGGCTGGGACTGAGCAGTTCATCAATGCGGAAGATTGCGAAAAAGTCACCCGGCAACTGGTGTTTGTACTAGAGGTGGAGGGTGCAAGTTACTCCCGGCTAGAGGTTAGCTCGCCGGGTATTGACAGGCCCTTGAAGACTGAAAAAGACTTTGAACGTTTTATGGGTGAGTTGATTGACTTGACCCTCAAAGCGGCAGTGGGAGTGGCGGCAGCGGGTTCCACCGTGTCGGCAAACCAAAAGAAGTTTCGCGGCACGCTTGAAAAGGTTGCCGCTGTTGGTGATAAAAATGGCTGGCAAATCGTTTGGAGCGATGAGCCTGAACCCAAGCCTGGCCAGAAGGTCAGCAAAAAGAAGATTCCCGCGCCATTGCAGGCACTGGGTTTTACGCTTGATGAGATTGCCACGGCGCGGTTGGCGCCTGTGGTGGACTTTAAAGGCCGTAAGTCCAAGTTGCCTGCGGCATCGCAGAGTATTTGAAGTTATTTCTAAATTGTTTCTGTCTAAAACTGAGATTGAAAGGCCTGTGAAATGAACCGCGAAATGTTGATGTTGGTAGATGCCATATCGCGCGAGAAGAATGTCGAACGCGACGTTGTTTTCGGCGCAGTTGAGTTGGCTTTGGCCCAAGCCACTAAAAAGGTTTACACCGGCGAGGTTGATATTCGCGTGGCGGTTGATCGCGACACCGGCAATTACGAGAGCTTTCGCCGTTGGTTGGTCGTGCCTGACGAAGCGGGCCTGCAAAACCCCGAAGCTGAAGAGCTTCTGACCGATGCGCGCGACGAAATCGCCGACATCGAAGAGGGCGACTACATCGAAAAACCGATTGAAAGCATGCCGATTGGCCGTATTGGCGCTATGGCCGCCAAGCAAGTGATTTTGCAGAAAATCCGTGATGCCGAGCGCGAAATGTTATTGGCCGACTTTATGAGCCGCGGCGACAAGATTTTTGTCGGCACCGTTAAGCGCATGGACAAGGGCGACATCATTGTTGAATCGGGTCGGGTCGAAGGGCGCTTGCGCCGTAGCGACATGATTCCAAAAGAAAATTTGCGTTCTGGCGACCGGGTTAAAGCGGTCATCATGGAAGTCGATCACACGTTGCGCGGCGCGCCGATCATTTTGTCGCGTTCTGCGCCTGAATACATGATTGAGCTGTTCCGCCAAGAGGTGCCTGAAATTGAGCAAGGCTTGCTAGAAATCAAATCTTGCGCCCGCGACCCTGGCTCACGCGCCAAGATCGCCGTGCTGTCGCATGACAAGCGGGTTGACCCGATTGGTACCTGCGTTGGCGTGCGCGGCACCCGTGTGAACGGCGTGACCAACGAGCTGGCTGGTGAGCGCGTTGACATCGTGCTGTGGTCTGAAGACCCAGCGCAGTTTGTGATTGGCGCGTTGGCACCAGCTAACGTATCCTCCATCGTAGTGGACGAAGAGCGTCACGCTATGGATGTGGTGGTTGACGAAGAAAACCTCGCGATTTCGATTGGCCGGGGAGGTCAAAACGTACGTTTGGCAGCTGAATTAACCGGCTGGAAGATCAACATCATGACGGCCGATGAATCGGCTGTGAAGCAAGCAACCGAGACAGACACCAGCCGCAAACTGTTCATGGACAAGCTGGATGTGGACGAAGAAATTGCTGACATTTTGATTGCCGAAGGCTTCAACACGCTGGAAGAAGTGGCTTATGTGCCGCTGCAAGAAATGTTAGAAATTGAATCGTTTGACGAAGACACAGTCACTGAGCTGCGTACCCGCGCCAAAGACGCCTTGCTGACGATGGAAATCGCCAAAGAAGAGAACGTCGGCGGCGTGTCGCAAGACCTACGCGATGTTGAGGGCATCACTACCGACGTGGTTGCCAAGCTCAACGCAGCAGGCGTTAACACCCGCGACGATTTGGCCGACTTGGCCACCGACGAGCTGACCGACATTACCGGTCAGTCAAACGAAGACGCTACGGCTTTGATCATGACTGCGCGCGCGCATTGGTTTCTTGAAGAAGAAACCGTTTTAGCCACAGACACTGCCTCTGACGTTCACGCTGACGTCGCTGCTGCTGAGGCGGCTGAGGCCGACACCTCCGCTGAAGCTAAAGCGCAATGATCATGAAAGCCGCACAGGAAAACCAAATATGTCAAGTATCACCACCGTTGCGCAATTTGCCGCTGAACTTAAAAAATCTACCGCCACACTGATTGAGCAGTTGGCCAGTGCGGGCGTGCCCAAAGCCAGCGCTGACGAGGCCTTGTCAGAGGCCGACAAGCAAAAACTGCTGGGGTTCCTACAAGATAGCCACGGCACAGTTTCGACTGAGCGTAAAAAAATCACGCTGGTTAAAAAATCGACCAGCGAGATCAAGCAGGCCGATGCCACAGGAAAGGCGCGCACGATTCAAGTTGAAGTGCGCAAAAAACGGACCTTTGTTAAGCGGGAAGACGGCGCGGACGCACCAGTTGACGAACCAGTTGCTGTACAAAGCTCGACTCCGCAAAACTCAGCGGTTGATGAGGCAGACTTGGCCCGGCGTGAAGACGAGGCCAATCGCCACGCCGAACTGCTACGCAGGCAAGAAGCTGACTTGACAGAAAAGCGCCGCCTGCATGAAGAGCGCGAGGCCAAGCAAGAAGAACAAGAGCGCCTTGAAGCTGAAAAAATGGCCGATGCTGTCGCCCGTGCAGCTCAAGTGTTTGAAAAAGTCAAGCCCGGAACCAAGAAGGCAAAAGAAGCTGCGCTTGCCGCCGACGCTGCTCCAGCTGTGCCTGAGCTAACCGCTGAACAAACGGCTGCTGCAGCTGCTATTGCCGCAGCCAAGGCCAAAGCAACCGCTGAGTTCCAAGCCGATGCCGCCAAGTCGCTAGAGCTGCAAGACCGCCGCAAAAAGGCTGAAGCCGAGGCGGCCAACATTCGCGCGATGATGAATGCGCCCAAGCGCGTTTTGGTACCGCATGTGGATCCAAAAGCCGTTATAAAAGGTACGTTGCACAAACCAGCCGTGGGCTCCACCACCGCCAAAGCGGGTGCGG
>JAYWGO010000070.1:0-21238 GCA_043778205.1 Polaromonas sp. | reverse complement strand
TGCACGTCTGAGGCGTTGTTATTGCCTGTGCGCAGGCGTTTGAGTGTGGTGTCTTTGTTGCCAAAAGCGGCTAGGAAAGCAAACGGGAACTCCTGCGCATCGAAGGGCTGCAGCGCCAGGTCTGATATGGCGGCTTCGATCTCTACTGCGTTCATGGGGTAGCTTGCCAGCGTGGCTTTGTACCGTTGGCACCATGGCGGTAGGCAGATATTACCGCAATGCGGAATTTAATGGTGTTGATGTGGGCAGCGAACATGGTGCTTAGTTTAAAGGGCCGGTGGCGCGAACTGGACAGCCAATAAACAAATAGAGGTGCCAAGAATTGCGCTAAGCTTCCCCCATGGAACACTCACCTTGGCTGATTAATACGCTCATTTACCTGGCCGCTGCTGTGGTGGTAGTGCCGTTGTCCAAAGCGCTAGGGCTGGGCTCGATCATTGGCTATTTGGCTGCGGGCATTGCCATTGGGCCCTGGGGTTTAGGCCTGGTAACGGATGTGCAGAGCATTTTGCATTTTGCCGAGTTTGGCGTGGTGTTGATGCTGTTTTTGGTGGGGCTGGAGCTAGAGCCACAGCGGCTGTGGAGCATGCGGCGGCCTATCTTTGGCTGGGGGTTGCTGCAGGTGCTGGCCTGCACTGCTATTTTATTTATAGCTGCTTATGCAGCATTTCCTTGGGCCAGTGGCCTAAATTACACTTGGAAAGTACTTTTGGTGGCGGCCCTGGGCTTGGCGCTGTCGTCCACAGCGGTTGCGCTGCAGGTGCTGGGCGAGCGCAACCAGTTGGCTACGCCCTCAGGCCAGTCGGCGTTTGCGGTGCTGCTGTTCCAAGACGTGGCGGCAATTCCCATCTTGGCTTTGCTGCCGCTGCTGGCGGTGGGCGCGGCAGGCAACGGGGGCAATGCATGGCTAGAGGCTGCCAAAGCAATTGCCGCCATTGTGGGCATTATTTTGGGCGGCAGGCTGCTCATGCGGCCCCTGTTCAGGTGGATTGCGCGCAGCAAAACACCCGAGATTTTTACCGCAGCCGCCTTGCTGCTGGTGGTGGGCATTGCGGCGCTGATGCAGTTTGTGGGGCTGTCGATGGCCCTGGGTGCCTTCTTGGCCGGCGTGCTGCTGGCAGAAAGCGAATACCGCCGCGAGCTAGAGACCGATATTGAGCCGTTCAAAGGGCTGCTGTTGGGTTTGTTCTTTATTGCGGTGGGCATGAGCATTGACTTTGGCGTGCTACTGAAATCGCCATGGCTGATTGCGGGCATGGTGATTGCGTTTATGGCGCTTAAAGCGGTGGTGATTTACAGCATGGCACGGGTGATGAAGCTGGCCTACCAAGAGCGGCCCATTTTTACGCTGATGCTGGCGCAGGGCGGTGAGTTTGCTTTTGTGGTGTTTCAGCAGGCGCAGGGATTGAAGATTTTCACGCCCGAGGTCAGCTCGCAACTGATTGGCGCTGTAGCGCTGTCGATGCTGCTGTCGCCCCTGGTATTGGTGGCTATTGATAAGCTGCTGTTGCCGCGCTATGCCCACTGCGGCGCTGGCAAGATGGACGAGATCAGCGAGCCGCAAAGCTCGCCCATCATCGTGGCGGGAATAGGCCGGTATGGGCAAATAATTTTACGCATCTTGGCAGCCAACGGCTACAAAGCCACGGTGCTGGACCATGACGCTGAGCAGGTTGAAGGGCTGATGCGCTTTGGCTACCGCGCTTTTTATGGCGATGCGACGCGGCTAGACTTGCTGCGCACCGCAGGCGCGGGCACGGCCAAGGTGCTGATTGTGGCCATCGACAATGTGGCGCAGACGCTGGACATTGTGGACCTTTGCACAGCGCATTTTCCGCAACTGCAGCTGGTGGTGCGGGCCCGCAATGTGCAGCATGTTTACCAGCTGCGCGCCAAAGGCGTAACGCTGATTCAGCGCGAAACGTTCGAGTCGTCGCTGCTCAGCGCGCAAGATGTGCTCAAAGCCTTGGGGCACAGCGCCGATGCCGCGCACCTGGCGGCGCAGCGCTTTCGTGACCATAACCTTGCGCAGATTGAAGCCATGTGGCCGCACCATAAAGACGAAGAGCGGCTGGTCAGCATGGCGCGCGCTGGGCGGCAACAGCTTGACGAGCTGATGGCGCAGGAGAGGGCGGTAACTTTGCTGCCCACCAAGGGGCCTGGGGCTTCTCTTTAACTTGGTTGTTTTTATAGGTCTGAATGCGGGGGATTTTTTGAACGCAGAGGGCGCGAAGGTTTCGCGAAGGACGCAAAAGAAAACCAAATGGAATACCAAATTAGTTTTTAGTTTTAAACAGCTAAAAAATAAATTGAAAATTATGGGGGATTAGATTTGTCAATTAATTATGGCTTTATTTGGTATTTTTTGTATTTCGTTTTTGTATTTTTTTGCGCTCTTTGCGAAACCTTCGCGCCCTCTGCGTTCAAAAAATTCCCCCGCCTCAATTGCCAGCAATAAGCTATGCCTGCAGCGCAGCCCACATGTCCTTGTCGCGCTCAGCTGTCCAAATGCGCGGGTTTTTAATGCCTTTGGCTTCGTCGTAAGCGCGGCTTACGTCAAAGGGCAGGCAGTGCTCGTAGATAAACACATGGCCAAAGACTGGGTCCATGCTTTTGCGGGTGTGGGCCATGGCGGCTTTGAGGTCTAGGCCTTGGGCTGCCGCTTCTTTGCCGCATTGAAAAAGCATCTGTACCCAGCGCTTGGTGTAGTCAAGTGCTTTTTCCACATTGGCTGCGCCTTGCATGGCCTCGCCGCGCCCGGGCACGATGGCCTCGGCCTTCAATGCGCGCAGGGCTTCCAGGGTGGCGGGCCATTCTTCTAGCTGCGCGTCGCCGGTGTACACGCCGGCTTCGTATTCCACCAAATCGCCGCTGAAGAGTACTTTTTCTTCTTCTACCCAGGCGATGGTGTCGCCGCGTGTATGGCCTGCGCCGGGGTGCCAGATCTGCACCTTCACGCCGCCTAAATCCACCGTCAATGCGCCTTGGCGGCCGGGCTTGCCGTCACCAATCACCATGGTGGGCCAGGTCAGGCCGGGGATGCTCTCACGGCCTTGGAACAAGCGCGGAAAGCGCTCGATCTCGCTTTGCATGTCTTGGGCACCGCGCTCCACAATCAGCCCGTAGGTGCCGTGGCTGGCAATCACCTCGGTCGCGCCCTCTGCCACATAGGCACTGGCCCCCAGCACGCGCACGGCGTGGTAGTGGGTAAGCAGCACGTATTTGATGGGTTTGCTAGAGACGGTGCGGATTTTGGCAATCAAATCACGCGCCATGGCGGGCGTAGCCGTAGCGTCACTGACCATGATGAACTTGTCGCCAATGATCACGCCCGAGTTAGGGTCGCCTTCAGCGGTGTAGGCCCAGCAGTGGGCGGACAGCTGCTTGAAAGTGATCTTTTTAACCTCTAAATCTGCCTGGCTGGCAAAGGCTTTGGTGGGGGCGTTAGACATAGTGCAATGCTCGGTAAAAATGAACTTAGCCAGAGTTTAACCAGAGTTAAACCAAAGTTAAAGAAATTTACCTAAACGTAATGGGTTTCGTTTAGGTAAATTTAAGCGGCCTGTACTAAAGGTGTGCGCGCTTAAATTGCACTTTAAATTACCCCACCTTAAGCAACCCGGCTTGCACTTCTAAAAGCCCTTTTTGCACGACGTCCACCATGCTGCCCATCGGCCCCATGGCGTCTACACGCAGCACGTCAGGCTCAGCGCTGGGGTCTTCTAGCGTGTCAAACTGGCTGAGCACCAGGCTGGGCGGGTAAAAGTGCCCGCTGCGCTCGGCCACCCGGCGCAAAGACTCTTTGGGCGTAATGTGCAGGTACACAAAACGCACGGCGGGTGTTACTTGGCGAAACACATCGCGGTAGCTGCTTTTGAGCGCGGAGCAGGCCAGCACGCAGCCTTGGGGGTGGCTGCGGATCTCATGGCACAGGGTTTGCAGCCACACCTCACGGTCGCTGTCGCCCAGCGGGATGCCTTCGCGCATTTTGTGCACATTGGCAGGGGGGTGAAAGTCGTCGCCCTCTATCCACGGCAAGCCGCGGGCCGCAGCCAGCTTGCGGGCCACCGCTGATTTGCCGCAACCGGCCACACCCATTACTACGATAAAAGTCATAAATTAGCGTTTAGTTTAGCGGTGCAGCGGCGGTTAACAAGGGGGACAACCCAGTGTGAAGCCTGCTTTGCCAGAACCCGCTGCCTACAAAGCAGTGCTAAAGCTATAGCAAGCCCCGTTCCAGGGTCTGCACCACTTGGTCGGCAAAGTCGGCGTAGCTCATGGCACCGCCGGGGCGTAGCCAGGTAAAAGTCCAGTTGATCATGCCCATCAGCATCATGGTCAGGGCACTTTGGTTGGCATCGGTCAGGCGCGTGGGGTAGGCGCGGCGTAAAAACCGAGTGAAGGCGCTGACAATGTCACGCTGGCGCTGCAAAATGAGTTCGCGCTGTGACTTGCCCAAGCCAGGGTCTGGCGCATCGCTTAAAAACTTGGTGTCGTTGAGCAGGGCCACATGGCGGGTGGCGCTGCTTTCATACTCCACCAAAAAGGCATGCACCAGCGCGTGCAGGGTTTCGCGTTCACTGAGGTTTTTGCGCTGGGCCTGGGCTTCGGTCTCTCCCACAATGGCCAGCAGGCGCTGGGTGTAGCGGTCTAGCAAGTCAAAAAGCAGGGCCTCTTTGCTGCCGTAATAATGGTAAATACGCGCTTTGCTGGCCCCCACCTTGGCCGCCACCGCAGCCATGCTGGCGGCGGGGTAGCTCAGGTCGGCAAAACACTGGGCGGCAGCGTCTAAGAGGGAGTCGCGTTTGAGCTGGTGGTCGGCTGACTGAGGACGGGCCATGGCAGTGGGAGCCGCCTAGTACGGGTTAGGGTAGCCTAGCGCGCCCAGCAGCAGTATCTCTAGCGCTTCCATCTCAAAAGCATCTTTTTCACCTGTCTCATGGTCGTAGCCCTGCGCATGCAGGGTGCCGTGCACGATAAGGTGCGCGTAGTGGGCTTCCAGGCTTTTGCTTTGCTCTGCGGCCTCGCGCGCTACCACCTGCGCGCATAGCACCAGGTCGGCCATGACCACGGGTTCGATGGCGTAGTCAAAGGTCAGCACATTGGTGGCATAGGCTTTTTTGCGGTACAGCTTGTTCAGGCGCTGCGCTTCGTCGGTACCTTCAATGCGCACCGTAATCTCACCGGGGGTTTGCAGTGCACACTGCACCCACTTGTGTACGCGGGCGCGGGTCACTACTTGGCGCAGGGCGGCGGTCTCTGAAACGGGCTGGTGCAGGTCGCCCCATTGCAGGCTCACTGAGGTGTCCAGCATCGTTTTAGAGGTATTTTTAGGCATAAAAGTAGTCTCTGACCCAAGGAAATGCTGCACGGACAGCTATTGTATTAATAGTAAGCAGTATTGTACCCGCTAGCGCTTTTTTGCCGCTGCATCGTACGCATCCACTATGCGCGCTACCAACGGGTGGCGCACTACGTCAGCCGTGGTGAAGCGGCTGTGGGCAATGCCTTGCACCCGCTTTAGCACCTGGTCGGCCTCCACCAGCCCACTGGTTTGTTCAGGCGGCAGGTCAATCTGGGTCACGTCGCCGGTGATCACCGCTTTGCTGGCAAAGCCAATGCGCGTGAGAAACATTTTCATCTGCTCTGGCGTGGTGTTTTGCGCTTCGTCCAAAATAATAAAGCTGTGGTTTAGCGTGCGCCCGCGCATAAAGGCCAGCGGCGCTATTTCAATCTGCTGGCGTTCAAATGCCTTGAGGACTTTGTCTACGCCCATCAGTTCGTACAGCGCGTCGTACAAAGGGCGCAGGTACGGGTCTACCTTTTGGGTTAAATCGCCCGGTAAAAAGCCCAGCCGCTCGCCCGCCTCTACGGCTGGGCGGGTCAGCACAATGCGCTGCACACTGCTGCGCTCCAGCGCGTCGACCGCACTGGCCACGGCCAGGTAGGTTTTACCGGTACCGGCGGGGCCAATGCCCAAGGTAATGTCGTGGTTGGCAATGTTGTCCAAGTAAGTGGCCTGGTTAGGCGTGCGGGCGCGCAGGTCTTCGCGGCGGGTTTGCAAGGTGCTGGCACCGTCCGCTGTAGTACCGGCATCACCAGCCATCATCAGTTGCAGAGTTTCTAAGCTGATGGGGCGCGCTGCCATCTCGTACAGCGCTTGCAGCAGCTCCATGGCCTGCTGCGCTGCTTTTTTGGCACCGTCCACCTTGAACTGCTCATGGCGGTGCGCTATTTTTACGCCCAAGGCCTGCTCAATACGGCGCAAATGCTCGTCCAGCGGGCCGCACAGGTTACCGATGCGCGTGTTGTTGCTGGGAGCGAAAAGATGGCGAATAATCAAGTGGATAATCCTGTAAAGCTAATCATCTTAGCGAAAAGCACAGCCCACTGAACTTTAACCCCCATTATTAAGACCGCAAAGCACCCATGATTGGCAAACTTACTGGCACCTTGGCCGAGAAAAACCCGCCCCAAATCATCATCGACTGCGGCGGCGTGGGCTACGAGGTGGACGTGCCCATGAGCACGTTTTACAACCTGCCCAGCTTGGGCGACAAAGTCAGCCTGCTGACGCACTTTGTGGTGCGCGAAGATGCACAAATTTTGTACGGCTTTGGCACGGCGCAAGAGCGCAGCACCTTCCGCCAGCTCATCAAAATTTCAGGTGTCGGCCCCAAGATGGCACTGGGCGTGTTGAGCGGCATGAGCGTAGCCGAATTGAGCCAAGCCGTCACCCTGCAAGAGGCCGCCCGCCTCACCAAGATCCCCGGCGTTGGCAAAAAAACCGCCGAGCGCTTAATGCTAGAACTCAAAGGCAAACTCGGCGCCGACATTGGCGTGCACGCCAGCTTTGCCAACGACAACCAAGCCGACATCTTGCAAGCCCTTATCGCGCTAGGCTACAGCGACCGCGATGCGGCACTGGCGCTCAAAGCGCTGCCTGCGGACTGTGGGGTGAGTGAGGGTATTAAGTTGGCGTTGAAGGCGCTGGCGAAGTAAAACACAAGGAAATACTATGGCCGTACTTGAAGGTATCCAAATAAAGAATTTTCGTGCGCTGAAAGATGTGACGTTAGGGCGCGTGTTGTCCAACATGAAGCAAACTGAACTGCCGCGCCTAGTAGCCATTATTGGTGCGAACGGTACAGGAAAATCCAGCATTTTGGATGCATTAAGTTTTCTAGGCGACTGTTTAAATGAAGGTGTCGAAGCGGCATGCGACAAACCTCACCGTGCTGGTTTTGATAAATTACGCACATTAGGTAGCACCGATGCGATGCAGTTTGAAATTCGCTACCGGCGAGAAGGCGAACCGCCGATCAACTATACGCTACATATAGATTGCGACTCGGCAGGACACGTCTATGTCGCGAAGGAAGAATTAAAGCATAAACCCATTGAGAGAGCAGGCGCGCAGGGACAGCCACTGACTTTTATTTCTATTAAGAAGGGAAAAGGGTCTGCATGGGTTGGTGGAGAAAAAATCCCAAAGAATCGTGAAAATATTGAAATGACAAACGATCAAGAGTTAGCTGTTGATGCTGTGAGGGCGTTAAAAAACCACCCCGAAATCCAGCGCTTTCGAGAGTTCATGAAGCGCTGGTATCTGTCATATTTTGTACCCGATTTAGCACGGCGCACGCCAGTTGCCGGGGCGCAACCGCATTTAGATCGGACGGGCGAAAACTTAGCGAACTATCTTCAATACATTGAACGCGAAAGAAAATCACAATTCAAAAAAATGCTTGCCCAGCTAGGAAGAAAAATACCTGGCCTCGAGCGAATTGAATACGAAAAAACGATTGAAGGCAACTTGGTTCTAAAGTTTTATGCCAAAGGCTTTAAAGATAAGCCGTTTTTTCAACGTGCCATGTCGGATGGGACACTTAAGCTACTTGCCTATTTACTGCTCATGGAGGATCCAGATCCGGCTCCTTTGGTAGGAATTGAAGAGCCTGAAAATGGTTTACATCACCAATTGCTATCAGCGCTAGCCAACGAACTGAAAGACTATGCCCAGAGATTGCACGGGCCACAGGTTTTGCTCACAACGCATTCTCCGAACCTGGTTGACGCACTTACTCCCGACGAAGTCTGGATATTGGACAAAGGCAAAGACGGGTTCTCTACACTCACGCGTGCAGCAGACATTGCGGGTGTGCAAGCACTCTACGAGCAAGACATACTCATGGGAAGTCTTTGGTACAGCAACCATTTGAGCGTTACCACACCATGAGTTGGATTGAAGTGTTAGTGGAGGGCTCGTCCGATGTACCCACCATTAGAGAGGTACTGACGCGGAAATTTTCACTAATAGAAAATCAACACTTCAGAATTCATCCGCACAAAGGAAGGGGTGATTTACCAAGCAATATTTTAAAAAATCCAGAGCTGCAAAATCGCAGTCTTTTGTACCAATTGCCTGCCAAACTCAAAGGATATAGCACTTGGTTGACAAAAAAAGATTGGGTTTTGGTTGTCGTGGATGCCGACGATACTCCATGCCATGAATTACTAAGTGACTTGCAAACGATGCTGCAAAGGCTACCGAAAGTTCCTCGTGTGCTATTTCGGATTGCTATTGAAGAGACCGAGAGTTGGTTTATTGCCGACGCAGCTGCCGTCAAAAGTGCTTATCCCAACGCACATCTTATAAATCTGAAAAAAATTACGCCTGATGCGATATGTGGTGCGTGGGAAAAGCTGAAGGAGGCAATTCAAGCAACCGGAAAAGACAAGACGGCTTGGGCAGAGGCAATCGCTCCGCATCTGGATTTCGACACACCATCATCGCCAAGTTTAAAAAAACTAATTGAAGGTATTGAGCAAGAGCTTAAAGTATCCAGCAAACAAGCATGACCATCCAAACCGATAACTTCTCCCTGCCCGAACGCGCAAATAACCGCGTGATCTCGGCTACGCCCGACTCGCCCAAGGAAGAGGCTATTGAGCGGGCGTTGCGGCCTAAGCTGCTGGACGAGTACGTGGGCCAGGCCAAGGTGCGCGAGCAGCTGGAGATTTTTATTGGCGCGGCCAAGATGCGCCATGAGGCGCTAGACCATGTGCTGCTGTTTGGGCCGCCGGGCTTGGGCAAGACAACGCTGTCTCACATCATTGCGCACGAGCTGGGCGTGAACCTGCGCCAGACCTCGGGGCCGGTGCTGGAAAAACCCAAAGACTTGGCGGCGCTGCTGACCAATTTGGAAAAAAATGATGTGCTGTTTATCGACGAGATCCACCGCCTAAGCCCGGTGGTGGAAGAGATTTTGTACCCCGCACTAGAAGACTACCAAATCGACATCATGATTGGCGAGGGGCCAGCGGCGCGCTCGATCAAGCTGGACTTGCAGCCTTTTACCCTGGTAGGTGCCACCACCCGCGCGGGCATGCTGACCAACCCGCTGCGCGACCGATTTGGTATTGTGGCGCGGCTGGAGTTTTATACCGCCGAAGAGCTGGCGCGCATTGTCAAGCGCAGTGCGGCGCTGCTGAACGCACCGATGGACGAGGAAGGTGGCTTTGAGATTGCGCGCCGCTCGCGCGGCACGCCGCGCATAGCCAACCGCCTGCTGCGCCGTGTGCGCGACTATGCGGACGTGAAGGGCAAAGGCGTGATCACGCTGGACATCGCCAATTTGGCCCTGAAAATGCTGGACGTAGACCCGCAGGGCTTTGACATCATGGACCGCAAACTGCTGGAATGTGTGATCCACCGCTTTGACGGTGGTCCGGTGGGGCTGGACAACATCGCGGCCAGCATTGGCGAAGAGCGCGATACGATTGAAGATGTGATTGAGCCCTACCTTATCCAGCAAGGCTACCTGCAGCGCACGCCGCGCGGGCGCATTGCCACGCTGGCTGCGTTTAAACATTTGGGTGTGGTGCCGCCCAAAGCTGAGAACGGTTTGTTCGGCGAGTAGCCCGCTGCGGTGAGCTGAGCCTAGCTACCCAACTGGGCAGGCTGCCTTATTGCGTAGGAACAAACGGCAGACCACCGCCACCGCCGCCGCCCCCAAAACCACCCCCTAAGCCCCCACCCCCTGCGCCGGGCGTGCCTGGAATACCAAACGGCACCGGCAAGGGCTCGTTCACATTACCGGGGCCGCCGAAAGTGTTTTTCAGTATCTCTGACTGAATGCCTTGCCTTTGCTGCTGCTGGTTTTGCTGGGGACTCAGGCCAGCACCGGGCAGGTAGTCGGCCCCGCCAATGCGCTTGAACACATCGCGCAGGTTTTGGCCGTCTTGCATCATGCCGCGCTCGATCAGGCTGCGTTGCATAAAGCCGTCCAGATTATTGCGGTGCACCACCACATCGTTGTCGAACTGGCCGCGCGCGCGCACCAAAAACACGGGCAGCTGTTTGCCGTACAGCTGGGGGATAAATTCACCAGGGCGTATAAAGGCCGCTTGGCCAAACGTGATGTCGACTTTGCCTTTGCTTGTCTCTAGCGTGGTAGCGCCCTCGTACACCACGTTTTGGGTGCCGGCTTCTTCCTCGGTGTCTGCATCTTCTGGGCTGGTAAAAATCACTTCATGGTCGGTGCCGCGCACGCCTACGGTGGCGGTGGGGGTGTTGATGCGGTAGGCCTTGGGCCGGGTTTTGGCTATCCACCCAGTCACGGTGCGCAAGCTGCCGGTAATCAGGTCAATCCACGACTGGTCTCGGCTGTTGCCGTTGGCGCTGTAGGCGGTAATTTTGATCTTGGTGTTGGCCCGCACCGCCAGGTAGGCACCGTCGGCCATGGTGGCGTGGGCTTCGCTTTCTTGCGCCGTTTGTATAGTGTCGCCCGCCTGCAGCACCATGCCCAGCGTGGTGTCGCGGGGGCTGCCCTTTAGGCTGGTAACCGTCACGGTGCCCTCCAGCAGGTCCAGCGTGCCCACCGTGGTGGTGAGCTTGGCACTGCTGGACGCTGTTGCCGCAGGTGACGATGCGGCTGGCTTGGCTGGGGCAGGTTTGGCAGGAGCGGCGGTTTGGGCTGCGGCGCTGTGGGCCAGAGCAGCAGCGCACAGGGCCAGCAGAGCGTGTTTAACAAAATTCTTCATCTGTGCACCTGCCTGCGTTATGCGGCGCGCCGTTGGCGCGGTCTCTGGGCTTGATTTTCGCACCGCAGACGGCCTGTGCATAGTGCGCAAACCGCCATGAACGTGATGCAAGTCACCCTTTAAGCGGTTGATTCGTCGCGTGCAGCTGCTCCGCCAGCGGGTGCGCCACTGCCCGCTACGCTGGCCTCAAAGGCAGCATTGTCAATATGCAACGTATCGCCCCAGCCCACCAGGCTAAAGTGCGCCCCGTTCCACAGCAGGCGGTTGATAGCCGCGTTGTGCAAGCCCCAGGTGCGTGGGGCTTGCAGGTCCAGCCCTGCGGCGGCGCGGTACAGTACGTCCATCACCCCGCCGTGGCTGACGATGGCGATATGCTGCCCTTCGTGGCGCTGCGCCAGCGCCTGCACGCATTGCAGCACACGCTGCCTCAGGTGCAACAGCGACTCGCCACCGGGCGGTGCAAAGTCGGGCACCCGCTTGCGCCACAGTAAAGACTGCTCTGGCAACGCGATTTCAATGTCCGCAAAGGTTTTGCCTTGAAACTCGCCAAAACCGCGCTCACGCAAGCCTTCGTCCGTTTGCACCACAAGGCCATGCGGCTTGGCAATCGACAAAGCGGTGTCGTAGGCACGCCACAGGTCGCTGCTGTAGACCACGCTGATGTCTTCACCAGCCAGTGCCAGCGCGGCTTGTTCAGCCTGCCATTGGCCTTTGGCGTTAAGCCCAATGTCCAGCTGGCCTTGAATGCGGGTGTCCACGTTCCAAGCGGTTTCGCCGTGGCGCACGGCGGTAATGCGGGTAATGTTCATAAGCAGTTGATTTTAGTGCTTCCAAGGCACTATTTTCTGTAATTTTGAAGCCACTTTAGCCCTCTGGCCCAAGGAAATGCTGCACAGTTAGCTATTATTACCATAGTAGCTAGCCGCCGCCAAACCGCATACCTCAACGGGCTACACTCGGGCTATGCAAATTTACCTGGTTGGCGGTGCCGTGCGTGATGCCCTCATGGGCCACGCCGTGCGCGACCGCGACTACGTGGTGGTAGGTGCAAGCCCTGAAGACATGGTGCAGCTGGGCTACCTGCCGGTGGGCAAAGATTTTCCTGTTTTTTTGCACCCCGACACCTTTGAGGAATACGCCCTGGCCCGCACAGAGCGCAAAACCGCCAAAGGCTACCACGGCTTTAGCTTTTATACCGACCCCGAAGTCACCCTAGAGATGGACCTGGTGCGGCGCGACCTTACTATCAATGCAATAGCTGCCTGTGCAGTATTTCCTTGGGCCAACAGCGCATTTAGCCTAGAAAACATAGCCAAATTCAGCCTCACCGACCCCTACAACGGCCAACGCGACATTGCCAACCGCGTGCTACGCCACGTCAGCCTGGCTTTTGCCGAAGACCCGGTGCGTATTTTGCGGCTGGCGCGCTTTGCGGCCCGCTACCCCAGCTTTAGCGTAGCCCCTGAGACGCTGGACCTCACCCGGCGCATGGTGGCCGCTGGCGAGGTGGATGCCCTGGTGGCCGAGCGGGTGTGGCAAGAACTGGCCAAAGGGCTGATGGAGACCGCGCCCGAGCGCATGTTTGACGTGCTGCGCCAATGCGGCGCACTGGCCGTGCTGCTGCCCGAGGTAGAGCGCCTGTGGGGCGTGCCGCAGCCCCAGGCGCACCACCCCGAGATTGACACCGGTGTGCACCTGATGATGGTGCTGCAGATGGCCGCCACATTGGGCGCGCCCCTGGCGGTGCGCTGGGCGTGCCTGGTGCACGACCTGGGCAAAGGCACCACCCCGTTGGACGAGCTGCCCCGCCACATTAACCACGAAACCCGCAGCGTAGACCTGCTGGTGCCCGTGTGCGATCGCCTGCGTGTGCCGCTAGAGTGCAAAGAGCTGGCCGTGGTGGTAGCGCGCGAGCATGGCAACATTCACCGCAGCCTGCAGCTTAGCGCCAGCGCCACCATGCGCCTGCTAGAGCGCTGCGACGCACTGCGCAAACCACAGCGTTTTGCGCAGGCCTTGCTGGCCTGCGAATGCGATGCCCGTGGCCGCCTGGGTAAGCAAGACGACGCGTACCCCCAGCGCGAGCGCCTCAGCCTTGCCCTGCAAGCGGCCTTGGGCGTAGCTACGGAGCCGATTGCCGCCGCCGCTATGGCCCAAGGCATCACTGGGCCGCATGTGGGCCAATTGATTCGCCATGCACGCGTGCAGGCCATGGCCACGGCCTTGAAAACAACGATGGAAGATGCTGAGCAGTAATCACTCAGCAATAATCACTCAGCAGTCATCGCCCAGCAATCATCGCCCAGCAGTAGCCGTTTAGCAGCGGCTGCAGACGGCTTACTGCCCCGCCGCTGCAAGCACCGTTTCGTCCCACGTAGCAGGGTCGCAGCCCACCCGGGTGACGTTAATGCCCGCGGCGGCTACGGCGTGGCGCAACGCATGGCGCAAGCCGTCCGCTGGCAAGGGGCCCGCCAATCTGGCCGGTGACAGCAGCCCTTGGCGCTGCAGCGCCGCCAGCAGCGCGGCAAAAAAACTGTCCCCCGCCCCCACCGTGTCGGCCACCTTCAGGCCTGGGGCGCTGGGCACAAACACATCTGCCCCCTGGGTCACCAGCCAGGCCCCGGCAGCGCCCAATGTGAGTGCCACCACCTGGGTAGCAGGCTGCACTTTAGTAACAGCATCGGTTTGCAGTAGCAAGCTGCGCGCTGCAGCCACGGGGTCAGCCGCCACCTGCGCAGCGTCCAGCCCCAGGTCTACCAAATCATCGTCGCTCACCTTCACCACATGCGCCAGTGCGCAGGCGGCCAGCACGCTGGCGCGGTAGGGCACCAGGTCGGGGCACACCACGGTGCGCAGGTTGGCATCTACCGTGACCACAGCGCCTTGGGCCAAGGCGGCTTGCACCACCGTGCGGGTTTTAGGCCAGTCGCCAGGCACCAGCATCAGGCAGCCGGTGTGCAGCACCTGCATGCCTGGGGGCAGGCGCTCTGTAGCTTGGGCTGCGCTTATGTCGCGGTCAGCAACTGCCTCGCGGTGGAAGGCGTAGCTGGCTTTGCCCTGCGCGTCCAGCTGCACCACAGCAATCGATGTATGCAGCGCGCTGGGCTGCGCGCTGGCCAGCGTCACGCCCTCGGCCAGCAGCACCTGGCGAAACTGGGCACCAAAACTATCGTGTGACAAAGGGTTTAAATATACCGTGGCCAAACCCTGCCGCGCAGTGGCCATACTGAAGTTTAAAACCGAGCCGCCCAAACATGCCTGCGAACCTGTGCGCATGCTGCGCGGTGAGTAAGGGCTCACAATAAGGTCTATCAAGGCTTCGCCATAGCAAGTAATCATGCTGTAATTAGACCCGATTTTAGGTGCGTGCTTCTAAGGGTTTCCGATTAATAAAACCAATTGATTTATTAAATAATCTTGTTAATAATCCATTCAGCTCTCATCCGGGCTAATCCCTTATGTCCTTGTTTTAACAATTTCTGGAGACACGCATGTCATTCAAAATCAAAGCTACTTTAGTTCTCGCAGCAGGCATCGCCATGGCCACAGGTGCCATGGCTGCTGAGCCCATCATCGGTTTGATCACCAAGACCGATACCAACCCCTTCTTTGTCAAAATGAAAGAAGGCGCGCAAGCCGAAGCCAAAAAAGCCGGTGCCAAGCTGATGACCGCCGCTGGCAAGCTGGACGGCGACACCGCCTCGCAAATTGCCGCGATTGAAACCATGACCGCGGCAGGTGCCAAGACCATTCTCATCACCTCCACCGGCGATGCGGTGATTCCAGCGATGAAAAAAGCCCAGGCCAAAGGCGTGCAGTTCATTGCACTGGACAGCCCGATGGAAGGCGCTGATGCCCTGTTTGCCACCGACAACTACAAAGCCGGTATCTTGATTGGCCAGTACGCCAAAGCCGCTTTGGGTGCCAAGCCGGCCAAAATCGTCATGCTGGACCTGTTCCCTGGCCACCCCGTGGGCGCACAGCGCCACAACGGCTTTATGAAAGGCTTTGGCCTGGAGGCATTGGATGCCAAGTCCAATGAGCTGTCTAAAACGGCTGAAACCGTGTGTGCTGGCGACAGTTTTGGTGACCAGTCCAAGGGCCAAACCGCCATGGAAAACTGCTTGCAAAAGAACCCCGACGTGAACGTGGTGTACACCATCAATGAGCCAGCCGCTGCCGGTGCCTACAACGCACTGAAAAAAGCCGGTAAAGAAAAAGGCGTGATCATTGTGTCAGTTGACGGCGGCTGCGCTGGCATTGCTGACGTGGGCAAGGGCGTAATCGCTGCTACCTCACAGCAGTACCCCTTGAAGATGGCTTCTATGGGCGTGGCAGCAGGTGTTGAGTTTGCCAAAACAGGCAAAAAATCCAGCGGCTACACCGACACCGGCGTCACTTTGATTGCCAACACCCAAATCAAAGGCGTGGACAGCCAAAGCGTCAAGGTAGGTACTGACCTGTGCTGGGGCAAGAAGTAATAAGTACCGGTCCAGCCTAAGGGCAGCAAAGCCCTTGGGCAATGAGTTTTCATGTGAGTCCTTGAGTTGGGAGCCGGATGGTATGCAAAACACCGGCTCTCTTTTTTAGCACTGTGGACAAGCGCCCAACATAGATTCTGCATGCGCAGCCCCATCTACCCGGCCAACCAGTATTGCACCCGCTATGACACGTTTTAATTTATCACTCGCCAGCGTCACCACACTGGGGCCTTGGCTCGCGCTGTTTCTGGCGTGTGCTTTTTTTGCCACCCAGTCAGACCGCTTTTTAACCGGTGAGAACCTGTCCATCGTGTTGCAGCAAATCATGGTGGTGGGTGTACTGGCCCTGGGCCAAACCTTGATTATTTTGACGGCAGGTATTGACCTGTCGTGCGGCATGGTAATGGCCCTGGGCGGCGTGGTAATGGCCAAATTTGCCACCGACTTAGGCCTGCATCCGGTGCTGGCTATTTTAGGCGGCGTAGGTGTGACGACCCTGTTTGGCATGCTCAACGGCGTGCTGGTCACCAAGATGCGCCTGCCCTCGTTTATTGTGACGCTGGGCACTATGAACATTGCGTTTGCAGTGAACCAAATTTACTCTGAATCGCAAACCATCAAAGACCTGCCGCCCATGCTGACCGCATTGGGGCTGACGTTCAGCATCAGCGGCACCGAGATAGCCTGGGGCACCTGCCTGATGATTACCCTGTACGCCCTGGTGTGGCGCGCACTGGCCGACACCGCGCCAGGCCGCCATGTGTACGCGGTGGGCAACAACGCCGAAGCCGCGCGCCTGTCGGGTATTTCGGTAGACAAAGTGCTGATCAGCGTGTACGCGCTGGCAGGTTTTTTCTATGGCGTGGCCGCATTGCTGTCGGTCGCCCGCACGGGGGTGGGTGACCCGCAAGCCGGCCAAACTGAGAACCTAGATGCCATTACTGCCGTGGTGCTGGGCGGCACTTCGCTATTTGGTGGGCGCGGTATTATTTTGGGCACCCTGGTAGGGGCCATGATTGTGGGCGTGTTTCGCAACGGCCTGACTTTGATGGGTGTGCCTTCGGTGTACCAAACCTTGATTACCGGTGTGCTGGTGATTTTGGCAGTAGCGGCAGACCAAATGTCGCGCAAAGGGGGCCGCTAATGACGACCGACACACAGACCGCCCAGGTTATTTTCAAGGCCCAAGGCATTGTCAAACGCTACGGCCAAGTCACCGCCCTGGACGGCGTAGACTTTGAGCTGCGCGCAGGCGAAATTTTGGCAGTCATTGGCGATAACGGCGCCGGCAAGTCATCGCTCATTAAAGTGCTGTCAGGCGCGGTAGTGCCCGACGAAGGCACGATGGAGCTGGACGGCAAACCCGTGCGCTTTCGCTCACCGATTGACGCGCGCAAACATGGCATTGAGACGGTCTACCAAGACCTGGCTGTAGCACCGGCCATGACGATTGCCGAGAATTTGTTTTTAGGCCGCGAAATACTTAAACCTGGCTTGCTGGGCAAACTGCTGCGCTTGATTGACAAAAAGCAAATGCTGCACGATGCCACTACCCACATGGCCGACCTGAAAATTGGTTTGCGTTCGATGGACCAAGCAGTTGAAACCCTCTCGGGCGGCCAGCGCCAAGGTGTGGCGGTAGCCCGCAGCGCGGCCTTTGCCAAACATGTGGTGATCATGGACGAGCCGACTGCCGCGCTGGGCGTGAAAGAAGGCAACATGGTGCTGGAACTTATTCGCCGTGTGCGCGACAAAGGGCTGCCCGTTATTTTGATCAGCCACAACATGCCGCATGTGTTTGAAATTGCCGACCGCATCCATGTGCAGCGCCTGGGCAAACGCGCTGCTGTGCTCAACCCCAAAGCTATCAGCATGAGTGACACGGTTGCGGTAATGACTGGTGCCATGCCCGTAGAAAATATCCCAAAGGCTGCCCTTGCTTAAACATATTGACCCCGTTCTGAGCCCAGAGCTGCTGAGGATTTTGGCCGAAATGGGCCATGAAGATGCCTTGGTGGTGGCCGATGCCAACTTTACGGCCATGCGCTACCGCGCCAGCACGGCATCGCAAACTGTTATTCGCCTGCCTGGCATTGGCTTAGTGCGTGCAGCCCAAGCCGTGCTGTCGGTGTTGCCCTTGGGTGTTGCCAGTGAGCAGCCTGTGGCGTACATGCAGGTTAGCGAAAAGCCCATGGGGTTTGCCTCCGCAGTGCAGCAAGAGGTGATTGATCTGGTGCACCGCGAAGACCCAGCGCATGCGGGCATTACCGCCTTGGCTGTGGAGCGTTTTGCTTTTTATGAGCGCGCCAAGCACGCTTATGCCATTGTAGTAACCGGGGAAATGCAGCCCTATGCCAACTTTATTTTCAAAAAAGGGGTGATAGCCCAAGCGCTGGCTGTGTAAGTGGAGCCAAGTGTGCTGATTGAACTAACCTCTGACGCTGAGTGTGCCCCTAGCATGGCACCCCCCCACTTTAAACCGCGCGGCTCGAACCAACTGGGCATGCGCCAGTACAACGAGCGGGTGGTGCTGCAAGCCATTCGCCTGCACGGTAGCCTGCCCAAGGCCGACTTGGCGCGTCTGACGCACCTGAGCACGCAAACCGTCTCCCTGATTGTGGACAGGCTGCACCATGACGGCTTGGTGGTCAAACTAACCCCCGTGCGCGGCAAAGTAGGCCAGCCCAGCGTACCGGTGGCACTTAACCCCGATGGTGCGTTCTCGCTGGGTGTAAAAATTGGCCGCCGTACCTGCGACATTTTGCTGCTGGACTTTACCTGCCGCGTGCGCCACCGCGCCACGCTGCGCTACGACTTTCCTGACCCCGACACTTTGTTTGCCCACTTGGCCACCCAACTGCGCGCGATACCGCTGCAACTGGGCGGCGACCTGGCCCAACGCATTGTGGGCGTGGGTATTGCAGCGCCATTGTCTTTAGGTGGCTGGCAAGACCTGCTGGGCGTTAGCGCAGCGCGCGTAGCAGCCTGGAACACGGTAGACATAGCGGCCCGCGTGCAGGCCATGACCACCCTGCCCGTGCAGCTGGTAAAAGACACGGCCGCTGCCTGCGTGGCTGAGCTGGTGGTGGGCCGTGGGCGCAGCACCAAAAGCTTTGTGTACGTGTACATCGACACCTTCATCGGTGGCGGCTTGGTTATTGACAGCCATTTGCGCCCTGGCCTCAACGGCAATGCAGGGGCTATCGCGTCGATGCCGCTGCATGTGGCTGCGCCTGCATCTGCAGACACTGTGCACACTAAGGGGCCGCAGACACCGGCCCAGTTGCTCAGTGTTGCATCCCTGCACCAGCTAGAGGCCACCTACAGTGCGGCAGGCCTGGACAGCAGCGCCTGCTACGACGAGCGCGCTACCCAAGCACCTTGGCGCACGCACACCCTGGCCTGGGTAGCCCAAGCCGCACCCGCTATTGCTTTTGCGGCGCAAAGTGCAGCCTGCCTGCTAGATATTGACGCGGTGATCTTGGACGGCTCGCTCAGCCGCGACATGCTCAGCCTGTTGACTGCTGCCACGCAAAGCGCCTTGGGTACCTATGCGTGGGAAGGCGTAGCACAGCCCGTTTTATTGGAGGGCACGGTGGGTGTCGATGCCCGCGCCATGGGCGGTGGCTTGCTGCCGCTGTACAGCCAGTTTGCACCTGACCAAGCGCTGTTCTTAAAGCTGGACGCTTAGGCTGCACCCAGCTCAAGCGCGCCCTCAGTAAACTGGAGCGCCACAGCCTGGCCATAGGCCAAACCTTCTAAGCGCGGCGCAATAATTTCCATCACACGGCTGTTTTGCCAGTGCGCGGCTTTGGTCTCGGGGTGCGGGTAGTACAGCCAAGCCTGCACTTCCTGCGCTGCATATGCCACGCTGCAACGCACAAAGGAGAAGGTTTCTGCCGGGTGCAGGTGCGTCCAAACCACATGCTCAAACCGGTAAGTAGGCTGTGCAATGCGCCACGCGCTAGCGTCTGTGGCCACGTTCAAGGTGCCCAGGTAGCAGCCTGCTAAATCCAAGCCCAGCGCCTTAAAGAACGGGGCTTGCATGACCACCGAGCCAGCGGGGTATGGGCTGTTGGCCGACTTGCCAGAGGCCACGCCGTGGCCTTGGGTGACGGTACCGTTAATTTTTAAAACCATGGTGAGGGTCGCTTTCAGTTCAGCACAACTCAACCCGGCAATAGTGCCAGCGCGCCCAGGTCGCCCACCGTCAGCCCCAGGCCAGCGGGCACAATCTCGCAGCCACGCGTTAGCGCGGGCAGCTTGCCTGCCACTTGCGCGCGCAGCTTGGGCAAAAGCAGATCTTGGTTGTGCCAAAACACACTGCCGCCCATGCTGATGCGCTGCAAATCCAGCGTAACAACCAGGTTGTACAGCGCCCGGCCCATCACGCTGCACAGCTCGTCTACCTGGGCTTCGGCATGTGCATCACCTGCGCGTGCGGCTGCAAAAAGTGCCGCCGCTTCAACACCAAAACGGCGCGGCATGGCGTTGCCTGCCACCACGGCTTCCAGGTCGCCATAGTTGCCGCAGCCGCAGGCGGCCGTTGGATGGTCGCTTACAAACATGTGGCCCGCGTGGCCCGCGTTGCCGTTTTTGCCTTGCAACACCCTGCCGTCTACGCACAGGCCTACACCAATGCCCGTGCTCCACGTGACGTAAGCGCAGTGGTCTGCGCCTTGCAGCGCGCCCCAGCGGCGCTCGGCCTCTAGCGCGCCAATAGCGTCGTTGACCACGCGCACCTGCGGGTAACGCGCGGCCAGTGGGGCCTGTAGCGGCGCGCTCATCCAGTTGTTGGGCAGGCCGCGTGCCGCACCGCCGGGGCCGCCGCAGATATTGGGCGCTGCCAGCTCTATGTGCCCGGCATGCATGACAAACGGGCCGCAGCTAGACACGCCTACGCTGGCAACCTGCGCCTGTGCTATGCCCATCTCGGCGCAGGCGCTGTCGATCATGCGGACAATTTGCCCAGACAACGCATCCCGCGAACCCTCTTTGGCAGTAGGTTCTGCGCGGCGAGCGTGCAGTTGCAAGGTGTGGGTAGACTGCGCATCGGCCAAGGACACAGCAACTTTGGTGCCGCCAATGTCAACGCAGGCATGGAAGGGTGGGTTCATGCTGTGATTATCAGGTGCCTAGGTGGCTAAAACCCATTGCGCGATTACAAACGGGTTACAGAGTGGGGCTGCTTGTGTATTGTCTTCAACGCTGTATTGGTTGGTAACTCACTATTAATTTAATAGCTGCTTGTGCAGCATTTCCTTGGGTCATAGGGTTTTTTTGCTTGTAATTATTGGGTTTTGGTTATCTTCGGACCTTTTTAAGATTGCTTGATTACCTTTTGTACGTTTGCGCCGCTTGAGTGTGGCCTTGCTGCAAAATCTTCCAAAATCACGCGCAGGTAACCTTAAGTATTTGCCCGTTTGGTAGTACGACGCGCCTTTTTCCAGATTTTCATCAAGGCCACACTCAATCGACGCTTTGCCGGTTTGGTTTGGGGGCATTCAATGCGAATAGCGTCAAGGTTTCGGTTGCCGCTACAAACGTAGGCCTGCGTGTCCCCGCTATGGGTTACTGCATTGCCGGTAACCGCCACATTCGACGGCCCTACGTGCCTTCAACTACCAAATTTGCCAGGGAGAAGCGATGGGAGCGTGTTATTTGCAAACTGGAGCGAAGGCGCGTCGTACTACCAAACGGGCAAATACTTA
>JAYWGO010000069.1:0-6547 GCA_043778205.1 Polaromonas sp. | reverse complement strand
TGTGGCCTTGCTGCAAAATCTTCCAAAAACACGCACGAAATCAGGGCGCGCTAGGCTAGCTTTTGCACCGCGCGCCTTTTTCCAGATTTTCATCAAGGCCACACTCAATCGACGCTTTGCCGGTTTGGTTTGGGGGGCATTTAGTGCAAAGAGGGTCAAGGTTTCGGTTGCCTCTGCACACGTAGCCCTGCGTGTTCCCGGTCTTGGGTTACTGCATTGCCGGTCACTGCCACATTCGACCGCCCCACGTGCCTTCAACTACCAAAGTTGCCAGGGAGAAGCGATGGGAGCGGGTTTGTGCAAACTGGAGCGAAGGCGCGTCGTACTACCAAACGGGCAAATACTCAGGCAGCCTGCGCGTGATTCGCGTAAGTTTGCAAATAACATGTCCCGTCGCCCGACCAAGGTGAACAAGGCACACAAGCATTGCTACGGGCTGCTAAAGAGCCTAAATAAAACAAACCAAGACACTATAAAATACATAGCTACCCATGCAGCATTTACTTGGGCCATAAGCCTAAAACGCTTAAAACTAGCTGCTGAACAAGAAGTTCATTACGTCGCCGTCTTTGACTACATAGTCTTTGCCCTCAGCCCGCATCTTGCCTGCGTCCTTGGCCCCTTGCTCACCCTTGAAAGTAATGTAGTCATCAAAGGCAATGGTCTGCGCGCGGATGTAGCCTTTTTCAAAGTCGGTGTGGATCACACCTGCGGCTTGCGGTCCCGTGTCGCCTACATGGATGGTCCAGGCACGCACTTCTTTTACCCCAGCGGTAAAGTAAGTTTGCAGGCCCAGCAGGGTGTAGGCGGCGCGGATCAGGCGGTTCAGGCCGGGTTCGGTTTGGCCCAGCTCTTCGAGGAACATTTGGCGGTCTTCGTCGCTCATCTCGCTCATTTCGGCTTCCATCTTGGCGCTGATGGCCACCACGGGGGCGTTTTGGGCGGTGGCAAAGGCGGTCAGGCGGTCTAAAAACGGGTTGTTTTTAAAGCCGTCTTCGGCCACATTGGCCACAAACATGGCGGGCTTGGCGGTGATGAGGAAAAACTGCGCCAACAGCGGCTTTTCTTCCTTGCTAAAGTCAATCGTGCGCACCGGTTTGGCTTCGTTTAAAGCGGCTTGGCATTTTTCTAAAATGGCCACCAGTTTGATGGATTCTTTGTCGCCTGAACGGGCGGTTTTGCCCACCCGGTGCAGGGCTTTTTCTACCGCGCTCAGGTCGGCCAGGCACAGCTCGGTTTGGATCACTTCTATGTCGCTGATCGGGTCTACCTTGCCCGCCACGTGGATCACGTTATCGTCCACAAAGCAGCGCACCACGTTGATGGTGGCATCGGTTTGGCGAATATGCTCTAAAAACTTGTTGCCCAGGCCTTCGCCGGTGCTGGCACCGGCCACCAAACCGGCAATGTCCACAAACTCCACAATCGCCGGCACGATGCGCTCGGGGCTGATGATGCTGGCCAGCTGCTGCAAGCGGGCGTCGGGCAGCTCGACGATGCCTACGTTGGGCTCGATGGTACAAAAGGGGTAGTTTTCAGCAGCAATGCCGGCCTTGGTTAAGGCGTTAAACAGGGTTGATTTACCTACGTTAGGTAGGCCTACGATGCCGCACTTCAAGCTCATGATGTCAGTTCCAAATTAGGGGGTTAAGTGTATGCGATGTGGCGCAGGCTACATCCCAGTGCGGGTCTTCTTTTTAGCGTCCTTCGCGTAACTTTTGCGCCCTTCGCGCCGGGCAGCCGGCTTTCGTCTATAGCCTATTTGCAACCTCAAAACGTGTAATTAGCCCCCACCCGCTGCCCCACGCGCAGCACCTGGTCAAAGCCTTGCAGGGTGATGGCGTTCATGCCAAAGCTTACTGCGCCGTCCAAGCGCGCGTCTTGCCGGTAGCCCTGCAGGGTGTCGCCCACCTCGGGGCTGGGCACGGCGGTTTGCGGGTTCACGTTGGGCATGGGGCAGCGCGGGCAGGGCTTGACCAGGCCAAACTCTACCGCGCCGCCATCTGTGGCAATGTGCAGGGCCTGGGTGCGGTCTTCGTCATGGGCCTCGCAGCCGGCCAAGACGATGTTGGGCCGAAAGCGCTGCATGGTGACGGGGCTGTGGCCTTGCTGGGCTAGGCGCTCGTTCAGCCCGTCCAGTGCTGCGCTGCTGATCACCAGCACGGGGTAGCCATCGCTAAACTGGTTCAGGGCCAGTACGCCGCCGGTCCACTGGGCGCTGGAAGGGCGTTGGTGCTCGGGGTCAAAGCGCACCAAGCGCACCTTTTTTGCTAAAAAATCGGTAAACCACTGCGCCGCGATATCACCCATGTCGTAGGCCGCGCATGCGTGGCCCCACACGCTGGCGCGGCAGGGCTGCTCTACGGAGTCCAGCGCGATGTGCAGCGCCAGCATGCCGGGGGCGCGCAGCACCATCTCAAAATGCTTGAGCGTGGGCTGAACCAGGCACATGCGGGGCAGCTCCCGCTGGGTGACAAACTCGCCCGCAGCGTCCACCACCATCCAGGCGCGGTCAAACTCCAGGCCGGTTTCGGTCAAAATCGCCTCGTTCACCGCCACGCCTGCGCACGACTTGATGGGGTAGACAAACAGGTTTTGGATGCTGCCTTGCAGTTCAAAATCGTCCATGGCGGGGGTGGGCAAAGTAGGGCTGGGCATGGTTTAGGGCTTTGGCATAGGGCTTAAAGGTTAGATTGTGCCGCCTTCTACAATGCTGGGTATGGCAATTGACATTTGTATTCGCGGTGCTGGGGTGGTGGGCATGACCTTGGCGCTGCTGCTGGCGCGTGCGCGCATTCGGGTGGGCTTGGTGCGCTCTGCACCAGTGGGTTTGCCAACGCAGCCCGGCCATTTGGCGCAAGCCGCCCAAAATGACACCCGCGACACCCGCGACACCCGCGACATTCGCGCTTTTGCGCTCAACGCTGCGTCCCGCGCCACCCTGGCCAGTTTGCGCGCCTGGCCTGAACAAGCCAGCCCCGTGCTGCATATGCGGGTGCACGGCGATACCGCGCTGGCAGGCGCTGAAGCTGCAGATGTGGCTGGCGATAGGGCTGAAAATGTGGCTGAAAGTATGGCTGAAAGCGCAGTTGCCAGCAAAGCTGGTTTTACCGGCGCAGGCCGCTTTGCCAACCCCAGCCGCCATACCAGCGCTAGCGTGGTGCATTTTGATGCCAGTGCCATGGGTGCCGACGCACTGGCCTGGATTGTGGATGCCAGCGTGCTAGAGCAGCGTTTGCGCGACGCGCTGTCGTTTGCCCCTGAAGTGACTTGGCTAGACGCGCCCCACAGCGCTGCGCTGACGGTGATTTGCGAAGGCCGCAGCAGTGCCAGCCGCGCAGCAGCAGGCCTGAGCTTTACCCAAACGCCCTATGGCCAAACCGCGATTGCCGCCACTTTGGACACCGATGCGCCGCACCAGTCCACCGCCTGGCAGTGGATGCAAGGCGCTGGCACTGACGGCGCGGAAGTTGCTGGCGGCGCAGAGGACACCGCAGGCAAAGCAGCAGGAGGGGTTTGCGCTTTATTGCCCCGCGCCGGGAACTCTGTGGCCCTGGTGTGGTCTGTAGACCATGCACACGCCCAGCACCTATTGGCCTTGGATGAAGCCGAGTTTTGCCGCCAGCTGCAAGCGGCCTGCGGCAACGCGCTGGGCGCCATGCGCCTGACCAGCCAGCGCGCCGCCTGGCCGCTGCACATGGCCCAAGCCAGCCGTTGGGTAGGCGTGGGGCTGGATGTTGACACGATCTCCCAAGCTACACCCCAACCAATGCCCCAAGCTACATGGGCGCTGGCAGGCGACGCGGCCCACGCCGTGCACCCCCTGGCAGGCCAAGGGCTGAACCTGGGCTTAGCCGACGTAGCTGCACTGGCGCACATTTTGTCTACCAAGGCCTACTTTCGCAGCTATGGCGACATGCGCCTGCTGCGCAGCTACGAACGCGCCCGCAGCGGCGATGCCGCCGCCCTGCGCCTGGCCACCGACGGCCTGCAGCGACTGTTTGCCTCCAGCGACCCGCGCGTGCGCACGCTGCGCAACTGGGGCCTGCGCGGCTTTGATGCCCTAGGCCCCCTTAAAACCCGTGTGATGCGCCAAGCCATGGGCGTGTAAACTCTTCGCAACTCTTCGCAATCCATTTACCGGAACCCACTATGCTGCTTAAAGCTTTAATTTCGCCACAAAATACTACCAAAATAATAGCTGCCTGTGCAGTATTTCTTTGGGCAGGAGCCCTGTTTGCCCAAGAAGCCGTGATTCGCAAGAACCTGACCGAGCGGTTGCCCAATTTGCCCAAAATTGACGAAGTCACCAAGTCACCCATCCCCGGTATTTTTGAGCTGCGCCTGGGCGGCACCGACATTTTTTACACCGATGCCGAAGGCAACTACCTGATCCAGGGCAACGTGATCGACACCAAAGCCAAGCGCAATATCACAGAAGAGCGCATTGCCAAGCTGACCGAGATCGACTTTGACGCACTGCCCCTGAAAGACGCTTTCACCATCGTGCGCGGCAATGGCAAACGCAAAATGGCCGTGTTTGAAGACCCCAACTGCGGCTACTGCAAACGCTTTGAGACTGACCTGCAAAACGTTAACAACGTCACCGTGCACATGTTTTTGTACCCCATCTTAGGCCCCGCGTCTACCGAGCGCAGCAAAAACATTTGGTGCGCCAAAGACAAAGGCAAGGCCTGGACCGACTGGATGGTGAAAAACACCGATACCCCAGCTGCTGGCGCTACCTGCGACGCCACAGCCCTGGCGCGCAATGTTGAGCTGGGTAAAAAGCACAAAATTACCGGCACGCCCACCATTATTTTTGCTGACAACAACCGCGTTCCCGGTGCCATACCTTCTGCCCAGGTAGAGAAGTTTTTAGCCGAAGTGAAGTAATGTAAAACTGCCCAACCTTAGCCAGCTTGGGCTTAAAAACAGGTTGGGCGATAAGCCACCACTGCCCACCCCATGCAGCCACCGCAGCAACAAGACGCACTGTTTACCGACCCCTCCAGCCCAGCGCAAGACACCGCTTTACTCGACGCGCTGCTGGACACACTAGGAGTGCCCGCCAGCTTGCGCAGCTTTGCGCCCAGCTACGGCGCTGCCCACGCCCGCGCAGCGCACACCAGCCCGTCCCAGTACGCCCGCACCCGCAACGCGCTGGACGGCGGCGTTACCGGCCTGTCGCCTTACCTCACCCACGGCATTATCAGCCTGCCAGGCGTAGCGCACACGGTGGCGGCCAAGCACCGGCTGGGCTACGACGACAAGCTGGTGTTTGAGCTAGGGTGGCGTGCGTTTTTTCACCACGTGTGGGCCAGTACCCCGCAGCCCAGCGCCATTTTGGCCGACATGCGCCCCGCCAACGTGTGGTGCGGCAGGTACGCCAGCGCGCTGCCCGCCGACATCCGCGAAGGCCGCAGCGGCGTGCCCTGCATCGACGCTGCCGTGCGCCAGTTGTATGCCACCGGCTACCTGCACAACCACGCCCGCATGTGGCTGGCCAGCTACTGCGTGCACCTGCGCAAAGTGCACTGGCGCGCCGGGGCCGACTGGCTGTATGCCCACCTGCTAGACGGCGACCTGCCCAGCAACCACCTCAGCTGGCAGTGGGTAGCGGCCACCTTCAGCAGCAAACCGTACCTGTTCAACGCCAGCAACGTGGCCAAGTTTGCGCCGCAGACGGCCTGGAAAGCCTGGGCATCGCCCAAAACAGCGGTAGATTTAAGCTACGAGGAACTTGACACCGTAGCCCGCCTGCAAGCCGACGTCGGGCCAGAGCCCGGCCCGCACCCCGGTGTGGCAGAACCCGCCGCCATCACCGCCGCCCAGCTGCTAGATTTGGAGGCTTTTAGGTCTCTGGCCCAAGGAAATGCTGCACAAGCAGCTATAAAAAACATAGTCACTGACAACCCCACAAACCCCACAAACAGCCGGGCCGATTTTGCCATCGAGCTGGTGCACCCTTGGGCCTTGAGCGAACGCAGCGCGGCTCCCGCGCACAGTGCGCTGGCTGCACCCACAGCGCCAGCACCGCCCCTGCGCATCGGCATTGTCCACACGCCCGCCCATGCGCATTGGCCGTGGAGCCAGCGGCGTTGGCAGTTTGTACTGGCGCGCATGCAGGCCGTGTGCGACGTGGTTTTTATCGGCGACGCAGCCCAGCTGGCGCAGTGCCCTGGCTGGCCCGGCATGCAGCGCGTTACAGCGCAAAGCACTTTGTTTGAAGGCTACGCAAGCGTGCTGCCCAAGCTGGCTACACTGCACAGCGCGCCCGCACTGTTTGCCCCGCCAGGCACCCTGTGCACCTCCTTCTCAAAGTTCTACGAACGCGCGCAACGCGCGCAGCCTGAGTTTTCCAAGCTGCTAGCGTAGCTTGGTTTGTAAAACTGGTAACTATTAATTTAATAGCTGGCTAAGCAGCATTTCCTTGGGCGACAGGGCCTTTTTCGTAAATATACCTTCTTACACCACAGTAAGAACGCCTTTATGACCAGCGCCGTGGTGTTCAAGACGCTGGTGTTTCGCAGCGTGCTGAAGATAA
>JAYWGO010000068.1:0-110285 GCA_043778205.1 Polaromonas sp. | reverse complement strand
AATGCCCCCAAACCAAACCGGCAAAGCGTCGATTGAGTGTGGCCTTGATGAAAATCTGGAAAAAGGCGCGTCGTACTACCAAACGGGCAAATACTTAGGCAACCTGCGCGTGATTTTGGAAGATTTTGCAGCAAGGCCACACTCAAGCGGCGTAAACGTACAAAAGCAAGGAAAGCAATCTTCAAAGGCCCGAAGATAACCAAAAACCAAGGATTGTAAGCAAAACCCTATAGCCCAAGGAAATGCTGCACGATTAGCTATTTATTTGATAGTAAGCCCATCAACCGCCTGAAACAGCGCTTGGCGTGCCTGCGAGATGACCATGCCCTTCCAGTCATCGGCATCGCAGTAAAACGCGTCCATCATTTGCTGCTTGATCTGCACGCGCTGCGCAGCCGGTGCCTCGGGGTGCACATGCAGCCAATGGTCGGCGCGCAGTGCATCAATCACCTGCTGCACTGGCTGCGTGCCGTACTCCATGGCAATGACGGTGAACTCGGCTTGGGGGCATGCTTCGTACACTGACTGCCACATCAGCCCAGTTAAAAAAGCCGACGTGGACGAGCCGTTGTAAATGCTGGTGACGGGCGTTTCACCGCTGGGGTTGCCAGCATTGCCCCACCAAGCCTGCGCGCGGGCGTAGGCGGTTTTGTCGTCGCGGCAGGCAAATATACGCTCGCCCACACCGCGCGGGCCCAGGCCTGTGTGCAGGTCTATCCACGCCAGCTTGTCGCAACACGTGGCGTATTGGCGCAGTACAGCGCACAAGGTAGTGTTGCTCCAAGTTGGCGCTACGCCCCCGTAGAACAAGCCATCGCTATGGTGGTGCTGTCCGCGCGTGACGGCATTTTGAAATGCGTTGGGGCCGTTTTTTGCCGTGTAGGCTGCAATGGAGGCAGCGTTGTCTGCCCTAGGAGGCCACTGCGCAGGCAAAAGTGCGCCATGGAGCTGCGCATATTCAGTGTTGACGGGTAATGGTTTACTGTAATCTTGAAAATTGCGGTTCAGGTCTACGTTCTCATGCGTGACGCGGCGTTGGTAAGAAAAGCCGTGCGGGTTGAGCGCATGGATGTAGAGCACGGCCACGCCAGCGGCTTGGGCCTTGGCGCGCCACTGTGCATCGTGCAGCGCAAACACCTGCACCCCGCTGCCGCAATAGCCCTCTACCCCGTGGCAGGCACTGCTGACCATCAGCAGGTGCTGGGCATCAGGGGCACCGTCCAGGGCCACGTCCATAGCCAAAGTTTCGCCGTCACGGCCGGGCAACTGATGGTTGAAAGACTGAATGGGCAAACTTGATGCGGCTGCCGCTTCCAGAAACTTTTTGCGCGCTTGCGCATAGCTGTGAGAAAAGCTTTCAATTAAGTGCATGTTAACTTTCCTAATCAGGGTTTGGATGGTATTTGCATGCGAACTTACAAGGCTACACTTTTAACGTGTACCAGTTCACCAATTTTTCGCAATGGCAGCACAAAACTCTCGCGCCGTTCACGCAAAGTATTTTCTTGAAAAATCATGGTGATACGCACCGTGATGATGGGCTTGCGGCGCGTGGCCTCGTCAAAATGGTAACCGTTATCGCCAAAGTTTCCCCAGTAGTTGACATACACATGGTAGGCCCCGTGCTGCGGCGCTGCCAGTGAAAACATCTCTGGCCCTGCGCCATCCACGCTGTCCGCGTCCAGCCCACCACCACCTTGCAACACGGGGGTAGCCCAAAAGGCATGCTGCCCGTCTGGGGTAATCACATGCATGTCTACCTCGGCCTGGTTGTCGTCCCAAGCGGCAATGATACGCAAGGCGGCTTTGGGTCTGGCCGAGGGGGTTTCGTAGAACTGCACTCGCTTGGCAGACCGGCCATCGTTGTGCTTGATCTCCACACTGTTAGAACCTGGGCCAAATGCGTAAGGGCGGGCAAACTCACCGTCATCCCCCGTATACAAGGGCATGGGGTTGCCATTGACCACCAAGGTGTAGGGCGCTTTGGCCGCGCGGCGTTCGGTGCCTGCGTTACCCGGTTCAGCGCCCTTCTTAGCTTGCGCAGTGGCCAGCGCCGCTAACTTGCCGCGAATCAAAGTGCGGTATTTTTGGCTGCCACGGTCAATGAGGTTGTAGGGGTAGGCTACGGCGGATTCTTCGCTCTTGTCGACCAAGCCACTGGCGTTCCAGCCACCGCGTGGTGATATGAGTTCTACCTGAGCCTGCGCGCTACAGGACAGCAGCGCTAAACATGCGATGAAGACACGCAGGTTTTGGGGGCATAGTTTGCTGTGGATGGATTTATTGAATGCTGAAAGAAGCCACATGTTTGAGTTCTCCCGTTGATCTCAGCGGTACACGGTAATTGCGTTGTGTTTCTGATGCTGTACCCTCACCGTTGATGACGCTGATTTGCGCGGTGGTCAGGCGTTTGGAAGCATCTTCGCCACCGAAGTAGTTGACATACACATGGTAAGAGCCGCGCTCCGGCCTTGCAGTGGCAAATATCTCTGGGCCATAGCCAGTAGTAACATCTACGTCCAGCGCGCCACCCCCCTGAATAATGCGGTTGCCATAAAAGCAGTGCTGCCCCGCAGGGGTGATGACATGCAGGTCCATATCAGTGCCTGCTGAATCCCAGCTCAGCACGACGCGCAAACGGGCGCGGGCACCGCCGCTGGCTGCGTCATAAAACTGTACCCGCTTGGTGCTGCTGCCATCTGCACTGCGCACTTCCACGCTGTTGGAGCCCGCTGCAAACGCGTAGGGTCTGGCAAATTGGCCTGCTTCATCGGTTTCCAGTGGCATGGCCACACCGTTCACAACCAAGGTGGGCGGCAGCTTGCTTTTGGTAGTCTTGCGAATTTGCCCTTGGATTTGCGCTGACACGCTAGTGCCGCCGCGCAAGTTGACTTTTGAAGCGGGGTAGTTCACTTCCTGGACAAAATTGTTGTCGCCTACTGTAGCCCGCCAGCCACCCGCAGGGGCTTGCAAGCTGGGGCTTTGCGCTATGGCTTGGCTAGCAGTAAGCAGACCCATGGTAAAAATACCCGTTGCCGCAATGAGCGTGTGCAAAGGCTGCAGAAAATTAGTGAAATGCATACATTAAACCCCTACCAGCTGCCGTGCCAGTGCTTCAATAAATGATTCGTCTCGCGAGCGCGGATGCCGCGTGAATGCCAAGTGCAAATATTCATGTGCAATCGCAATACGCTCTTCCAGGCTTTGGTAGCCACTGACATCAATGCGGCGCGAACCATCATGCGCATGTGCACGGCCGCTGTGCAAACGGCATACCTGCACGCTGGCTGGTTCGTCAAAACCTGGTTGCCCCGCCAGCTGGCGACGCCACTTTGGCAACTGCGATTCCAACCAACGTTGCGCTAAGGGCAAGGCCTCGCAAGCTATTGCACCGTCGCTGTACACTGAAGCAAGGCTGGCCTTGGGATAGGCGTAGTCCAAAATCTCGGTAAAGCGCATCCCGCGCTGCGCTTGCTCTACAGCTGTAGACCATGCCATAACACCGTCATGTGATTGCGTGGCATGGTACTGCCCGGGTATGGCATAAGCCCCTTTGACGATCAGCCCGGTGGTGAACATGGCTGCCTGCATGGCAGCGTGTGTGGCAGGGCGCGGCGCCACACGCTGGGTGCGGCTGCTGTCGTCAATCTCCAAGCAGCCTTGCTGCATGCGGCCATGCGCCAGCACATAGCTGCGCGCCGCCACTGCCAGCGCACGCGCGGCGTGTGCTGGCTGGGCACTGGCTTCGCGGTCCACTACGCGCGCTACATAGTCGTCCAGGTCCAGCTCTGCTGAAATTTCAGGCCCTTGACCTTTGCTGCGCCATTGCAGTTCGCCAGCGCTTTCAATCACGCTGGTGTTGCCGTTCTCAAAAGTCAGCTTGTAACGCCCGCGCAATGGCGAAGCAATTGGCATGGCAGTCTGTGCACCAATAGTTTGAATACTGCGGACTGGGTAGCGGGAAAAATAGCGAACACGCACACATGCGCTCTGCGGGTTTTGAAATGCAGACCTTGCAGCGGATGGAGTTTGCTCTGCACTTTGTGTATCTTGGGTCTGTATCAGCCCGATTACTTGTGCAGCGTTGTCGGGTACCAAGCGGGCACTGGTACCCATGCCGCCAAACCACAAAGCAGTGGGCGCTAGTTTGGGATCATTGGTGGGATTAAGCCAGCCACTTGCCCCAGCAAAGCGGCTGGCATCCGTGTTTTCTACTGTGTAGGTTTTAAGGCCCAGCTGGCTGCCCACATCGCCTAAAGCAGTTTTGCCAGGCCCCTGCAACCAATAAGGCAACAGATCAGCCTGCGCTTGTTGATGCAAAGCTGTTGGCCAGCTCGCTAGCCAACGCAGCCAAGTGCCCACGTCCACCCGCGTATCTGCGCCCAAACTGCGGTTGCGGATAGCGCGCACAACGGTGGCGGGTGCGTTTTGTAATGTAAAGCTCCAAGTTTTATCCCACGGCGTGCGGGTTGCTGAAAAATACAACCCACAAGACTTCACCAAAGCCGTAGCGCGGTCAATCGACTCGCCTGGCATGCAGCAGTACACCTCATCTTTCAGCTTGCCCTCACAGCGGTAAGGCGGCGCAGGCGCGGCACTTTCTACCCAATGTGCATAGGCAACCAATTTCCACAAGCTGCCTAAGGGCACACTCCGCGACAAGTCGATGCCGCGCTGAACGCCGCCGCCTGCAGTGATCAACGCTGTATGCAACTGCGATGCGTCGTCAAGCCAAGCCACCTTCACCCCATTGGCTTGGCTGGCTAGCGCTTGCTTGCTGGTTGTTTGTGCATTTGCTAAGTCAGCTGCACACCCAGCCATTAGCAAAGCCACTGCACTTGCCGCAGTGTGCCAAGATAAGGGCGCAACGGGTTTTATTGCACACTCCATGGTTGTACGAAAGGGCCAGCTTCGTAGGCCTTGCCCTCGGGTTGGTACATGCGCCATAGCCGTGCACTGGGCAAGCCAAACATGCCTTTCTGGCCAAAACGCAGCAAGTGGCTTACTGTCTTGCTGCCTTCTATTTTGTCCAGTGGTATGTTGTAACCCGTGCGTGTAGCCTCACCTACAGCACGCTCTATAGGCTCAGGCTCTTTATCACCTGTTAAGTTGATGCCCCATGTTGAGTTCTCTAACAGCGCACCCGGAGGCAACGCAATTTCAACCAAAGCATAGCGTAGTGTTTTACTGCTGCTCACGGTAACCTCGTCCAAATACAAAGCTGTTGCCGATAAACCATCTGCAGGGTTCACAGCGACTTTCGTAAAGCCTTTGCCGTCACGGTCAAGCCGATACAGCTTGCGCGAGACGGTTGCAGCCAGACTGGCTTTGTCACGGACAAAGTTGTTGTAACGCGCTGCAAAAGTGATGGTCTGGTTAAGGGGCTCAGTGAGTTTGACATTCGCAGGGAGTGCCATATCAGCTACAGACGGCAGCCATAGTTTTCCTCCTGTAGCACTGACGGTGCTTTTCCATGCAGCATCTAATTTGGCATCAGGTACTTCTGTTCGGTTTTGTAAATTAGAGGTTTTAGCCAGCCATGCCAATGCGATAGCGCGGTCAAACGTGGGTTCAGATTCGGCAGTTCTGCGCAAGGCTTCTTGCAAGCTAGCTGTGTCTGAATTTCCCATCAGCATCAACAGTGTTTGGGGAAACAACTGTGGTGCTGTTGCCAAGCTAGCGCGCGCTGCCTCCAGTGGGTCAGTTAATTCTGCAGGCCATGCTACAGACTCGCTTTTGGCAAGTTGCGCGCCCAGCATGAGGGCAACAGCCTGCTGAGCGGCAGCTTCGCCTAGTACCCAACTCTGACCTGGCCCTGCTTTGCCTGTACTGGTTTTAGCAGACTGTAAAGCTGTCACCAAACCTCGCACATAGGTCGTAGTGGGTAAGCCCATTTCACGCATCATCCACAGCGCCATTGCGCGGTGTGCCAGTGGTTCAATGGCATGCTGTTTAGAGTAAATGTCTGTCAATCGCTGCCAGTGGCTGGCAGGCAGTTGTATGCCCAGTGTTTGGGTGGCCAAGTAGTCGGCATAGTAAGCATAGCTGCTCAAGAATATGCTGCCGTCGGTGCCGCGCCCCCACCAGCCAAAAACGGCATCAGGTCCTGCCATGCTGGCCAAGCGCAAGCGCGACGCATACAGCTGTGCGCGTAGCGGGTTAGCAGCTGTTTGGGTATCCGGCAAGGCTTTCAGTGCCAATGCCATGGGAATCAAACGGCTGGCCGTTTGCTCCACGCAACCGTATGGGTAGTCAAGCAAAGCGTCAGCAACTGGTTGCCACAAGGCTGCACCCTCGCCTACCGCACGTAGTTGTACGTCACGCGCGTCTGCCGGTAGGTTCAGATTGAATTGGTTGAGCCCGGCAGCCACACCAACGAATTGTTCACTGCGCGAAGGCCACTGTGCGTTGAGCACTTCCATTTTGGTTTCCAAGGCATCTACCGTTTTGCCGCCTTGCAAAATATCGACCTTCAAGGCACCCGATGCGGTCAGCGCATCAGTGTTAAAGGTAACGAAGTTGGCCCCAGGGCTCAGTCCTACGTTTTGCGTTTGAGGCTTGCCTGCACCATTGAGCACCACTTGCACATCGGCATTACTCGCAGTTTGGTTAAACACGGCCAAGCTAATGCTGCTGCGGTCACCATTACGTGCCCAATTGGGGCTGGTCCACTTGCTGTAGATCAATTTATTGCTCTGGAAATAAGCGCGACGTTCGCCTACCAAACCGTCGCTGCCGCTTAAGCCTACCGCGCGCGCAGTGATGCGCCAGCGCGTCAGTGCGTCTGGCACTTTAAAGCTCACGCGCGCAGTGCCTTGTGCATTGGTTTTAAGACTCGGCATCCAATAAGCAGTGTCACGCTCATCACGCCGTGGACGCTCCAGCAGTTTGATACCTCGCTCCAGCGTACTGCGAGAGCGCAGAGCGCCCCCATTGGGTATACCCGCTTCGTCGTAGCTGATAAAAGCCAGGCTGGTATGCGTGCG
Organism: Polaromonas sp.; assembly: GCA_043778205.1. Lineage (GTDB taxonomy): Bacteria > Pseudomonadota > Gammaproteobacteria > Burkholderiales > Burkholderiaceae_C > JAAFIP01. Next base: position 103,299 of record JAYWGO010000068.1, on the reverse strand, counting down.
CACATTGTTGCGACGTGGATGGTAGAAAAATTCAACAATGCCTGGTGCGATTTCAGGCTGCAGCACATAGACCATTTCATCCACTGCACCAATAGTCAGCACAGCAGGCACAGCCTTACCCTCAGATGCAGTCGTGATATCCACCGTAACCGTTTCCCCAGGCTGGTAGCTGGGCTTGTCGGTTTTAATACTGACACTGATGTTGGGCTGCTCTACCGCAATACCTGCATTTTGAAAGCCAAATTCACTGCCATACACATAGGCCACAGAAAAGGTGATATTGGGTGCAAACTCCATGGCCACTTTCACCGAGACTTCCCATTGCCTGTCATTGATCTTTTTAACTGTACCCAGCCCGTTGCTGCTTTGCAATCGCCCATAGGCTTCAACACTGTCGCGCTCCAAGGTAAGTAAGGCATCGGCCACAGGTTCAGGAAAGGTCACCAATGCACGGGCTACATCGCCCGCTTTGTAGCGCGGTTTGTCAAACACTATGTCAATGGAGCCTTGCGGTGGTTTGAGTTCGCCCCCAGAGACCCAAAATGGCGATGCTCCAACGAGTTGATCTTGTGCATCGCGCAGCTGCACCATGTACGAGCCTGGGCGGCTCAGTTGGATATTGAAATTGCCACTGGTCAAACTTGTGGGCGCTATCGCACCCTCTGTTTTGGTTTGACTTTCCTGATGTAGCGCCACCCACTTCACTGGCGGTGTGCTGTCACTGCTGCCATCTAGTTGCGCCACACGCCAGACAATGGCTTGGTTAGGCGGTGCAAACTGTTGCTCAGGCTTGAGGGTATAGGCGCTGGCAGAGCGCTCAATCAGCAGCTCGCGCGTGCTGCGCACCCGCTGGGCCGCACCATCGCTGGCCAGCACGGTGAGTACCAAACGGCTGGGCTCCTTGGCAGCTGGCAGTGCAAAGTTGACATAGCCTTTGGCATCAGTCTCCAGCTCTTGGTTTTCTTTAATTTGCAATGCAAATGCACCAGCATAAGTCAGATCGCCCTCCACCATGGTGAGCACCTGCGCACGGGCCGACAAACTCACAACCGCCTTGGCTACTGGTTTGCCATCCGCATAAGCCAGCCTAATGCGCCCTGTGACTGCTTCGCCTGTTTTGAACGTAGGCTTGGCAGGCTCTACCAAAATTTCGAAATGCGGCTTGACGTAATAGGCCACGCGAAATGCGGCGCTGTATTCGTCTTCGCCTCGGCGCATGCGAATTTCGTATCCCCCTGCAGGTGCGTTTTCTGGCAGCATGAAACGACTGACGGCTCCTTCATCCGGTGTGTAGCTTGCAGTGTCTTGGTGCACAGGCGAACCCTGTGCATCCAGCACGGTGATAGCAATGCTGCTGGCAGCCATGGGCTTGGAGCTGCGTGCGCCAGTAAATTCACGGCCATACAGTTTGATGTGCACTTCGTCACCAGGCCGGTACAAAGGCCTGTCTGTTATGGCGTACAGTTTGTTGTTGTAAATCTCGCTGTCAAAGTAAAAGTTTTCGGATACGAAAACGCCACCACTAGCGTCTTGACCAAAAACATAGCTGGTCTGCGCCACGGTGCGTTTGAAAGTCGCAACACCATGCGAATCAGTCTCGCCACTGGCCAGCACACCATTTAGGTCACTCCAAAGCACTTGCGCTTTTTCAGTCGGTTTGCCGCCAGCACGTTCAGCCACCCACACCAACATTTGCTGAGCGGATGTTTTGCTCACTGCCACTGTGTCTGAGACAAACAGTAGCGCCAAAGCACGGTGCTTGCCTACTGAGGCCTCTACAACATACAGGCCAGGCTTTTGTTTCCCCAAAGGAATGATGACATTGCCCGTGCTTTGCGCAATAAAGTCACTTGACGAACCCTCCAGCTTCAAGTCTTTAGGGGGTGCTGCCGGTTGGGCATATTGAAGCGGATAGCGAAACCGCGCTGCCAGCACCATGCCTTGTGGTGTTTTGTACGCGGGTGCATTTTGGTATTGCGGTGCGCGCAAAAAATCTTCGGTGGTTTGCAGCTCTGGCGCTTGCTCGGTCACTGTCTTACGCAGGTTGGACGCGAAGATACCGCGCCACATGACACGGGCTTTTTTCCATGCGCTGTCCCATAAAAAGGTCAAAGTATTGGCTAAGCCCTCAGGGCGTGCAGCGGCACGAATATCAACGCGGTGCAGATTCTTTTGTGCGCGCAAAAAATCCAGTGCATTGTCAAGGCGGTATACCGACACATCGACGCCGCCAGTTTGTTGCAACACATCTATATCACGCCCACCAATTTCCAATCGAACTTTGGACTCTTCAGTACTACCATAGCTGGTATCGGTGAGCAAAAAGAAAGGTGCTCCAGCGGACGGCGCATAGTCTTGACACCATGCGTTGGGCAGCGTGCACAAGGCAAGCCACGCGATTGCAAGCGCGCGAATGAGCGCAGGAAGACGGGTGTAGCGTAGAGTAGTCAATGCGTTCATGGCGTCAAAAATGTAAATCGGTACCAACCTGCAAAATTGGGGTTGCTGCGGCTAGGCCGCCAGCGTGTGTCTGGGTGTTGCGATAGACTGGCCAAAGTGGTGGAGCGCAAGCCGTTGTCTTCAGGGGTCTCAGCTGCGCCAGTATGGTAGGCAATGCGCCTACCTGTCCATACCATCAGGTGCTGCTCCGCGCCTTGGTCGTAAAAAAGCAAGTCTGCGCTTTGCGCTTGCGTACTGTCTGCGCCTAACCTGAGCGTATTGTTTTGTACCAAGCTGATGGCGCTGGCGTAGTCGCTGCGGCTGCCATCTTGCAAGCTCCAGCGACTGAAGTGTCTTTGCTGTTCGGCAGAGATATCCACATCGGGCGGCAGCGCCTGTGCCTTCGGCCAGCCCATGGAGTGCAACCACTGAGTGTCATGTTTTTGCAATGCTTGTCGTGCGGCAAACCTTACCAAACCTGCACAATCGCGGTGCACCCAGCGAGGGCTGGGGCTGCGTTGCACTTGGTCTTCCACAATGACGCTGAACCAGGCACGAAATGCGCGGCTTTGCTTTGGATCAAGGCGCTGGTCTAAAGCCAGTTGTGTGGCAAAACCACGCTGCGTACTGCCTGTTGCCAAGCTGACGCCTAGCGCGTATTGCAAGCAAATACGCCGCGATGCAATTCCATGGCTGAGCATAGCTTGCACGTCGCCTATGGGTTCTACAGCGCCCATACGACTACTTGCGTGCTGAATCAGAAAGCGTAATAGCTAAGGGCTGCCACGACCAGATCTTTTCACTTTGCCCGCTGGCAGCACCTTTGGGTGCTAACAAGGCCAAGCTGCCGTTGCGTGCAAGTGCATCCAGACGCGGTTTGAGCTGTTCACGGCTTACGGTGTTAAACAAGGGTGTGCTGGCACGGGTAGCTAAGCGCTGGCTTTCAGTCTCTAGTAATTTGGCCACCTCGGGCCATTGGCTAATCAGCACGGGGGCCTGCGAATATTCGTCAGCCAGCGCCGGGTAGGTTTTGGCATTAACCGCTACGCTTTGCTCAACCATACGATGGTCTACCGAGGCGATCACAACAGCGCCTAATCTGGCAATTCCAATGCGGTGTGAGGGCCCCTCTTTGTTGCTTATATAGCCGCTGGGGTTAGCAATATCTTTCGTCAACAATATATTTTGGTCGGTGAGTTTTTTCTCTACCACCTCTTTAAGCGGAGGTTTTGCTCTCAAGCTTTCAGACAAAAGCGTTTTCAGGCTGGCATCGTGACGCGCATTGTTGCCTGGCTTTAAGCGTGCGGCCACTACAGGGGCATACAGCCCCGCATTGGCATACCAGCATACACCTGCACCGGCTTCCAAATCAGACACCAAGGCTTGCGCACCAGTGCCCAAGGCCACTTTCAGCGCAGGCTCGGCACGTGTCCAGTCAACCGGCAGCGCTGCGCAAAATGCCGCTCCGCGCGGTAAAGCGCTCCAGCTGTGCGCAGCAGCACTGCCCCAATCTGTCCAGGCTTTGGGTGTGGCAGCGGCCTGAATTAGCCACGTTGCATTGGTATTCATCTGCAGTTGCAACGCGTACATCTCAGGAAAAAAATGTTGGTAGCCAAAAGACAAGAACGAGGCCTTCACTATGGCTGTATGCCTTGCTGTGGTGGGTGCAGTAGTTTGGGTCAAATGAAATTCTTGTTTCCAAGGATGGTTAGAGGATTTCGCCAACAGTGCCTGGGCTACTTCCACTGAACCTGAAGCCAATAGGCCACCTTCCTGCAGCAGCATGCCTGGATGGCTCAACACCAATAATTGTCCGCCATGCGAGGCAATTAACCAGGTCGTATCGTTGCGCAAGGTTAGCGCATAGACCGCCACTGCCGAGCCGTTGACTTTAATTTCACCAGCACGACTTAGTTGCTTGTCGTTTAACACTACCTTGGCAAACTGTTCGGCTACACCAGCAGCTAGGTTTTTCTGCACGACCAAAGCAAAGTAACTTAAGCGGCCTTTGCCGTCACGCCACAAAGCCAGCTCTCCTGGGGCATCCAACAAACCGGAAATCAGCTTTTCCTGCCAGCTGAGCTTGTGCTCAAACGCCAGACGCCGCAAGCTTCCCTCAAGGCTTAACCGGTCGGGGTGCTCTTCATAGTGATTGACAAACTCTTGCGTCAAAACCGTCTTCAGTCCTGGCATATTGACCAGGTCGGCTGGCAAAGCGCTAATCTTCTGCGATTGAACATAGGCATCCGGCTGGGCTAGATTAATGGCTAGTGCTGGCGCCCCCCCTTTGTATGGGCCTTTAACAGCCAAATGCAGGCCTGCAGCCAGCAGGGCTATAACGCACGCAACCAACCATGTATGTTTATCTGACATGGCCTCCCCCTTTAGATTTTTTAGCGTGACAACCACGCCTCTGCTAATCTTACCCAATAAGTAGCGCCCAGGGGAATAAGATCGTCGTTAAAGTCGTAGCTGGGGTTGTGCAGCATGCACGGCCCGCCGCCGTGGCCCATCTCGCGGTGGCTGCCGTCGCCGTTGGCAATAAACACATAGCAACCAGGCTTGGCTTGCAGCATGTAGGCAAAGTCTTCAGCGCCCATGGTGGGCTCTTGCACAATGACGTTTTTCTCGCCTACGATGTCGGTCATAACACCGCGTGCAAACTCGGCTTCTTTAGCGCTGTTAATGGTAGGCGGGTAGTTACGCAAAAATTCAAAATCGCACTTCGCGCCATAGCTTTCACATAGGCTGGTAGACATCTCCCGCATGCGCTTTTCAATCATGTCCAGCACCTCTACCGTGAAGGTGCGCACTGTGCCTTGCAGCTCGCAGCTTTGGGGTATTACGTTGGTAGCCTCGCCTGCATGGATCATCGTCACACTGATCACACCTGCATCAATGGGCTTTTTATTTCGGCTGATGATGGTTTGAAAAGCTTGCACCAAGGCCGAAGCCACGGGGATGGGGTCTACGCTGTTGTGCGGTAGCGCGGCATGGCCGCCTTTGCCATGGACGGTGATTTTGAACTCACTGGTCGATGCCATCACCGGGCCAGGGCTTACGGCAAATTTGCCGATCTCGGTACCTGGCCAGTTGTGCATGCCAAATACAGCGTCCATCGGGAACTGCTCGAACAAGCCGTCTTCAATCATCACCCGCGCGCCGCCACCGCCTTCTTCAGCGGGTTGGAAAATCAAATACACCGTGCCGTCAAAATTGCGGTGCTTGGCAAAGTGCTGCGCCGCCGCCAGCAGCATGGCGGTGTGGCCATCGTGGCCGCAGGAGTGCATTTTGTTGGGGTATTGGCTGGCGTGGGCAAAGGTGTTGGACTCTTGCATCGGCAGCGCGTCCATGTCAGCCCGCAGGCCAATGGCTTTGCTGGACGTACCCGCTTTAACAATCCCCACCACCCCTGTTACGCCCATACCTCGGTGGATGGGAATGCCCCATTCAGTCAGTTTGCTGGCCACTACATCTGCAGTGCGCACCTCTTGGAAACACAGCTCAGGGTGCGCATGAATATCGCGGCGAATGGCAGCGATGCTGGCGGCTTGGGTGACGATGGAATCAATGGTCTTCATAGCGGGCTCCTAGGGTTTTAGTTTAGCCTTTCCCACGCCCGGTCGTGCATGAGGGTATTTTGCGTACCTGGTGGTATTTTTTCACTCCCGAACTTTCCTTTGCGAGCCAATCAAACTCAGCTCTACCAGCTTAGAGCCCACCCTGTCGCCGTTAAAGTGCACCCTAAAGCCGCCCAGGCACTACTCCGTCATGCTGTCGATGGCTTTCTTAAGTTTGGCGCGGGTGATGTCTTTGCCTGCTTTGCGGATGGCTTCAGCCAAGGTGCGGGCCGCGGTAGCCTTTAGCGCGCGTCTTTGGCAGCGGCGGCAGCACCCACAAAGTCGCTGATAACCAGCCGCGATTCGGGTTTGGCCGCCAGCGCCGTGTCTATAGCCAGGGCTTTACTTATCTTTCGCGGAAAGCTGTTCAGAGGTTTCGATCCACCTCTATTTTTTTAATGGCGTACACGTCCGTCTTCGGTAAGCAGAGTCATCTCCACAAACTTCGAGCCCGAATGATTTTTCGGTCCAAAATTAACCAAAAACCCACCCAGCATCACGTTTTGAATGCCCTCTACAGCGCTTATAAATGCTTCACGGGTTGGATTACGCCCGGCCCGCCCCAGCACTTCTGTAAAGACTTTAGCGGCTACAAAGCCTTCCAAGCTAGAGTAATTGATGCTAACTTCCTTGTTGGTTGCTGCCACTGCCTGTACCGCAGCTTGGTACTCTGTTACTAGAGGCGTATTGGCGGCAAATGGAAACGGCATTACTTGGCTGACCACCACGCCACGCGCATCTTTGCCTAGTTCAACAGACAATGCCTTGGTACCTACAAACGACACATTGTAAAAAGTCCCGCTAAAGCCAGCCTTACGGGCCTCGCGGATAAATGCAGCACACCCCTTGTACGCGCCTATCTGCACAATCGACTCAGGCTGTTGGACCATGATGTCGGCGACCGCTTTTTTAACATCTACCGAGTTACGTTCCACGGTGCCCAAGCCTGCAATCTTCAAATTTAACTCTTTTAACGCGCGCTCAACCCCTTCTAGTCCGGCTTTGCCGTAAGCATCGTTTTGGTAAAACACTGCAATTTTCTTGATACCTAACGAGGTGTTCTGTTTAACGATAGCTGCCGTTTCGTCAAAATAAGAGGCGCGCACGTGCACTGCGTAGCGGTTAAAAGGATCGCGCAAAGCTTGCGCACCGGTGAATGGCGCAAAAAACGGTATTTTTGCCTCGGTAGCCAACGGCAAAGCCGCAACGCTGGTAGGCGTTCCAATATAGCCAAACAGCGCAAATACACCTTCGGCGATAAACTGTTTGGTATTGGCTACACTACGTTCAGGTTCATAGCCGTCGTCTAATTTCAGCAGTTCTATCGTTTTGCCGCCGATGCCGCCTTTGGCATTTACCGCTTCAAAATACAGCTTGGCGCCTTCAAAAAACTGGATGCCTAGCTGGGCTGCGGGGCCGGTAAAAGGCGCAGACTGGCCAAGGATAATTTTATTTGCGGATTGGGCTTGCGTACTTTGCCAAGGGCCTAGGGTTGTGGTGAGCGTTGAAGCGATGCAAAATTGTCTACGTGATGGCATATATGCTCTTATGTTAAATAACTAATCACATTATCAACATGTTGCAAAGTGTAAACAAGCTATGGAAAGCCCTTTGAACCCAAAAGTAGTAAGCGTAGTGCGCGGTGCCTGCCCGCACGACTGTCCCGACACCTGCGCTTTGCTAACTGACGTGCAAGACGGCGTAGCCCTGCGCGTGCACGGCAACCCTGCACACGCGCACACGCACGGTACGCTGTGTGCCAAGGTGGCCAAGTACACTGAGCGCACTTACCACGGCGAGCGCATCTTGCATCCCCTGAAAAGGGTCGGGCCCAAAGGCGCAGGCCAGTTTGCCCGCGTAAGCTGGGACGAGGCACTGGGCGACATTGCCGCGCGGCTGCAAGCCATTGCCGCGCACAACCCACAGGCCATACTGCCTTACAGCTATGCCGGCACCATGGGCTTGGTGCAAGCCGAGGGTATGGCGGCCCGCTTTTGGCACAAGCTAGGGGCCTCTTTGCTTGACCGCACCATTTGCTCGTCTGCTGGCGGCGAGGGGCTTAACTACACCTTGGGCGGCAAAGTGGGCATGAAGGTGGAGTTTTTTGCGCAAAGCAAGCTGATTATTATTTGGGGCAGCAACAGCATCACCAGCAACCTGCATTTTTGGCGCTACGTGCAAGAGGCCAAGCGGGCAGGGGCCAAACTCATTTGCATCGACCCGCGCAAAACCGAAACAGCCGACAAATGCCACGAACATATTCAGCTGCTGCCTGGCACCGATGCCGCGCTGGCGCTGGCCATCATGCACGAGCTGGTGCGCAACGACTGGCTCGACCACGATTACATCGCCCAGCACACCGTGGGCTGGGAGCAGCTTAAAGCGCGCGTGCTGCAGTGGAGCCCTGAGCGGGCAGCGCAAGTGTGCGGGGTAACCACTGGGCAAATCACATCTTTAGCGCGTGACTATGGCATGAGTCTGGTTAACCAAACCCCTGCCGCCATTCGCCTAAACTATGGCATGCAGCGGGTGCGCGGCGGCGGCAACGCTACGCGCGCTGTGGCCTGCCTGCCTGCTTTGGTTGGCGCATGGCGCCACCGTGCAGGCGGCTTGCTGCTGTCCAGCTCGGGCATGTTCCCGGTCAATAAAAACGCTTTGCAGCGGCCTGATTTGCTGGGCGCTCAGACCCCACGCACCATCAACATGAGCACCATTGGCAACGATTTGCTGCGCGAAACCTCGCCTGAATTTGGCCCTGCAGTGCAAGCCCTGGTGGTGTACAACAGCAACCCGGTAGCGGTAGCGCCAGAGTCAGGCAAAGTGGTGCAGGGCTTTGCCAGAGAAGACCTGTTTACCGTGGTGCTAGAGCACTTTCAAACCGACACTGCTGACTACGCCGACTACATATTGCCAGCCACCACACAGCTAGAGCACTGGGACATTCACTTAAGCTACGGCCACACCGATGTGCTGCTGAACCGCCCTGCCATTGCGCCCGTAGGTGAGAGCAAGCCCAACACACAAATATTTCGCGAACTGGCCGCGCGCATGGGCTACGCCGATGCCTGCTTTAACGACAGCGACGAGACCCTGTGCCGTGCAGCCTTTGACGGCACGGTAGATTTTGACCAGCTACTGAGCGAGGGTTTTGCACCGCTGGCGGTGCCCGATGCGCCGTTTGCACAGGGCAAGTTCCCCACGCCTTCGGGCAAGTGCGAATTTTTCAGCGCCCGCCTGGCCCAGCAGGGCCAAGACGGTTTGCCCGACCACGTGCCCAACTACGAGGCACCCGGCGCATCGGCGCAGTACCCTCTGGCCATGATCTCGCCACCTGCGCGCAACTTCTTAAATTCGACATTCGTCAATGTCAAAAGTCTGCGTGCCATCGAAGGTGAGCCGCTGCTGGAAATGCATGCTGCAGATGCTGCCCAGCGCGGCTTGGCAGACGGCTGTACCGTGCAAGTGTTTAACCAGCGCGGTACCTACCACTGCACACTGCGCATCAGCCCGCGTGCCCGGCCGGGTGTGGTCAACGGCCTGGGGATTTGGTGGCGCAAGCTGGGGCTGCGCGGCACCAACGTAAACCAAGTGACCAGCCAGCACCTGACCGACATGGGACGTGGGCCGGTGTTTTATGACTGCGCGGTAGAGGTGGCTGCGGCTTAAAGTAAAGCGCCTATCAGCACGGGCCTTAAGGCTTGGTTCGCACAGTTTTACCGTTGATTGACCCTGATGCCCTTCGCCCAGACGATAAAGTCAGCGTGCCGGACGAGGCTGCGTTGGCCTGCCCCCACTGCAATACCAGCTGGTTAGACGCTAGCTGGTAGCAAGCGCTGTCTATGGGAACCTGGGTGCCATCGACGGTGGCCGAATAGTCATTGGCCAGTACAAAAATAATTTCACTGCTTCGAATGAAAGCGCCCAACGCATCGATATTGCCCGCCTCAAGCTCGTACACCGTGGCAAACAATCTAACTATCGCGCTGGCCGGGGTGCTGCCTTGGCCGCCTGAGCTACTGCACACCAAACTGCTGCCTGCGCTGATGGGGGGGTCTAGGCCTAGCAAACTGTCACCTGCACCGCCGCCACAGGCACCCAAGCCCATTGCACACCCTAAGCCGATGGCGCGCAAACTTGACGCACGTGAACTTAACTCACGCAAGCTTAAAGCACGCAAAAAAGTAGTTGAAAACGCCATACATAGTCTTTCACCAACATGGGTCATTACTTTACTACAGACCGAAGCCCGCGTGCTGCATTTAATTTTGTACACTGCAGCTTGTGAACAAGTTACTTACCCTGCTGCGCCGCGCTGCGCTACTGCTGCTAGCTGCTGCGGCTACCAGCGCGGCACTGGCCTGCCTGTCAGGCTGCGCGAACCTGGGCTACTACTGGCAAAGCGTGCGGGGCCATATGGCGGTGGTCAACGCGGCCAAGCCGGTGCAAGACTGGCTCGACGACAGCCAAACACCAGATGCCACCAAGCGCCGTTTAGCACTGTCCCAGCGCATTCGCGCATTTGCGTCAAGCCAGCTGGGCTTGCCTGATAACGCCAGCTACCGCCGCTACGCCGACCTGCAGCGCCGCGCCGTGGTGACCAATGTCGTGGCGGCACCTGAGTTTTCCCTCACCCTGCACACCTGGTGTTTTGCCGTGGTGGGCTGTGTCAGCTACCGTGGCTACTACAACCCGCTGGACGCGCAAGCCGAGGCCGCGCGCAAACAGGCCGAAGGCTTGGAGGTGAGCGTGTACGGCGTGCCCGCCTATTCCACGCTGGGCTACATGAACTGGGCGGGCGGCGACCCGCTGCTGTCCACCTTTATCAACTACCCCGAAGGCGAGCTGGCGCGGCTGATCTTCCATGAGCTGTCCCACCAAGTGCTGTACGTGCAGGACGACACCATGTTCAACGAGTCGTTTGCTACCGCGGTAGAGCGCATTGGCGGGGCGCAGTGGCTGGCGCAAGAGGGTGCAGAAGCTGCCCGCGCCGAGTACGCGCAGTACGATGCCCGGCGCAAGCAGTTTAGGGTGTTAACCTTGGCGACACGCCAAAAATTAGAACAAATATATGCTCTGGCCCAAGGAAATCCTGCACAAGCAGCTATGAAAAAAGAAGCAATGCAGGACTTTGAACGTAACTACCAACAGCTTAAAACGCAGTGGAACGGCTACGCAGGCTACGACGCTTGGGTGGCCAAGGCCAACAACGCCAGCTTTGGCGCGCTGGCCGCCTACGACGAGCTGGTGCCGCAGTTTGAAGCGCTGTATGCCCAGGTAGGCAGCTGGCCGAAGTTTTATGCTGCCTGCAAAGCACTGGCTAAAATGCCCCGCAGCGAACGCCGCGCGGCCTTGGCTGCAGGCAAGGTGCCTTCGCTTTAAATTTCACCGTTTAGTTCAACCATAACCATCCCCAGGAGACACCCGTGGCAGACATTAACCTACAGCGCACCCATGATCTAGGCTTGGCCGAGGCCCGCAAAATAGCCTTTGCCTGGGCCGAACAGGTAGAGGCCAAGTTCGACATGGAATGCACCTACGAAGAAGGTAAAACCAAAGACCACGTAGGCTTTAAACGCAGTGGCGTAGACGGCAGCTTGGTGGTCACCAAAGACAGCTTTGTGCTGCAGGCCAAGCTGGGCTTTTTGCTGGGCGCTTTCAAAGACAAAATTGAGGGCGAAATCACCAAGAACTTAGACGCGTTGCTGAAGAAAAAACCTGCCGCGAAGAAAAAAGCGTAAAGCTTGCCATGCACCTTGCCCCGCAAGCCCTGGCAGGCATCAAAGTCATAGAGCTGGGCCAGCTGATTGCAGGCCCGTTTGCGGCTAAAACCTTGGCCGATTTTGGTGCCGAGGTGGTGAAGATTGAAGCACCAGAGGCGGGTGATCTACAGCCCCCTGCGGGAGGCAAGCCGCCGCCATCTATGGGAGGCGACCCGTTGCCATCTAAAGGAGGCGACCCGTTGCGTCGCTGGCGACTCCTTAAAGACGGCACCTCGGTGTGGTGGCAAATGCAGTCGCGTAATAAGCAGTCGCTGGCGCTAGACCTTAAAAACCCTGAGGCGCAGGCGATAGTGCGCCAGCTGGTAAGTGAAGCCGATGTGCTGGTAGAGAACTTTCGCCCTGGTGCCATGGAGGGCTGGGGCTTAGGGCCCGACGTGCTGCTGGCACTCAACCCCGGCCTGGTCATGCTGCGCATCAGCGGCTACGGCCAAACCGGCCCGTACAAAGACCGCCCCGGCTTTGGCGTAGTGGCCGAGGCCATGGGCGGCCTGCGCCACCTTACAGCCGAGCCTGGCCGCGTGCCTGTGCGCGTAGGGGTGAGCTTGGGCGACACCTTGGCGGCGCTGCACGGCGTTATTGGTGTGCTGCTGGCCCTGCAGCACCGCCACGCCACCCGCAGCAGTGCAGCACCCAAAGGCCTAGGCCAAGTGATCGACGTGGCTTTGTACGAGGCAGTGTTCAACTGCATGGAGTCGTTGCTGCCCGAATACAGCGCCTTTGGCGTAGTGCGCCAAGCCGCAGGCAGCGCGCTGCCCGGCATAGCGCCCAGCAACGCCTACGCTTGCCTAGATGGCTACGTGCTGGTAGCGGGCAACGGCGACAGTATTTTCAAGCGCCTCATGCTGGCCATAGACCGCAACGACCTGGCCCAAGACAGCGCCTTGGCCGACAACACCGGCCGCGTACAGCGCGTGGCCCAGATCGATGCCGCCATAGGCAGTTGGACAGCGCAGCGCACCGTAGCGCAAGTGCTGGCTGTGCTAGACGGGGTCTCGGTGCCCGCAGGCCGCATTTACACCGTGGCCGACATAGCTGCCGACCCGCACTACGCCGCACGCGGCATGCTTGCCAGTGTGCAGATGGACGACGGCACGGTGTTAGCGGTGCCCGGCATCGTGCCCAAACTGTCCGCCACACCGGGTTTGCATTACCGCAATGCACCCCGTGTGGGGCAAGACACTGAAGCGGTCTTATCTAGCATGGGGCTAAGCGCTGCGCAGATTACCAGCTTGCGTGAACGGGGTATTGTGCAGTGACATTGGGTTTCTAATCACTATGGTTTTAATAGCTGTCCGTGCAGCGTTTCCTTGGGTCAGAGGCTGAAATGCTTAAAAAATTTGATCTGCAGGCCTGTGAATGCGGCACAGGGTTCGAAGGTTTGTTTCTAGCGTGGTCTCGTAAGCACGGTTGGGTGTTTGCCGACCGTGTGCGATGACCAGTGTGCGCTACCGGTAGTCTTCGGCCTAACTGCGTGTTCAACACCGGTCGCGCTCCACCCTGGTCACTTCACAGCGCCCGGAGCCAACAAATTACTTCAGCGAAGCAATCAAATCCACATACTGCTGCATCGCCTCGTCGGTAGACGTGCCCTTCAGGCTGTTCCATGCGTCCCACTTGGCGCGGCCCACCATATCGCTAAAGCCCGGCTTTTTCTCGGCGTTGTCGCCCGTGCTGCCCTGCTTGTACAGGGAATAGATTTTCAGCAAAGTGGCATTGTCAGGCCGGTCAGCTAGGTTTTTTGAGTCTGCCATGGCAGCGTCGAATTGGGCTTTGAGATTGGCCATAAAAGGACTCCAGAAAATATAAATAATGGGTTTAGGGAAACTGCTCTGTATCTTAAACCCGTAAAACCCGCCAAAATAGAGAAATAACCCCAACACCACCGCAACCCAAGTGGTTGCCACAACAGGAGAGTACCGGATGGTCACCCGCATCTTGGCCCAAAAAGCCAGCCAAAGCGCGCAACGCACTGCCAAAACTGTGCAAAAAAACGTCGAACGCGCAGTCGCAGGCACGCTAGGCCTCTCAGGCGAGCGCATGACCAAGGTAGACACTGCGTGGCTGCGTATGGACAGCCCGCAAAACCTGATGATGATTGTGGGCGTGTGGGTGCTAAAACCCGGCATTACCCACGCTGTGCTGTGCCAGCGTGTAGAAGAGCGCTTGCTTAAATACCGCCGCTTTGGCCAGCGCGTGGTAGAAGATGCTGCTGGCGCAACCTGGGTGGACGATAAAAACTTTGACATCCACAACCACGTGGTCACCGAAACACTGAAAGCCAAAAAAGGCGCTACCTTGCAAGATGCCCTGCAAGACCGCGTCGCTGCGCTGACCACCACGCCACTAGAGCGCCGTCGCCCGCTGTGGCAGTTCCATTTGGTTGAAAACTACACCTTGCCCGACGGCAGTGTGGGCAGCGCCATGATTGTGCGTATCCACCACTGCATTGCCGACGGTATTGCACTCATTTCGGTCACCACATCGCTGGTAGACGGCGGCCTGCCGCCGCCTGAGCGCAAACGCAAAGAAGCACCTAGTGGGCCAGAAGACTGGATTACACAAAGCTTTGTCAAACCGTTTACCGACCTGACCGTGAAAGCGCTGGGCGCTGCCGGTGACGGCGCAGCCCGCTCGCTGCAAATGCTGGCCGACCCGCAAAAAGGCATGGCTGGCTCGATGGATATGGCCAAAGTAGGCATGCAGCTGATAGGCGATTTGGCCGCACTGGCCATGATGCCCGACGACTCTAAAACCCGCCTCAAAGGCAAGCCTGGCACCACCAAAAAAGTGGCTTGGTGCCAGCCCATTCCGCTGGAAGAAGTGCGCGCGGTGGGCAAGGCGCTGAACTGCTCTATCAACGATGTACTGCTTAGTTGCGCCGCTGGCGCTATTGGCGAATACCTCAAAGGCATGGGCGACGACGTGACAGGCCAAGAGATTCGCGCTATGGTGCCCGTCAACCTGCGCCCGCTAGACCAAGCCTATAAGCTGGGCAACCGCTTTGGCCTGGCCCCGCTGGTGCTGCCCATTGGCGTGGCCAACCCGATTGAGCGGGTGTATGAAGTGCGCAAACGCATGGCGCACATGAAAGGCAGCTACCAGCCGCTGCTGGCGTTCAGCCTGCTGGCCGTGGCGGGCCTGTTGATCAAACCGGCGCAAGACGCCATGCTTAATTTATTTAGCAAAAAGACCACCGCTGTGATGACCAATGTGCCCGGCCCCCGCGAAAAGCTGAAGTTTTGCGGCTCCACCATTGAAGAAAATATTTTCTGGGTACCGCAAAGCGGCGACGTTGGCATGGGTGTGAGTATTTTGAGCTACGGAGGCGGCGTGCAGTTTGGCTTGATCACCGATGCCGGTTTGTGCCCTAACCCGCAAGCCATCATCGACGAATTTGAGCCTGAGTTTGCCAAGCTGTCTATCGTGACTTTAATGCTGCCTTGGGCAGAGTGAAGAGTTCTTCACTTGTCCAAAATAAGGCGCTAGTCCGCGCGCTCAGGCTTAAAAAGCAATTAAAACGTGTTGCTGAAAGTGTAAAGTCCTGTGCGTAACTCGCAATCACCTTTGCGACAATAGCCCAACCTTAGCGCAGGGCTAATCTTGCTAAGCTTGTGTGTATGAAGATATCCCAGCTTGCGCAACTTTCAGGTGCGTCAGTGCATGCACTACGGCATTACGAGCGGCTAGGGCTGATCACGCCAACACGCACGAACAGCGGCTACCGCGATTACACCGATGCTATGCGCCGTGAGGCGGTGTTTATCGTGATGTCGCGCGCCGTGGGCCTCTCTTTGGCGACTATTGCCGAGCAGTTGCCCGCTTATCGTGCCAAGCGGCTTACGCATGCGCAAATTGTGCTGACACTGCACCAAAGGATTGCAGAGCTAGACATCCAAGTGCAGCTCTTGGCTGAGCAAAAACGCAAAGTCTTGTCCCATATCGACTGGCATACAGAGCAAGACAAAGATAAACAGAAAAATAAAACACGGCCTGCCTGGCCCAAGGGGGCTTCGCAAAAACCCACTGCAATTCAAGCTGTGATTCCAGCACCCAAGATCCAAGGAAAGAAGCCATGATCACCACCATCCAGTCCTCCACCCAGCTCCAGCAGATGGCCCAGCGTGTATTGGACATGCCTATGGCTCAGACACTGGGATTGACATTCACCCGCGTGGCAGTAGGCGACATCGAAGTGGAAATTCCGATCCTTGATGCGTTCAGTTTTCAGCCAGGTCAATTGCAGGCCACTCCTGTGTTTGCCATTGCAGATTTTGCTGCTGTTGCTGCAGCAGGCAGCCTGCTTCCAGCCGGTTGGCTCAATGCGACTGTGGATGCCACCCTCAAACTGGTGGCACCTGCCAAGGGCGCTTTGCTGCGCGCGCGAGGCCGGGTAGTGCACGCGGGAAAGCTACTGACCATTTGCGCCGCAGATGTGTTTGCAGTAAGCGACAGTGGCCAAGAAACCTTATGTGCGACATTGTTGGGCACTGCCCGTAATATTCCAAGTGAGAAAACGTGAAGCTAATTCAGTTTATCTTTGTACATTCTATTTTTAGCAGGGAAATTTTATGACCCAAATCTCGTCCCTTCGTATGGCCGTAGTCTGTGCATCATGGCACAGCGACATTGTTCACAAAGCGCGTGATGCAATATTGGCTGAGTTTTTGCATCAAAAAGTAGCCGCTAGTCAAGTAGACGTATTGAACGTACCGGGTGCGTTTGAAATTCCCTTGATGGCTAAAAAACTAGCCCAAACCGGTAAATACGATGCCATCGTGGCCTGCGCTTTAGTGGTTAATGGTGGCATTTATCGGCACGAGTTTGTCTCTTCTGCCGTGATTGATGGTCTGATGCGGGTGCAGCTCGACACCGAAGTGCCCATATTTTCTGCTGTGCTTACCCCGCGTGACTTTCATGATAACGAAGAACACCATCAGTTCTTTAGCGAACATTTTGTCAAAAAGGGCACTGAGGTAGCCCGTTGCTGCCTTGAAAGCTTGACTAGCCTAGAGACAGTGGGCGCTGCGGCTGTGTAGCGCAACTCAGCAGAATAGGTCAGCTTACCTTCAGTCGCATGCGCAGCCCCACAGGCGACATCACAAAAGCCATCAGCTCTTGGGGTTCTTGGCCATCGGCTGTGTCCACGCTGTCGATGTCAAAGTGGCCCAGCAGCATGGCCACAGCCACTTTAATTTCTAACAAAGCCAAATAGCGCCCAGGGCAGGTGCGTGGGCCTGAACCAAAAGGTGTGGAGACTTGCTTGTCTGTGGCCTGAGCAAGCCAACGCTCAGGCGAAAAGCTGTGCGGGTTGGCAAAGTGTTTTTCGTCCACACTGTCGTGGCGCATCACGCACCACACCAAGCTGCCTTTGGGCACGTGCACGTTGTCTACCACTGTGTCAATAACTGCCTGCAGCGGCATAAAGGGCCCTACGGGTTTAAGCCGCATAGCCTCTTCAATAGCGGCACCCAAGTACACCAGCGCGTCCATTTGCTCCAGGGTAAAGCCAGTGCAGTCGGGGGCCAACTGTTTGACCTCGGCCGTGGCTTTTTGCAGTGTGTGAGGGTTGCTGCGCAGCAGGTACAGCAGCCACGCAATGGTGTTGGCCGTGGTGTCTTCTCCGGCCAGTAGCATGGTAGACACATTGCCTGCCACAGTGTCGTTGTTTACACCGCTGTCAGGCTGGTCAGCCGCGGCAATCATGGCCTCTAGCAAGTTGCTGGGTTTGCCGTGCAGGGCAGGGTTGGCTTGCATACGCTGGCGCGCCTGTGCAATCAGCGCATACACCTCATCACGCAATGCTGCGCTGCTGCGCTCAAGCAGGCGGTCTTGGGGCAGCTTAAAGTAGCGCCAGTAGGGCACAACTGACAGGCTGCGCCGCGCTACGCCGGGCAAAATGCGGTCTAGGTGCTGCTGAATTACGTTGTCACCGGCCTCCAGCGTATTCACATCTTGGCCAAACGCCAGCCCCGCAATAATGTCAACGGTGTAGCGCTTAAGGTCGGCTGACAGGTCAATCTGGCGGTGCTGGTTGGCAGCTGCCTCCCAGCGGAGGCGCAAACGCAGTGCTACATTTACCAGTGCCGGAAAATACGCCCTGATGGGTTTGGGTGCAAAGCCTGCCATCACCATGCGCCGCTGGTTGCGCCAGTCTGCGCCTTCGGCCATAAATACATTGGGCAACCCACCCAGTTCAACGGTTACTTTGGCGGTGACCGAGGGCCTGCGAAAACTGCCAGGCCGCTCACGCAAGACGGACTTGATGGTGTTGTGGTCGGCAATCACCAACACCAGGGTAGGGCCAAAGTACACCCGCATCAGCGGCCCAAAGCGCTGGCACCATTGCTCTACGTTTTGGTGGATACGCTGCGGCTTGATCTGCAGCAGGTTGCCAAACAAGGGCCATGCGCGCGGGCCGGGCAGGTCTTTGATGTGGCGTAGCGCGGGGGCGTTCACAACGCTGGCGGTCGGTTCGGTAGGTTGTGTTTGCATGCTTGATTTTAGCGTTGGCTGTAGATTAGTTGCTGCGCTACAAAACCGTCAAAGGCCGCAAGCAGGGGCGCATAAGGTGCGGCACGGCCTTCTAGCAGCGCCAGCGCAGCGCAGGTAGCTTCCAGGGTAGAGCGCTGTTCGTGCCGGTGCGCTTTGCGAATGCTGTAGCGGGGCGCAGGCAAGTCCTGTAACGAGAGGCGCGGTAGCTGCTGGAGCAGTGGGTTGCAGTGCAGCATTTTGCGGCTTTTGCGCCAAGTGGCGTCCAGTACCACCAAGCAAAGCTGGCCAGTGTCGGCTGGCAGCATGGTGGCAAGCTGTGGCGCATCTTTTGGCTGGCTAGCCTGGACTTGGCAAGAGTGGGTTTGTGTAGCTTGCGCTAGCGTAGCCTGCGCAGGCGTGCTGGGGTAGAGCAGCACCGCATGGGCAGCGGCAAGCCTGGTCTGCAAGTCGGTTGTGTCAAAGGTTTCGCCCACCAGCAGCTGGCTGCGCGGCAAGCTTAAATGCAGCAGGCGCGCGCTGCCCTTGGCTTGGTGCACCTCCATTGGGTGCTGCAAAATCAAAACGTTCACGCTGTGGGGTGTAGGCGTAATCCAGCGGCATATGCAGGTGCTTTGTGCGCGCAGGCAGGTGGCGCAGGTGGGGCGGTTCATTGGCTTATTATCAAGGCTTGGCATGCCTTGCCTTGCCTTGATTAGCCGCACTGCTTGGTCTGTGCCCATTTACCCTGAAAGTCTTATGGTTCAAAAATATTTCACCCACATTCTCTATATCACTGGCATTGCCACCATGGCACCGCTGCTGCAGTATTTTTTTCCGCAGGGCGTGCTTGCGTTGTCGGGGCTTAAAGTGGGCGATGCCGTGGGGCTGATTTTTGCGCAGCAGGCAGGGCTGCTTATTTTTTGTATTGGCGCGCTGCTGGTCTACGCTGCCCGCCACCCGCTGCACCGCCGCCCTGCAGTGTGGGCTGCCTTGGTCGAAAAGCTGGGCTTTTGCACGCTGATTGTGCTGGCCTGGAACGCGCCAGCACTGCAAGGCTTGCGTCCAGTGGTGTTCTTTGACATGCTGTGTGTGGTGCTCTACAGCGTGTACCTTTTTGGCCCTGGCCAGCAAGCCTGATGGCGTTTAGCTGTGGCTAATTTAGACCCCAAGCCTGCGCTTACATTGCCGCTTACTTTGTTGCCCAGTTTGCCGCCAATTTTGCAGGTTGACGGCTTGCACTTTAGCCTGGCCCAGCGCCCGCTGTTTACAGACCTGTCGCTTCAGCTGCCTGCAGGCGTTGGCTGGGTGCGGGGCGGCGATGGGCGCGGCAAAACCTCGCTGCTGCGCTTACTGGCGGGTGTGCTGGCAGCCGATGCAGGTGCCCTGCGCCTAAACGGTGTGCATTTGCACAGCCAGCCTGCAGCTTACCGCCAGCAGGTTTTTTGGCGTGATCTGCACAACAGCGCTGATCTAGATGCCATCAGTGCCAGCGCCTACTTTGCCACACTGCCTGCTGCTTACCCGCATTTCAATGCGCAAATTTTGGCCCGCTGTGTGCATGGCTTGTCTTTGCAGCCTCACACCGAAAAGCCGCTGTACATGCTGTCTACCGGGTCTAAGCGCAAAGTATGGCTGGCGGCTGCGTTTGCCTCAGGCGCTGCGCTGACGCTGCTGGACGACCCCTTTGCAGCGTTAGACCAACCGTCCATTCGTTGTGTACAGCAGCTGCTGAAAAATGCGGCGCAAAGTACCAACAGCGCCATGCTGGTGGCGCACTACGATGTGGTGGCCAACCTGCCGCTGGTGGCTTTGGTTGAGCTGGGCGACTAGCCCTGCTTGGCCTGCCCTGCCGCAAGGCAGTAGCGCTGCAGAAACAACAAGCCCAGCATAACTACCAGCGCACCGGCCAGCATGTACAGACCCACGCTGGGCCAGCCAAAGCGCACCAACAGGCTGGCCAAAATAGGCGAGCCAACAAAATTGCCCAAGTTGCCAAATTGCACCAAGCCGCCGTTGACCAAGGCGATATCGGGGTGGTCGGCAGGAAACAAGGCAGGCAACGTGCTGATGATGCCTGCAGGCAAGCTGCCCAGCATAACGAAGGCTGCCAACACCACGCCTTGGCTTAGCGGGCCAGCAGCTGGCAGAAACACCAAACCTGCGCCTGCCAAGACCAAACCTAGCCCCGATAGTCGCACCAGCCCGGTGCCCGCTATGCCGCGCCCTAAGGCGAACATAGCGATTACCGTGCCTAACAGGCTGGCACAAGGCAACGCCACAGCCATCTGGGAAGCAGCCTCGGGCGTGGCAGTTACCAGCCCAGGCAGCACGCTGACCAAAGCTACAAACAGCAAGGTGTAGCCAAAAAAAGTAGCCGGGATAGCCCGCAGCTTAGCGCTCACCAGCAGCCTGCGCTGTGCCTGCAACAGGCTGCGCACACTGCGTGGCGCAGCAGCCTGGGCAGTGCCCGAGCCCGCAGCAATTGCGGTAGGCAACTGCAGGCTTAATGCGCCTGCCACCGCGAGCAGCAGCAACGCATGCAGCACCGCAAAGCCTTGCCAACCCGCCAGTGCCAGCACCCCAGGTGCCAGCGCCGCTGCCGCAATAAAAGTCACTGTAAAGTAGCAACTCCACAGCGCCATGGCTTTAGACCGGTCGCGCGCAGCGCAATATTGCAGTATGAGCGTAGGCACCGCCACCACCATGGCCATGTGCGCTACGCTTTCGACCCAGCGGGCTAGCAGCAGCAAGGCGTAGCTGCCAGAGGCCAATGGCATGAGCGCACCCACCACGCCCACCCCCATGCCCAGCAGCAGGGTGCGGCGCAGCCCCACAGCCTGTGCCAGTGCGCCTGCAAACGTGCCGGCAAGCAGACCCGCCGCTCCAATAACCGACAATGCCACTGCCTGCTGCAGGCTGTTCATGGCGGTTTGCCCCAGCAATCCAGGCAGCATGTGCGGAATTTTGGCGTACTGCAGCGCGGCCAACAGCCCAGCGGAATAAAGCAGGGCAATCAAGCGCCAGTGGGTGCGTGCTTCGGGCGGGGGCGGCATAGCCTAGAGTGTGCCATGGCGCTAGGGCGCGCCGTTTGCTCCAGCTAAGTGGGCAGATCAAGCGGGCAGACTAAGCGGGTAATTTAAGCAGGTAAATTAAGCGGGCAGGGTGGCTGCCGTTTTGGCGCTGTATTCGTTCACTAGGCCCAGTAAGTGTTGGCGCTGGCCAGTTTCCAGGTAGGGCACCAGCAAATGCAGCACATGCTGGGCACCGCGCATCAAGGCGGCTTGGGCGCTTTCGGGCTCCAGGGCTTTGCGCGGGTCACGCACGTACTCAAAGCTCAGCCAGTACGTCAGCACTACCACCATGCTGGTAGCGGTGGCTTCTACCTCGCGCGAGTCAATGCTGACCGCGCCGCTGCGGCTCATGGCGTCTAGCAGGGCGCGCACGCTGCGGGTTTTGTTCTTGAGCACCCACTGAAAATGGGTTTCTAAACGGCGGTTTTTGCTCAGCAGGTCGTTCAGGTCGCGGTACAAAAAGCGGTACTGCCAGATCAGCTCAAACAGACTGTGCATAAAAAACCACGCATCCTCCACATCGCGCACGCCGTCGCTGGCGTTGAGCAGTTCACTCAAATTGCGCTCGTATTTGTCAAACAGGCTGTTAATCAGCTCGTCTTTGGCGGGGTAGTGGTAGTACAGGTTGCCGGGGCTGATATTGAGCTCAGCAGAGATCAGCGTGGTCGACACATTGGGCTCACCAAAGCGGTTAAACAGCTCTAGCGTGACTTCTAGAATGCGTTCTGCTGTGCGGCGCGGCGCTTTTTTTGCCATAACAATCCTCGGGGGTTGCTGTAATGCAAGGCAGCCAGCGCTGCCTTGACCAGATACAACACTCTAACCGAAGTTGGCTGTACAAAGTTGGCCGTACGCCAGCTTATGCTGTTGCCCGCGCAGTGCGCTGCTCTAAAAAGCCCTCTAGGTCGCTCATCACTTCTTGCAGGTTCACGATAGAGCGGCCAAGGCGGCTGGTGGGGGGCACAGGCTGCACCAGCTGGCGTTTAGGGTCATTGAGCACCGCCGCGTTGATGGTGATGCCGCACTTGTTGAGCTTGTGCGAGAGCAGGGTTTTGTTGCTGCGCAGCATATGGCGGGTTTGCTGGTAGGCGTGCTCGGCAAAGGCGCGGCGCTGGCTGTAGCTGAAGGTGTTGGCCAAGTACAGCTCGGGGTCGCGGTTGTCGGGTTCGATCAAAATAATGTCGGTGTCGGGGTAGGTGCGTTCATAGTGCTTCATGCCCAGCTCCATGCGCGAATGGATCATGCTGCGAAAGGTTTGGCTTAGCACGCCGGGCAAGCCGCCGTCGACGATGCTGGGAATGCGCTGGTGCTTGAGCGGCAGGCCGCGCTGCATGACCGAGGGCATGGCGCTGTTGGCATCAAACGGTACCAGCGGGTTCAGGCACAGCAGCAGGTCTACGCCTTCTTCTAGCGCCACGGTGGCGTGCAGGGTTTTTTTAAGCGCGCCGTCTACATAGTACTGGTCGTCAATTTCTACCGGCGGAAACAGGCCAGGCAGGGCCGCGCTGGCTTGCACTGCATGCGAGATGGGTACGTGGTTCCAGCCGGGCTGGCCAAAAGGGGCTGCTTCGCCGCTGTTAAGGTTTGTGGCCACCAAGGTCAGGCGGCTGGCCAGCTGGCGAAAATCGTTGGTGCGGCCGGGCTTGCTGAACATGGTGGCCAGTTGGTTGTGCACTTCTTCGCTGGCAAATATGCCGGTGGGCAGCGCGGGGCCCAACAGTTCTAGCGCGCTGACCAGTGTTTTGCGCTGCACTACGGCGCGCCACAGTGCAGCGCCTAGCAGGCCGGGCAACATAATGCCTCGGCGTGCAAACTCGCTCCAGGCGGGGCGCGTAAGCCATGCGGGGTCAAAGCGGTCTGAGGTGTCAACGCCCACCCCAGCAGGCTGGTCGTTGTCAATAAAGCTTTTGCACAGCTCGTGCGGGCCTATGCCGTTGGCCAGGGCAGCGGCAATAAAGCTGCCAGCAGATACGCCCACATAGTGGTCAAGGTGGGTAAAGTCGATGCCGTCCAGCGCTTCGTCTAAAGCGCACAGCGCGCCTATTTCGTAGATGGCACCTAGCGGGCCACCGCCTGCCAGCGCCAGTGCAATGCGGGGCTGACCAGAGCGCGGCCTGGGCTTTGGTGTGGGTGGGGTGGATTCGGCGAGGGGCTTAAGCGCTGGCTTGGGCATTGACGTAGGCATGAGATGGGTAGAGGTTGAACTGTATATATGCTACAGTATTAATAGCTGCTTATGCAGCATTTCCTTGGGCGATAGCCCTAAAACGCTTAAAAAAACAACAAAAAAGGCGCGTTCAGCGCCTTTTTACCGGTGGGCAGCAGCTTGGTTATACGGCTTTGCGTGCTGCGCGCTTCTTGGCGGCTGGTTTGTCAGCCAAGGGGGTGGCTGCAATCTTCACGGCCTTAGCGGTTTTGGCAACTTTGGCAGCCGGGGTGGCTACAGGTTTAGCCACAGGCTTAGCAGCAGGTACTTTGGCACCCATGCTGGCCACAGCTTTATGCAATGCGTCAATACGGGCAATCAAAGCATCCACATCTTTGGCCGAGGGCACGCCCAGTTTGTTTAAGGCCTTGGCTACGCGGGTTTCAAAAATGTCTTCCAGCTTGCCCCATTGGTTGGTGGCTTTGCTAGAAATGTCGTTGGCCATGCCGGCCATTTTGCTGGTGGCTTCAGAGATTTTCTCTTCGGCAGCAGCTTGGGTTTTGCGCTGGATGGACAGGCCTTCTTTAACCAAAGTCTCAAACACTTTGCCGCCTTCAGCCTGTGCTTTAGAAAAAGAGCCCAAACCGGCCAACCAAATCTGCTGGGCAGATTCTTTGATGGTGCCGGCCATTTCGGCGCTAGATTTAGGGGCTGCAGCGGCTGCTTTGTTGACTTTTTTTACCATGGTGGGTCTCTGTTAAAAATAAAAAGGGCGTGAAATCCCGGGGGTCTGTTCACTTCTGGGAGTAACTGTAAGCCCAAGACGGCTGCCTGTTTAGATGCATGAATCTAAACCGCTAGGGCGGCGGCTCTATGTGGCGCGCGGGTTTACGTGCAATTGCCTGCACAGCTGGCTTTGGGCACAATAGGGGTCGAGTTTTATTTACAACACGTTTTTTTGGAGATCGCAATGCAGTATTTCGTCACAGGTGCTACCGGCTTTATTGGCAAACGCTTGGTTAAAAAGCTTTTAGAGCGCAAAGGCTCGGTAGTCCACTTTTTAATTCGCAAAGAAAGCGAGAAAAAAGTAGCCGGATTGCGCGAATACTGGGGAACCACCGCTGCACGTGCTGTGCCCGTGTATGGTGACCTGACGGCAAAAAAACTGGGGGTCAGCGCCGAGGACATTAAAAAGCTCAAGGGCAACATCGACCATTTTTACCACTTGGCTGCCGTGTACGACCTGGATGCCGACGAAGCCAGCCAGGTCGCCGTCAACATCGACGGTACCCGCAACACGGTAGACATGGCCAAAGCCATTGATGCAGGCCACTTTCACCATGTCTCTAGCATTGCAGCCGCAGGCCTGTACGAGGGCGTGTTCCGCGAAGACATGTTTGACGAGGCCGAAAACTACGACCACCCGTACTTTCGCACCAAGCACGAGTCTGAAAAAATTGTGCGTAAAGAATACAAAGGTGCCTGGACGGTGTACCGCCCCGCCATGGTGGTGGGCGACAGCAACACCGGCGAAATGGACAAAATCGACGGGCCGTACTACTTCTTCAAAGTGATCCAGCGCATGCGCCAGTTGCTGCCGCCGTGGATGCCCATGATTGGCCTGGAAGGCGGCCGGGTGAACATTGTGCCGGTTGACTTCGTGGTCAACTGCCTGGACTTCATCAGCCACAAAACGCAAATTACTAAAAAATGCTTCCATTTGGTGGACAGCGAAGGCTACCGCGTAGGCGACGTGCTGGACATTTTCAGCAAAGCCGGCCATGCACCCAAGTTCAATTTGTTCGTCAATGCCGCCTTGCTGGGCTTTATCCCTAAAAGCGTGACCAAAACGCTGCTCTCGGTCAAGCCCGTGCGCCGCGTGAAAGAAGCCGTCTTCAAAGACCTCGGTATCCCCGAGGACATGATGAGCTTCATCAACTACCCCACGCGCTTTGACCGCCGCGACCTGGACATTATTTTGAAGGGCTCCAACATCGAGTGCCCGCACCTGAAAGACTACGCTTGGCGCCTGTGGGACTACTGGGAGCGTCACCTTGACCCTGATTTGTTCATAGACCGCTCGCTCAAAGGCACCGTGCAGGGCAAAGTGGTGCTGATTACCGGCGGCTCGTCCGGCATTGGCCTGGCCAGTGCGCACAAATTTGCCGAGGCAGGTGCCGTCACCATCATTTGCGGCCGCGACCAAGACAAGCTGGACGAAGCGCAAAAAGAAGCCAAAGCCAAAGGCTACAGTTTTGTGCTCTACGCAGCCGATATTGCCGACATGGCCGACTGCGACCGTTTCGTTAAAGAACTGATCGCCAACCACGGCGGCGTGGACTACCTCATTAACAATGCGGGCCGTTCGATTCGCCGGGCGATTGAAAACAGCTACGACCGCTTTCACGATTTTGAGCGCACCATGCAGCTGAACTACTTTGGTTGCATCCGCGTCACCATGGGCTTGTTGCCGGCCATGACGGCCAAAAAGAAGGGCCATATCGTCAACATCAGCTCGATTGGTGTGCTGACCAATGCACCACGCTTTAGTGCCTATGTAGCCTCCAAAGCCGCGTTAGACGCATGGACGCGTTGTGCCAGCAGCGAGTACAGCGACCAGGGCATTAGCTTTACCACCATCAACATGCCGCTGGTGCGCACGCCAATGATTGCACCCACCAACATCTACAAAAACGTACCCACGCTGTCACCCGAAGAAGCTGCCGACATGGTGGCCGGTGCCTGCATTTACAAAAATGTGCGCATCGCCACACGCCTAGGTATCACGGGCCAGGTGCTGCATGCGTTGTTCCCGCGCATCATGCAAATCGTCATGAACACCTCTTTCCGCATGTTCCCCGACTCGTCCGCCGCCAAGGGTGACAAGTCTGCCAAACCCCAGCTGAGCGCTGAGGCCGTGGCCATGCAGCAGATGATGCGCGGCATTCACTTTTAAGGCGCGCAGTCATGCTCTTATTGAAGCAAGCAGCCATGGTTTGTGTGTTGCTGGGTGCTAGTTCGCTGGCAACGGCCGGCAAGGGCGCTGCCAAGCCGTTTTCTGCTTTGGGTATCGGTTTGGGCATCAGTGCCAAAAAGGATGCAAATTCTGAAAAATCGGTGAAATCAAAAGCGCAAAAGAAGTCCAGCGGCGGCAAAGTCACCTTCCATAACGGCTCGGGCGAAAGCACACTCGAGCGTGAACGCCGTTTGAAGCGGGAATGCAAAGGGCGCTCAAATTCTGGGCTGTGTGAAGGTTTTACCCGCTAATTTGTATGGGGCACCTTGCTTCTGCGCTTTGCAGTGGCGAGGAGTGCGCAATCGAATGAACCGAAGTCACTACTGATTTAATAGCTGCTTATGCAGCATTTACTTGGGTGATAGGGCTAAATGGCTTGTAAAAGTGCTTTCTTTTAGGGTTTTTGGCTCTCTTTGACCTTTCAGGATTGCTATTCCAGTGCTTGTACATTTGCGCCGCTTGAATATAGCCTTGCTGCAAAATCCTCAAAAAACACGCGAAATCAGGGTGCGCTAGGCTACCTTTTGAGCTGCGCGCATTTTTCCAGATTTTCATCAAGGCCGCACTCAATCGACGCTTTGCCGGTTTGGTGGGCGTGCCTTCAAACCCGTCCCGTCGCCCGACCTAGGGTCTAGCGGGACAGGGCACACAAGCATTGCCACGGGCTGTTCACAAACCAATGCAAAAACACAAGCCAACCAATTGGCGAAACGAGGGTTGATGAGCTGACTGTCTCTTAAAAGCAGCATATTCACACCAGCTTGATTTCCCGTATACACTCCCCACCTCTGCAAAACAGTTGTTACGCAGCGCCAGCTTAGGTAAGTGCGCGCCAACTCTTTGAAAAACCAACGTTGAGGTTAGCTATGTCTCTCATTCCTGCCACCATCCTGACCGGCTTTTTAGGCTCAGGCAAAACCACGCTACTCAAGCGCGTGCTGTCGGAGGCGCACGGCCAGAAGATCGCGGTGATTGAAAACGAATTTGGCGAAGAAAATATTGACGGCGAGATTTTGGTCTCTAGCACCACCGAGCAAATTATCCAAATGAGCAATGGCTGCGTCTGCTGCACCATCCGCGAAGACCTGCGCACCACGCTGCGCGACCTGGCAGAGAAAAAACGCAAAGGCGAGCTCAACTTTGACCGTGTAGTGATAGAGACCACTGGCATCGCCGACCCTGGCCCGGTAGCACAAACGTTTTTTATGGACGAAGAGATTGCCGAGCAGTACTTGCTCGACTCGGTGCTGACCTTGGTAGATGCCAAACACGCGGCCCAGCAGCTTAATGACCGCCAAGAAGCGCGCCGCCAAGTGGGTTTTGCGGACCAAATTTTCATCAGTAAAACCGATTTGGTAGCCAAAGACGAGGTGGATGCTTTGGTGCACCGCCTTAAACATATGAACCCACGTGCCCCGGTGCAGGCCGTGCATTTTGGCGAAGTACCGCTGAAAGATGTGTTTGACCTGCGCGGATTTAACTTAAACGCAAAGTTGGATATTGACCCTGACTTTTTGAAAGAGGACGACCACGGCCACGACCACGACCATGCGCACGACAAGCATGACCACGGTCATAAAGACCACGAGCAAAAAGACCATGGGCATGACCACAGTGACCAAGACGGTGCGCATTGCGACCATCCTTCCCATGCAAACGACCCCGCTGGCGCAAGCCACGGCCACCACCATCACCACGACGATGACGTGAAAAGCTTTGTTTTTCGCTCAGACAAAGCCTTCGACCCCGCCAAGCTAGAAGACTTTTTGGGCGCAATCGTCAACATTTACGGCCCGCGTATGCTGCGTTACAAGGGCGTTTTGCATATGCAGGGTACCGAGCGAAAGGTGATTTTTCAGGGCGTGCACCAGTTAATGGGCTCCGATTTGGGCCCGGCTTGGTTAGAGACCGAGCAGCGAACCAGCAAAATGGTGTTTATTGGCATTGACCTGCCCAAAGACATCTTTTTGCAGGGTTTAGAACAGTGCCTTACTCCAAAATGAGGATAAATGCGCAGTGTTAAACACATTTCTTAAATTAGTAGGACTTTCTTCGGGTAAATCGCTACAATCCGCCGCCGACGCTAAATCGGCGAAACCGACTAAACAGGGTATAACTCTGGATAGACCAAAGGAAGACCTTGGCGCGCAGCATGGCGTTGCGGGGTCTGCGAGGAGACACGAAGTGAAAGCCGCCGTTAAAAAATCTAGCCCAACCAAAAAGCCAGTAGCTTCTAAAGCGAAAACCCTAGCTAAAACCAAAGCCAGCCCCCCGGCCGCTAAAAAAGCGCCTGCTAAGCCAGTGGTCAAATTGGTTACTAAGCAGGCCGCGAAAAAAGCGGTAGCCAAGCCGCTGGTGAAAGCCGCTGCTGCGAAGCAACCGCTGGCTAAAAAGCCTGTGCTAGTTAAACCAGCACCAGGTAAAACGTCACCGTCTAAGGCGGCCATAGCCAAACCTGTGGCTAAAAAGATACCGGCCAAAGCGTCTATAAAAGCGATTGCAAAAGCCCCCGTAAAACTGGCAGTCAAACCCCCCTCTAAGCCGGCCCCCAAGCCGTTGGCCAAGCCCATAGGCAAAGCCGTTACCAAACCCCCGGCCCGGGCCGTTCCAGCTAGCCAAGCTAGCGCCAAGCCCGCGTCCAAGAAAGTCAGTGTGTCCGTTAAAGCTCCCCTTACCTCTAGCCATCCCGTCGCCAAACCCGCAGTCAAAGTCACTGTCAAGCCCGCCGCCAAAGTTATTGCCAAACCCGTGGCACCACCCGCAGCCAAAGCACCTACCAAAGCACCCGCCAAAGCACCTGCGCAAGCGGCAGTCAAAATGCCCGCCAGTAAAGCGGCACCCACCAAAGTTGCTCCGGTAAAGTCTGTTGTAGCCCAGCCCGCAGCGCAGAGCGCCGCAGTGCCCGCCAAAGCTGACCCAGTACCCACGCCTGTGGCAGCCGTACCTGCCAAAAAGTCTAAATCAGGCTTTATGAGCCCTGGCAACATTGCGCCCAAGCCGATGGAAGTGTCCACTGCGGCCAAGACCAACTTCACCATGTCTTCCCCAGTGCTGGTTCCGCCACCACAACTGGTGGTCAAAAAAGACCCTAAACTTGTCAACAACTGGAAAACCACCACCGCTGCGCACCTGACCGATGCCGAAGCCATCGCCATGCCCGACACCGAGTACATGAGCGCCCTGCAGCTGGCGTTTTTCCGCCTCAAACTGGTGCAATTAAAGAAAGAAATCCTCAGCAACGCTGGTGAAACCACCGAGCATTTGCGGGAAGACACCTCGGTGGTGCCTGACCCTGCCGACCGCGCCACCATCGAAGAAGAGCATGCCCTGGAGTTGCGCACCCGCGACCGGGAACGTAAATTGCTGAAAAAGATCGAACAATCCATCGCCCGCATTGATTCTGACGACTACGGTTTTTGTGACGAAACCGGTGAAGCCATCGGTGTCGCCCGCCTTATTGCACGTCCTACGGCCAATCTGTCGCTAGAGGCGCAACAACGCCGCGAGCTGAAGCAGAAAATGTTTGGTGATTAGCCCTGAGGTGCTAGACTCTTAGCTACTTTATTTCTTCACATTCATAACAGGTTATGGCCAAAGACGAAACAACCCCTGGCGGATTATTCTCCAAAGTGGTTAAGTTCGTCCGCAATCCCAGTACCAACTGGACTGAGCTGGACACCAAAGAGTCTGACCGCGAAAGCGCCTACAGCAAGCAAGCGCTCAAGGAAATGATCGAGCGCAAACGGCGCAACGATTTTGTGCGCAAGCGCGAATTCGATATGTTGCGCAAACTTCGCCGCCGCGAAGCCATGGGTTTATCCGGCCAAGGTGACGGTTCTGCCAGGCCCTCGTTCTTTCAAAGCTCTATGCCATCCAAGCCTGACGATCGGGCTATGACACTGAAAAAGATCGACGAGATCGAAGCCCAAATGTCGATGCAGTGGTGGAAAACCAAGCATGGCAACGCCGCCAGCGTACCCGCCGCTATCTCTAGCTTTCCTAACTCTGACATGGCCAACACGGGCCGCTCGGAATACCCCAATGGCGCAGCGGCTAAATCGGCAGCCACCAACAACATGGCCTACGCCCCTACAGCAGCCGACGACTTAAGCAATGCTTTAGCGGCAGGTGCCGCCCGCGCCCGTGCTGCAGAACCAACACCGCAAATGCCGCCCGTAGCTGCGCCCGCTAGGCCAGCCGTGGCAGCAGCACCCACGCTACCTACGGCACGTGTGCAACAAGCACCGCCAGCAGGTGCCCCAGCTGCCGCACCCGCACCCGCACCCGTACCTGCGCCGGTAGCGGCTGCGCCTGCTCGGCAGGCAGCCCCCCCACCCCAAGCAAGCCCCAAAGCAGCCGCGCCCACTGGCGCAGCGGCAGTGCAAGTTAAAACCCCCATCATGGGCGGGATGGCAAGCTACGATGGGGCTGCGGCAACTGGCTTTTCTACATCCAAAATGTTTGCCGTTGAGGTGGACGACGTTTTGCATGACCCAGAGCTAGAAGAAGCAGCCATTCGATTTGCCAACGGAGATGATGCCGGAGCCGAAGCAGGCCTGCTCGAAGCCCTTGGCCCTACCGGCACCCGCGGTAAGCACGAAGAAACTTGGTTTGCTGCCTTTGATTTGTACCGTGCCACCGCCCAAAACGACCGTTTTGAAAGCTTGGCCATCGACTTTGCCGGTAAGTTCAACCGCTCTGCACCGATGTGGTTCTCCATGCCAGAGCAGGTAAACCTGATGGCCAAACCAGCCACCGTTGCTGCGCAAGCGACAGTGCATAAATCTGACTGGCGCTGCCCCTCTAACCTAGGCGTACAAAGTTTGGCTGCGCTTAACGCAGCTTTAGCCCGCGCCCCTATGCCTTGGTCGTTGGACTGGAGCACATTTAAAACCATAGACGAAAACGCTGTGGTGCCCCTAACCAAGCTATTTGCTAGCTGGGCCATCACACCAGTGCAGTTGCGCTTTTTAGGTGCAGGCAACTTGGACAAAGTACTGCACAACGCCACACCGTCTAATGAAAGCAGTGTCAGCCAAGACCTGTGGAAGCTGCGCCTTGCACAACTGCGCATTACCCACCGCCCGGACGAGTTTGAGCTCGCGGCACTGGATTTTTGCGTTACCTACGAGGTCTCACCACCTTCTTGGGAGAGTGCACGCTGCGAGTTTAAAAACCTAGATACCGATGGCCAAGACAGTGCTGCCCAAACCATCATTGGTGAGGCGGTGTACGACTCGGTGCAATCTGAGTTCAGCGGCTACGAAGACAGCATCCAAAACTTCCAACCCTCCAACCAAGTTACCCAGCTGACCTCGGTGGAGCTGTCGGGCCAAATTTACGGCGACCCCGTTGCCATGCTGGACAAACTGGGCGAGCGCTTAGAAGGTGCAGATGTGATGGTGATCTCGTGCGCCAAGCTGATCCGGGTAGATTTTTCCGCAGCGGGTACCTTGCTCAACTGGGTATCGGCCCGCCAAGGCGAAGGCCGTTTGGTGCAGTTTACCGAGGTGCACCGCCTGGTAGCATCTTTCTTCCATGTCATAGGTATCAGCGAGCACGCTAAAGTTATTACCCGCAACGACTAAAGTAACTCCTAATTTAATAGCTACTTGTTTAGCATTTCCTTGGGCCAAATGCCTAAAACGCTGTAAAAATGCCAAATACCCCGTTCACAGCATTTTCTGGCCATCACAACGCGTCAAATGGGGCCACTGGCCTACAATCGAATCTATGATTTCACGCGAACCCACTATTGAACGTTTGGCTGTCGCCAAGCGCCTGCTGCTAGAGCCGTTTGGCCTGGACGAGACCCACTTGGCCAAAGCCTTGGCCGAAATACGCTCGCATGGCGTAGACGACGCCGACCTGTACTTTCAAACCACGCGCTCTGAAGGCTGGAGTTTAGAAGAGGGTATTGTTAAAACCGGCAGCTTTAGCATAGACCAAGGCGTGGGTGTGCGGGCTGTAAGTGGTGAAAAAACTGCCTTTGCCTACTCAGACGATATTTCTTGGGCCAACCTGCTGGACGCGGCGCATACCGTGCGCAGCATTTCATCGGCAGCGCAGTCGGCCAAAGTCAAGGTCAACCCGGTCAAAATCTCTGCGGCGCACAGATTGTATGCGGGCCTGGACCCTATTGCCTCGCTGGACAGCACAGCCAAAGTAGCGCTTTTGGGCCGGGTTGAAAAAATCGCCCGCGCCAAAGACCCGCGCATTGTGCAAGTGATGGCGGGTTTGGCCAGCGAATACGATGTGGTGATGGTGGCGCGTGCCGATGGTACGCTGGCAGCCGATGTGCGGCCTTTGGTGCGCTTGTCGGTCACCGTGATTGCCGAGCAAAAAGTGTCCATCAAAGGCAAAACCGAGATGCGCCGCGAGACCGGTTCAGGCGGCGGTGGTGGTCGCTTTGGCCTGGCCTATTTTGACGATGCGCACATAGAACAGTACGTGCAAGACGCAGTGCATGCCGCTTTAACCAATTTAGAGTCGCGTCCCGCCCCTGCGGGCCAAATGACCGTGGTGCTAGGCCCTGGCTGGCCGGGCGTGTTACTGCATGAGGCCGTAGGCCACGGACTAGAAGGTGACTTTAACCGCAAGGGGTCCAGTGCCTTTAGCGGCATGATTGGCAAACGCGTGGCGGCCAAAGGCGTGACTGTGCTGGACGACGGCACCATGGCGGACCGGCGCGGATCACTGAATGTAGATGACGAAGGCCACGCCTCGCAGCGCAACGTGCTGATTGAAGACGGCATCTTAAAGGGCTATATCCAAGACAGCATGAACGCCCGTTTGATGGGCGTTAAGCCCACCGGCAACGGCCGCCGTGAGAGCTACGCCCATGTGCCCATGCCCCGCATGACCAACACCTACATGCTGGGCGGCGACAAAACCGCGCAAGAAATCATTGCCAGCATGGACAAAGGCTTGTACGCCACCAACTTTGGTGGCGGCCAGGTGGACATTACCTCGGGCAAGTTTGTATTTTCTGCCAGCGAAGCGTACTGGGTAGAAAAAGGCAAAATTTTGTACCCTGTCAAAGGGGCCACCATTGTGGGTTCTGGCCCGCAGGCGCTTAAAAAAGTCAGCATGATCGGCAACGACCTGGCGCTGGACTCGGGCGTAGGGGTTTGCGGAAAAGATGGCCAAAGCTTGCCTGTGGGTGTGGGCCAGCCTACCCTGCGCATTGAAGGCCTCACTGTAGGCGGCACGGCCTAATTTTCAGCCCAGCTTTTACGTTCAAAGATTTGCTATGAGTGGTTCATCCCGTTTCCAGCTCAACCCCGAAACGGGCTTGCCTGACATGCGCGACTTCGAGGAGTTTGGCGCAGCACTGCGTTCGATGGCCAGTGACGAAGAATCTATTCGACTGTCTGACGGTATGGGCAGTTTGTCCGCAGCCATTGAAAACGTAGGCCGGGCGCTGTCAGCGCATGAGCGCGGGGCTTTGATCGGCCCGCTGCTGGTCGACCTGTTGACCGCGCTGCGCAAACACCGCCAGCTGGTGGTGGGCTTGTCTGAAACCTGGCGTTTGCTGTACGAATACGCATCGTATTTGGCAGCCTTAAACAACTTTCGTGTGCTGATTGGCCAGTGGCTGGTGGAGCGCAATATCAGTGGTGACAACCAAGTTGTGATTGAAGATTTTGAGATGATCGGCTGGCGCACCTTGGGCGAAGGCCTGATGATGATCGACATGCACGAACAAGCCCGCACCCAAGCACTAGAAGAACCTGGAATGGACTCCATAGACGAATCGCGCCTCGCGCGCGCCAAGCAGTGGTGGGGCCAATTGCGTGGCTAAGCCCGTATCTCATGGTAATATGTGGCAAATGGCAAAATCTTTTACTTTTTATTTTTGGTTCTCAGTCCTAGCGGATGAGAGGCGAGAAGTTTAGTTTCATAATTTCCAACCCCACTCAAACCGCCCGCTTCACAGCCAGGCGGTTTTTTTTCACCTTACTTTTTAACTTTACCTATCTCAAGGAGCCACACCATGACCCCCAGCGCACATTCTTCCACCGATGCGTGGTACCCGCCCGGCACCCAGCCCGTAGACCGTACCAGCCAAACTGACGACGAACGCATCAAGGACATTACTGTGTTGCCTCCACCAGAGCATTTGATTCGCTTTTTCCCGATTCGCGGCACGCCCGTAGAGTCGCTCATTAGCACCACCCGCCAGAACATTCACAACATCATGGCCGGCACTGACGACCGCTTGCTGGTGGTCATTGGGCCTTGCTCAATCCATGATCCGGCAGCTGCTGTGGAATATGCACGCCGCCTCAAAGAGCAGCGCACCAAATACGCAGACACGCTAGAAATTGTGATGCGCGTTTACTTTGAAAAACCGCGTACCACGGTGGGCTGGAAGGGTTTGATCAACGAT
Source organism: Polaromonas sp. (assembly GCA_043778205.1). GTDB lineage: Bacteria > Pseudomonadota > Gammaproteobacteria > Burkholderiales > Burkholderiaceae_C > JAAFIP01. Next base: position 68,364 of record JAYWGO010000068.1, on the reverse strand, counting down.
CCGTACCTTGACGAGAGCTACCGCATCGACGAAGGCCTGCGCATGGCCCGCCAGTTGCTCATTGAGATTAACCGCGTAGGCCTGCCCGCAGGCAGCGAGTTTTTAGATGTCATCTCACCGCAGTACATTGGCGACTTGATCGCTTGGGGTGCCATCGGCGCCCGCACTACCGAGAGCCAGGTGCACCGAGAGCTGGCCAGCGGCCTATCGGCCCCGATTGGCTTTAAGAATGGCACAGATGGCAACATTAAAATCGCCACCGATGCAATCCAAGCAGCTGCCCGTGGTCATCACTTTTTGTCGGTACATAAAAATGGACAGGTTGCTGTGGTGCAAACCAATGGTAATAAAGACTGCCATGTCATTCTGCGCGGAGGCAAAGCGCCCAATTACGATGCCGCTAGCGTAGCCGCTGCCTGCAAAGACCTGCAAGCCGCAGGATTGCCCCCTACCTTGATGGTCGATTGCAGCCACGCCAACAGCGCCAAACAACACGAACGCCAAAGCGAAGTGGCGCGTGACATTGCTGCGCAAGTGGCAGCAGGCTCGCGCCAAGTGTTTGGTGTCATGGTAGAGAGCCATTTGCAAGACGGGGCGCAAAAGTTCAATCCCGGTACCGACGATGCACAAAAACTGCGCTACGGCCAGAGCATTACGGACGCTTGTATTGGCTGGGATGCCTCGCTGCAAGTGCTGGAGACACTGTCTGCGGGGGTATTAAAGCGCAGAGCCAAGTAAGCGACTATTTTCTCCGCCTCACCCAAATGCACTATTGACCCTCAAGCTGAACCCGCATAGATTAGGGGTAAGGAAAGTGGCTGGCCAATTGCATTGGGCCGGCACAGCAGTTATTTATGGAACAACCGGTTTTAAAGTTAGCGCTGCTCGGTTTTAGTGCCGCAGACAAGAGGGATATAACACAAGCCATCGGCCAGACTGGAGAAAGCTGGCCGACATGGGAGCTGGTTGATTTTGAGCAAGCTGATGCCTGGTGTATCCACGGCGCAGCCGTAAAGCGCTTGCAAGGCAATACTGTGCAAGTGCGCACTTTGCAGGGCAGCCAGCCCTTGATTTCATTAGACCCGCGTGACATCACCCGGCCCATCGCCTTTACCGAGCCCATGCCTGCGGGGCTAGAGGGCGTTCACATGGTTAACCTTAGAAGCCCGCAGTTGCTGCGGGTTGGTTTGCAGCGTTTTGAGGGTTGGTTGCGCCTGCTGCGCGCCCAGTTTGCCCTAGGTTCTGTTTTGGTAGAGCGGCAGGCTGAGCTTAAAAAAGGCATTCACCATGTGTTGGACGCACACGGCAAGCTGCTGGCGGTGGTTAATTTAATGAAGTGGACGGTGGCTTTGCTGCCTAACGTTCGCCCCATTGACTTTGACCATGCCAACTGGGCACAGCGGCCCAATATGGCAGCAGATATACCGGCTGGATTTACCGTTACCAGCGTAACCCAGCTTATGTGGACGTATGCAGTGCGCACCACCCAAGACGTGTTGCCCGCGCGCTACCGCAGGGACATGGTTTACCTGCGCATGCTGCCCCAGCTGCCTGCGGGCTTGCTGCAAGACGAGCACTTGGTGACCTTGCGCGCCCTGAGCACGGCCCCCGCTAAATTTGCCGATCTTTTGGCTACCACCCAGCTTAGTTCCACAGTGCTAGCCCGCAGTTTGGCAGCGCTGTATTTTGCAGGTGCTGTCACAACCCAAAAGACACTATTGGGCCAAGCCGTTCGCAGCGCATCTCCATTAGGTGAGCAAAGCAGCTTACCGCCAGACAGTGGTACTCCAAGCGAATTTTTTACCGCAGATGGCCCTGAAAACAGCGATGCACCGCAGCCAACTGCATCGCTCAAACTCTACGACGCTACCGCGCCAGCACCTTTGTTCTCACCTAAATTTTTTTAAAAGCCGCTCTACCGCCCAGCCGCTCCAACAGCTTGGTATGCACCCCGCCAAAGCCGCCATTGCTCATGCACACCACGTGGTCGCCAGCGTGAGCTGCACTGGCCACTTGGGTTACCAGTGCCTCAATATCGCCTGCCACTTGGGCGCGTGTACCCATCGAGGCCAGTGCAGTGGCCGCGTCCCAGTCCAGGCCACCAGTGTGGCAAAAAGCCAAGTCTGCAGAGGCTAGGCTCCAGGGCAATTGCTCTTTCATGGTGCCCAGTTTCATCGTGTTGCTGCGGGGTTCAAAAGCCGCCAAGATACGCTGACCTCGCGTGGCAGGGTTGGCATCTAGCTGGGTGCGCAGCCCGTCCAGTGTAAGGCGTATGGCAGTAGGGTGGTGGGCAAAATCGTCAATCACCGTCACCCCATGGGCAATGCCGCGCACTTCCATGCGCCGCTTCACATTGCTAAACGATGCCAGTGCCTGCGCCGCCACCGCAGGTGAGACGCCTACATGCTGCGCAGCAGCTATGGCTGCAAGGGCATTAAGCTGGTTGTGCACCCCTGAAAGCGTCCACTGCACATGGGCCACGGCTTTGCCATGCTGCAGCACCTCAAAATTGCCCGGGTTGCCTTGGGCAGACAGGTCTGACACCGTCGCGCCAAAGCTACTTTGCGTGCTCCAGCAGCCCCGGTGCAGTACCCGTTGCAGGCTTTCCTCAAGCCCGTTAAAAACCACCATGCCGTTGCCAGGCACCGTGCGCACCAAGTGGTGAAACTGTGTTTCTATGGCCGCCAAGTTGTCAAAGATATCGGCATGGTCAAACTCTAAGTTGTTCAGCACCGCAGTGCGCGGGCGGTAGTGCACAAACTTACTGCGCTTGTCAAAAAAAGCGGTGTCGTATTCATCAGCTTCGATGACAAAATACCTCTCACCCAACCTAGCCGACACGCCAAAGTTCAGCGGCACGCCGCCTACCAAAAACCCTGGTGCGAGCCCAGCGAATTGCAAAATCCAGGCCAGCATCGAGGTGGTGGTGGTCTTGCCGTGGGTACCTGCTACGGCCAGCACATGGCGGCCTTGCAAAATATGTGCGCTGAGCCATTGGGGGCCACTGGTGTAGGGCGCACCCGCATCCAAGATGGCCTCCATCAATGGAAACTTGGCGGTGCCATCTGCAAGCCTAGTGCGGCTCACTACATTGCCCACCACATACATGTCGGGTTTAAGCGCCATCTGGTCGGCACCAAACCCTTCCACCAGGTCAATGCCCAGCGCGCGAAGCTGGTCGCTCATGGGCGGGTACACGCCTGCGTCGCAGCCCGTTACCTTGTGCCCCGCCTCACGCGCCAGCGCAGCCAAGCCGCCCATGAAAGTACCGCAAATGCCTAAAATATGTATGTGCATGGTCTTGATTGTAAAGAAGCTGGCCCGCAAGCTTATCTACAATGCAGCCATGCAAGACGCACAGTTAGAGATTGCCGCTACCGCCGCCCGCATGGTGGTAGAAGAAGGCCTAGAGTACGGCCCGGCCAAACGCCGCGCCGCCAAGCAGCTAGGCCTGCCCGCCCGCACCAGCTTGCCCGACAACGACCTGCTAGAGGCCGAAGTGCGCGACTATATCGCCATGTTTTGTGCAGACACCCAGCCCACCGAGCTGCGCGCTTTGCGCACACTGGCTTGCGTATGGATGGAGCGCCTGCAAGAATTTAGGCCCTATTTGGGCGGTGCCGTATGGCATGGAACCGCTACCCGGCTGTCTGACATTTATGTGCAATTGTTTTGCGACGACCCTAAATCAGCTGAAATTGCACTCATTGACCATGGCGTGCATTACGCTACGGGTACCGCCACCGGGCTGCATGGCGATGCCGTAGACGTGCTGAGTTTGCACAGCCACTGCGCCCCTTTGAATGAAACCGTAGGCGTGCATTTGATGATGTATGACCATGACGGGGTACGTGGTGCGCTAAAGCTAGACAAACAAGGCCGCAGCCCCAGAGGTGACTTGGCAGCAGTTAAGCGCTTGTTAACTGAAAATACTGCGTGAAAGTGAAATTAGCAATGAGCACTTTGAATAGAAGGTCCACCTTGGTCGGGGCAGCGGCAATTGCAGCGGCGGCAGGGGCAGGCTTTGCGTGGCGCGAATACAGCTTGGCCGAGCCGCAAGATGCAGCCTTGGAGGCGTTGTGGGCGCTAAATTTAGAGCTCCCCCAGGGCGGTAATTTGGCGTTTGAAAGTTTGCGCGGCAAACCCACGGTGCTAAATTTTTGGGCCACCTGGTGTCCGCCTTGTGTAGATGAACTTCCTTTATTGGAGCGCTTTTACCAGCAAAATAGGCCTAAAAACTGGCAAGTGATCGGTATTGCGGTGGACAATGCCAAAGCGGTGCAGAAATTTTTAGGCCAAATGCCGCTGAGTTTTCCTGTTCCTTTGGCCGGCTTGGCAGGAACTGAGCTGTCAAGATCGCTGGGCAATATGAGCGGCGGCCTTCCATTTACCGTGGTGGTGAATGCGGCGGGCACCATTGCGCTGCGCCATATGGGCAAGCTGAGCGCGGCGCAAGTGGACAATTTTCTCAGTTTGGCGTAACTTGGCAGGGCTCTTTAATTTGTAATTTACACATCGCAATTAGTGTAAGATCACTATTTTAGGCACTATTTCACGCTTTTAGCAGGTGAAATGCAGGCAGTTAGCACAATTTAAACACTATTTACGTTGGAGATTTTATGGACTTACGCAAACTCAAGACACTTATCGACTTGGTGTCAGATTCCAACGTACAAGAACTGGAAATTACAGAGGCTGAAGGCAAAGTGCGCATTGTCAAAGGTCACAGCGGCATGGTTCAGACCATAATGGTACCGCAAAACATGGCTGCACCAACGGCATTGATGGCGGGTGTTGCGCAGAACGCCGCGCCAGCAACGGCCCTGTCCGAAGCAGCTACCAGTGTGGTGGCTTTGGCTGGGCATGTCGTTAAGTCGCCCATGGTGGGCAGCTTTTACCGTTCATCCAGCCCCGGTGCCAAGGCATTTGTAGAGATTGGCGACACCGTGGCTGTGGGCGACACGGTGTGTATTATCGAAGCCATGAAGATTCTGAACGAAATCGAGTCTGACAAGGCAGGCGTAGTCAAAAAGATCTTGTGCGACAACGGCCAAGCCGTAGAGTATGGCCAAGCCCTGGTGGTGATTGAGTAAATTAAAATAAGTAGCCGCCACACACCTTATGTTTAAAAAAATCTTGATCGCCAACCGAGGCGAAATTGCGCTGCGCATCCAGCGTGCTTGCAAAGAAATGGGCATCAAAGCCGTCATGGTCTACTCTGAGGCCGACCGCGAAGCTAAATATGTCAAGCTGGCTGACGAGGCCGTGTGTATTGGCCCCGCACCTTCGGCCTTGAGCTACTTGAACATGCCTGCCATCATTTCTACGGCAGAAGTCACCGACGCAGAGGCAATTCACCCCGGCTATGGCTTTTTGAGCGAAAACGCAGATTTCGCCGAGCGGGTAGAAAAATCTGGTTTCAAATTCATTGGCCCTTCGCCAGAATCTATCCGCACCATGGGCGACAAAGTGTCGGCCAAGCGCGCCATGATCAAAGCGGGCGTGCCCTGCGTACCCGGTTCTGAAGGCGAGCTGCCCGACGACCCAGTGCAAATCAAGCGCATTGGCAAAATGGTAGGCTACCCCGTCATTATCAAAGCCGCAGGTGGCGGCGGTGGCCGCGGCATGCGGGTGGTGCACACCGAGGCCGCCTTGGTCAACGCCGTAGCCATGACCAAGGCCGAAGCTGGCGCAGCCTTTGGCAACCCAGCGGTGTACATGGAAAAGTATTTGCAAAACCCGCGCCATATTGAAATCCAAATCTTGGCCGACCAGCACCGCAATGCCGTGTATTTGGGAGAGCGCGACTGCTCTATGCAGCGGCGCCACCAAAAAGTGATTGAGGAAGCGCCCGCCCCAGGCATACCGCGCAAGCTGATCGAGCGCATTGGCGAGCGCTGCGCCGCGGCCTGCAAAAAAATAGGCTACCGGGGCGCAGGCACGTTTGAGTTTTTATTTGAAAACGGCGAGTTTTACTTTATAGAGATGAATACCCGCGTGCAGGTAGAGCATCCCGTCACCGAGTGGATTAGCGGGATTGACATTGTAAAAACCCAAATCATGGTGGCATATGGTGAAAAGTTGCCTTTTACCCAGCGCCAAATTACCCTGAAGGGCCACGCCATTGAGGTGCGCATCAACGCCGAAGACCCGTACAAATTTACCCCCAGCCCCGGCCGTATCACACTGTGGCATCCGCCCGGTGGTCCCGGTGTGCGTGTGGACTCGCACATTTACACCAACTATTTTGTACCCCCTAACTACGACAGCATGATTGGCAAAATCATTGTCTACGGCGACACCCGCGAACAAGCCTTGGCCCGCATGCGCACCGCGCTGGACGAGACCGTGGTGGAAGGCATTCACACCAACATTCCTTTGCACCGCGACCTGATGGTAGATGCAAAGTTTGTACAAGGTGGCACCAATATCCACTACCTTGAAGAGTGGCTTAAAACCCATAAAAAGTAGAGGCGACACACCGTGGCCCAGTTTGAACTTTCCATGCTCTGCCCCGAGGGCTGTGTTGACATACTCAGTGACGCGCTAGAGGCGCTGGACGCTCTGAGTGTGTGCATTGAAGACTTTGACGCGCAAACGCCTGCTGAGCAAGCCTTGTTTGGTGAGCCGGGCATGCCGCCGCCCAAAGACGGCTGGGAGCGCTCGGTGGTGAAAGCGCTGTTTGCCAGCCAAACGGCGGCAACGCAAGCCTTGGCCACACTGGCCCTGCAAGACTTTTTTACGGACTGCAAAGCCCACGGCATTACCGAGGTGGCCGACCAAGACTGGGTGCGCTTGACGCAGTCCCAGTTTGCACCGGTAGAAATTACCCCTGAATTTTGGATTGTGCCCACCTGGCACCAAGCGCCCGCTGCGGCCCGCAAGGTGATTACGCTAGACCCCGGCTTGGCTTTTGGCACGGGCACCCACCCCACCACCCGCATGTGCTTGCGCTGGACAGCGCAGCACGGCGTGCAAGGCCAGCGCGTGCTGGACTACGGCTGCGGCTCGGGGATTTTGGCAATAGGTGCAGCGTTGTACGGTGCCAGCAGCATCGACGCAGTAGACATTGACGAGGCTGCTGTGCAGTCTACCCGCGCCAACGCGCTGGCCAACCATGTGGTGCTGAACGCGGGCTTGCCCGACATAGCGCAGGGCCAGTACCACACCGTGCTGGCCAACATTTTGGCCACGCCGCTCAAGGTGCTGGCACCACTGCTGTGCAACTATGTGCTGGCAGGGCAGGGCGGTAGCCTAGGTAATCGCCAGGTCAAAGGCAGCTTGGTGCTGGCAGGTATCTTAGAGCGGCAAGCCGACGAGCTTAAGGCTGCCTATGCGCCGTATGCCCAGCTGACCGTTGCCGACAGCGAAGACGGCTGGATACTAATGACGGCACAGCTGTGATGCTGCTGCCTATGCCTATGCAGGTGTGCTTTGAAGAGTGTGTTTGAATGAGTTTAATTACCCAGTGCCCTGCCTGCCACACGTTGTTCAAAGTAGTGGCCGACCAGCTTAAGATTTCAGAGGGCTGGGTACGTTGCGGCCAATGCCGCGAGGTTTTTGACGCGCAAGCCCACATGACCACTATGGCCGCAGCCATGCCCATTGGGCCACCAGTGCCTGCGCCTGTGCCATCAGCCCCCATGGCTTTGGGCATGAATGCAGACGCAGACTTGCCTGAGCTAGATGACCCGCCCAGCATATTCCCCCCAGACGCTGCGGATGAAGACGACCAGTTCAACGGCACCTCGCAGGCCGAAGATACCGCCCAAGACGCTGCTGCAGCCAAAGCCAAACCATCCCGCACAGCGCAAGAAGACCTAAAGCTGTCTGCCATGCCCGGTTTTGTACGCCAGGCCCAGCGCGCCCGGCGCAAGCGCTCGCCCTGGGCGCGTGCGGGCCTGCTGCTACTGTGCCTGCTGCTGCTGTGCGTGGGTGTGTTGCAGGTGGCCTACCACGGGCGCGACCGCCTGGCCGCTGCCCAGCCTGCAACCCTGCCTTGGTTAAAAGACCTGTGCAGCATCCTAGGCTGCAAAGTAGGCCCCTACAGGCATATTGAATCGGTGCTAGTAGATGCCTCTGGCTTTAACAAGCTGCGCACGGAAGGCAAGCTGGACTGGTACAAAGTGACGGTGAACCTTAAAAACGCAGGCCCATTGCCCGTGGCAGTGCCGCACATAGAACTTACCCTCAATGATGCGCAAGACCAGCCCCTGCTGCGCCGTGTGCTCAGCCCGGCAGACTTGGGTTTGCAGCAAAGCGCGCTGGCGCCTAGCGCTGAAACAGCGGGCGCCAGCACGGTGCAAATTGACGCAGGCCAGCTTGTGGGAGGGGCACGCATTGTGGGTTACCGCGTGTTGGCGTTTTACCCCTAAACTTGGGCCTTTAACTTACAGCTGTCTATGTCTTCTATTATTTGTGGTTCTGTCGCCATCGACACCATTTTGACCTTTGGGGGCAACTTTGCTGACCAAATCTTGCCCGACCAAATTCACAAGCTCAATGTATCGTTCTATGTGCCCGGCATGCGGCGCGAATACGGCGGCTGCGCTGGCAACATGGCCTATGCACTTAAGCAGTTGGGCGGCGACCCGCTGCCCATGGCCGCTGTAGGGCCCGATGCACGCGACTACTTAGAGCGCTTTGCGGCTTTGGGCATTGATACCCAGCTCATCATGGTGCGGCCAGACAATTACACCGCCCTGTGCACCATCATGACCGACAAGCAAAACAACCAAATTACCGGCTTTCACCCCGGTGCCATGACCGAGGCCCACCTTAACCACTTGCCTGCAGACACTGGTGCCCAGCTGGGAATTATCGGCCCCGACGGGCGCGATGCCATGTGGCTGCACGCCCAGCAGTTTGCCGATGCCAAGCTGCCGTTTATTTTTGACCCCGGCCAGCAGCTGCCGGTATTTAACGGCGACGAGCACCGCCAGCTGATCAGCATGGCCGACTATGTGGCCGTGAACGACTACGAAGGGGCCATGCTGTCAGAGCGCACCGGCTGGAGCTTGGCTGACATCTCTGGCAAGGTCAAAGGCTTGGTCGTTACCCTGGGCGAGGAAGGTTGCGACGTGTGGGTAGATGGCGCAGCCACCCGCGTGCCCCCAGTGCAAGCTGCCGCCGTGGTAGACCCCACCGGCTGCGGCGACGCATTCCGCGCTGCACTGCTGTACGGCCTAGAGCGCGGCTGGAGTCTGGTGCGCTGCTGCGCACTGGGCAACCAGGTGGGGGCCATCAAAATTGCCCACCGGGGCGGCCAAAACTACACGCTAGACCGTGCGAAGCTGGGTTTGGCTTAGGCATTAAGTCAGTACGCACTTCAAACAGCTAACCCAGTTCAAGCAGCCTCCCACCTACACCACCACGCTCGGCAAGATAGCCACGCCATGTCCCACGTCTTCGCCAAACCCAGCCTGTTGCAGCGCTTAGCCCCTATGTTCCAGGGCTTTGACGGGCCTTTGGCGTTTGCCGTGTTTTTGCTGGCCTGCGCTGGGCTGCTCACCATGTTTTCATCGGGCTACGACCATGGCACCCGGTTTGCCGACCATGGCCGCAATATGCTGATTGCGGCCAGCATCATGTTTGTGGTGGCGCAAATCCCGCCCCAGCGCTTGATGGCCTTCGCCGTGCCCATGTACGCCACTGGCGTAGCCCTGCTGATTGCGGTGGCCATTTTTGGCCTCACCAAAAAAGGGGCCAAGCGTTGGATTAACTTGGGCATCACCATCCAGCCCAGCGAGATTCTTAAAATCGCCATGCCCCTCATGCTGGCCTGGTGGTTTCAAAAGCGCGAAGGCCAGTTGCGCCCGCTGGACTTTGGCGTGGCCTGCGTGCTGCTGGCCATTCCTGTGGGCTTGATCGTCAAGCAGCCTGACCTGGGCACCGCCATTTTGGTCATGTCGGCAGGGCTGTTCGTCATATTTTTTGCAGGTTTAAGCTGGAAATTGATTGTGCCGCCGGTGCTGCTAGGGGCCATCGGCATCGTGCTGATTGTGCTGTTTGAGCCCCGCCTGTGCGCTGACGGCGTGCGCTGGGCGGTGCTGCACGACTACCAGCAACAGCGCATTTGCACCCTGCTAGACCCTACGCGCGACCCATTGGGTAAGGGCTTTCACATTATCCAGGGCATGATTGCTATTGGCTCGGGCGGTATGCTGGGCAAAGGTTTCATGCAGGGCACCCAAACCCATTTGGAATTTATTCCCGAGCGCACCACCGACTTTATTTTTGCCGCATTTTCAGAAGAGTTTGGCCTGGTGGGCAATTTGTGCCTCATTGCCGGGTTTATCTTCCTGGTGCTGCGCGGGCTGGCCATAGCGCTGGACGCGCCCACCCTGTTCTCGCGCCTGCTGGCCGGTGCGGTAACCTTGATCTTTTTTACCTACGCTTTTGTCAACATGGGCATGGTCAGCGGCATACTGCCCGTGGTGGGCGTGCCGCTGCCGTTCATCAGCTACGGCGGTACCGCCATGGTCACCTTGGGCATGGGCTTGGGTATTTTGATGTCAATTTCTAAGGCCAAACGGCTGGTGCAGTCATAGCGGGGCAGGCATGCAAAGCCTGTTTGCATCGCCTAAGCCGGCAGTGTCCACCATCGGCCTAGGCAACATGGGCGGTGCCATCGCCACCTGCCTGCTAGCGCTAGGCTGCACACTGCATGGGCATGGGCATGATGCAGATGCGGCTAAAACCCAGTTTTAAGCAAAATGGGCTATGGCCCAAGGAAATGCTGAATAGTTAGCTATTAATTTAATAGTATGCTATCTGCCGCACCCAGCGTTAAAAACAAGCAACAATGCGCCATGCCTAACGCAATTACCAAGCCCCGCATGACCACGCAAGACTTTCTGGCTTGGGAGGCCGAGCAAAGCTTGCGGCATGATTTTGTCGATGGCGAAATTTACGCCATGGCAGGGGGTACGCTAGAGCATAACGAGGGCGTGGGCGCAACCTATGCAATGCTTAAAAACCACCTCAAAGGCACCCCCTGCCGGGTCTTCATCAGCGATGTACAAGTGCGCGTAGAACAACAAGGCAACTATTTCTACCCCGACATCACCGTCACCAGCAGCCCCGCGCACCTGCAAAGCGTAGCCTGGCAAGGCAGCTTAAGCCAGCTGATCAGCTAATTAACGGTTCGCAAACGGACTCTACTCGATCAGAAACCAGATCAAAAATTGCCTTAAAGCGCAAATAGTCACGCCTAGCGGCCCTTTAGACACTTTCGTGCAACAGCACCTGCAGCAACCCTGTTAGAGCCCCTTGCCAAGCCCCACAGTTCAGGTTACAAAGTCACTGCGGCCTACTTTCTACAAGGTTGCTGGCTTTTTAAACCCTTTAATTTCTCTTTTTAAGGAACCGTCATGGCTGGAAAGTTCGAACTCAAAAAATCTAAAAACGACAAATTTTTCTTTAACCTGCTGGCCAGTAACGGCCAAATTATTTTGACCAGCGAGATGTACGAAAGCAAAGCCAGTGCGCAAAACGGCATAGCCTCAGTACAAAAAAACGCCACCGTGGCTGCCCGCTACGAAAGCCTGGTGGGCAAAGACAATACCGCCTACTTTGTGCTTAAAGCAGGCAACCACCAGGTCATTGGCAAAAGCCAAATGTACGCCAGCGAAAAATCACGCGACAACGGCATAGAGTCGTGCACCAGCCACGCACCAGGGGCTGCGGTAGACGATCAAAGCTAAGCTGCCAAAGCCCAGCAGCCTTGTCAAAACTCGGTGTTTTTGTACTTTTGCGCCCAGCGCGGCAGCTTAAACCGCACCAGCATCAGGTACGCTCCCACATAGCTGGCTATAAACAGCACGCAAAACAGCATCAGCACCGGCGTGTTGCCCCAAAACAGCACTGCCGGGGCCACTGTCATCATGGCAAAAGCCCACAGGTAGGGCGACGTGCGGTTGTTGCGCATCAGCAGGCGGCGTGTTTCGTTGTCGTGGAACACGCCGCGCACCAGCCGCTTGTACACCAGCTGGTGAAAATGCAGCGAATCCGCCATGCCTGGCGACACCCCCCGCACCAGCTTGCGGTAGATAGAAAACAAAGTCTCCCACACCGGGTAAATCAAAAGCAGCACCGGAAACCACGGCGACACGCCCGCGTGCCGCTGCACCAGCAAAATACAGGCTATGGCTATCACACTGCCCCACACATAGGCCCCGCAGTCCCCGGCAAATATCAGGCCGCGCGGGTAGTTCCAATACAAAAAGCCCAGCGTGCTGCCCAGCAGCACCACCAGCAGTGCGGCCAGCTTGCGGTCGCCCAGCTGCAGCGCCACATACAGGAGCGCGCCGCACACCATCACCGCCACAATGCCGGCCAAGCCGTTGTACCCGTCAATAATATTAAAGGCATGCGGCAGCCCTGCCAGCGCTACAAAGGCCAGCGCCCAGCCCAGCCAAGGGGTCATTTGCCACAGCCCATCTACGGTGCCTAGCCAGGGCAGGCCCAAGCCTGCCAAGCCCAGCCGGGGCACTTGCAGCCCCAGCAGGGCACAGCCCAGCGCAGCAGTCAGCATGCTGGCCGCCAAGCGCCAGCGTGCCCCTATGCGCAGGGTAAAGTCTTCAGCCGCGCCCATCAGCGCCACCGGCAGCAGCACCAGCGCCCACAGCGCTACATCGCGCCACTGCAGCCCTACATTGAGGTTCAGGCCAAGCCAGCCCGAGCCCGCGCCCAGGCACCACGCCCCCGCGCAGCCCGCAGCCATTGCCAGCCCGCCAAAGCGCGGCACATGCCCCGCATGAAAGCGCTGCACCATGTCTTGCCCATACAGCCGCGCCCGGCCCTTGCCAGCCGCTATCAGCACCACGCTGCAGCACAGCGCTACCAAAAAGCTCATTACCAGTAATACCAACATACCTGTCCCCGCCTATTTTTAACCGCCTATTTTTTTAATAAACTGCCTTTTAAAATCTCTGTACACTGGCGACAGCCACAGCCGTAGCAGGCTGCGCACATGCCAAGCCAAGTGTTGCAAGCTTTTAAGTGTACGCCGCTGTGTGTGGTGCACCACACGCGCATCGGCCTGCACCAGGCCATAGCCCGCCAGTTGCGCCCGCAAGCACAGGTCTACATCCTCGCAGTACATAAAAAACCGCGTATCAAAACCACCCAGCGCCTTGAACACATCCGCCCTGAACAGCAAAAACGCCCCGCTGGCCCAGTGCACAGGGCCAACAGATTCAGACTCCAAAGTTTGACTTGCCACTGCACGCTTGCGCAGCACATGGCGCCGCACCAGCGCCCACGGGGTTACAAGCGCCCGCGCATAGTCCAGCACCTTGCCCTGCGCGTCTACCTGCACCGGGTAGGCTATAGCCGGGTTGGCCGCACCTTTACCCTGTGCAGTAACCACACCAGCTGCCCCACTGGCCAAGTCGTCTGCACCTTGGTTGCCATGTGCCAGCGCCAGCTGCAAGCACCCAAAAGGATTGCAATCATCCTGCAATGCTATGTCGGGGTTCATCACACAAAAATACCTGCTTTCACACAATGCAAAGGCCCGGTTGTGGTTAGCCCCAAAACCCTGTGGCATGGCGTTATGCACCCACTCTACAGCCAGCCCACAGTGCTGCGCAGTGTGGGCAGCCTGCGCCAAAGCAGCGCTGTGCAGTGGCTCGGGCACGTTCACAGTTACCACCACTACTGCCACGCCTGCAGGGCACTGCGCCCCTAGCTGCACCAACAGGCGCGCCACCAGCGCCCCATGCCCATGGCTTACGATCGATACGGTTATGCATGGCACCATAGCGCCATTATCGCCCTCAGCCGTTCGCTGCCCGCTAAAACGCGATGGCCCAAGCACCAAACCTCCTCCCATATTCATGGGATGCGTAGCCAATGCGCACAGCGCCATGTGAGGGAAAACCATCGTTTCTCCCTCGCAAAGTTGCAAAAATCCTACATATTGTGGAATATTCACTGTAACGTTCACGCAACAGCATGTTGCTGTGTGCAGGAGTGTGTCTATAATCACCACACGATTTATTGATAGCATAGCTATTGGTACATTGGGATTTCTGGCTAGCTGGGGGAGTGCTCTGGCAAAGACCTGAAAGATACTAACTTAACTTTTTCAAGAGGTTTTTGATGAAACTATCCAAAGTTGCCCTAGCCGTAGCCGGCGTTCTGGCTATTGCTTCAGGCTCTGCCTTCGCAGGCCAAATTGACTCTTCGTCTGCTACCCTAGCAATCGAAGCTATTAAAACTGATTTGCAAACCGTACGCGCACCTTCTAAGTCATACTCTTTCGCAGGCGACATCGATGCACGTACCAACGAACAGCGTCTGCAATTACAGTACACCCTGAGCAAGGGCACTTGGGCAGTGGGCACTGGCGAGCAAATTACTACTGTGGGCTCATTAACTCCGATCGCTATCGATAGCGTTTTGACTTTAACTGCAACAGACGGTGTTGGCGCTAACATTCCAAACATGGCTGGTGTAGGTACTGTTATTGACATTCAAGCTTTTGTTACCGCTGATAAGAAAACCTTGGTTTTCAATTTGACCATTCCAGCAGCATCTGGCGCTACCAACTTCCTCAAGCAGCCTCAATTTACAGTTAACCCTGGTCCGCTAACTGCTTCTAATGTTGCCGGTACCCCAGACAACATCGGTGTTAATGGATTGTTTACTGTTGCTGGCGTTGCAGCTTGCCCTGCTCCTGACCAAAATGCTGATATTAACTTCAAGCATTTTACAAACCATGCTGGCTCTGCAAATTTGCAAACCAACGCTTCCCCCGACTCTGAGCACCTGCGCTCTGGTTCTACCAACGACGCGCGTTTGTTGAACTTCACACAAAACTTGATTTTTAACTTTACACCCGCCGCTAATTCATCGCGTACTGATGCTGCGCTTTTGAACACATTGTTCACGTCAACCAGCGGTATCAGCAACTTTGCCGGTACACCCGGTCCCGTTTTGGCATTGGCAGCGACTAACCGCCACTACATTGGTTCAGTGAACCTGAAATTGCGTAGCAATGGTCTTGACCTGAACTATGTTAATACTTATGGCAACGCTGATGCGGTTCCAGCAACTTTTTTGGCAGCAGATTTCGAAGATGCTAATGACATAGGTGCTTTGGACGCTGGTGAAATCGAAATGAAAGAATACGTCCACGAGTTGACTGTGCCAGCCAATTGGCCAGCAGGCACCATCGTGAGAGGTTACGACGCAGCAGGTGCTGTAGTTAATACAACATTGCCTTCTACACCTGGTCAGACAGTTTACACACTAACTTCAATATTGGCTGCAGATGCAGCTAAGTTGGCCACGGCAGTGTACTTGATCGCGGAATTCCCAGGAAGCGCTTTGATTCCTCAGACCGGTGCTATTTCTGTAAAAGCTACCATTTCTAAAGACACAGTTGCAGGCGCTCCGGATCGTCGTGAACAAGATAACATCTGTGTCGGTGCTCTTACAGGCATCGGTGGTGGTATCAAGATTGACATTCGCAATTACGCATCATTTGCTAAGTTCCCAACTGGCCCACAAAGCATTGTACGTTTGATTAACAACAGCGAAACACAAACAGCTGACGTATTTGCTCAAATGATTTATGCTGATGGTTCCTACGGTGCTTGGGGCTTAGTAACCAGCTTGGCACCTCGTGCTGTAGCAAATTTTGTTAACAAAGATTTGGAAGCCAAGATGGTTAACGCACCTGCTGCAACTAACCCATTCGGCTCACGCGCTGTTGGTTATGTGGCTAACAGTGCTGGTGCTACAGTTAACGGCGTAGCTTCAGCAGGCATCGGTGACCGTGTACGTTTTGTGTCTAACACAGGCTCCACTCTACGTGTACAAAGCTTTATGATCTTGGGTTCTACTATCCTAGATACATCGCAGTCGCAAGGTGTTGACTTTGAGAACCAAGGTGACCGTACACCAGACAGCCCGTCCGCACGTGATGCTCAGCCTATCTCGCAAGATGCGATCAACGGTCTGGGTAAGTAATCTGATTGCAGGCTATTCAAAAAAAGGGAGCTTCGGCTCCCTTTTTTTATTGTCCGTTCGCATGGGCTCACACTTGCTGGCGCGACTCTCAGCTTAAAGTTGGATGCTGCAAGCAAAGCCAAGCATAGCAACATGAGGCCCAGCGTGGTGCGTGAAAAAGTCCGAAACGCAAGCCATATAGTGCTAGCCACTGCATGTTGCATCAGGTTGGTGCTGCGGCTTAGCGTTTATAAAATTACATGCTACGCTCTATTTCATAGAGCTACCTAAGGGCTTTCGGATTGAATCTAACAGTCTGAAAATTGTGCGGCAGAGTACACTGCTAGTGCGGTTTTGTGGTGTTGAATTCAAAACACAAAACACAAAACACAAAAAGGAAAAGAGTACAGAAACCAAGTACCTGCCTGACGGGTCGGCTGAATGGAACGCCTGCGCTGACTTCTCGCAGACTTTTATTTCTTACTGCGAACTAGATCAAGCAATTCTTGCAATAGCTTAGGATCTTCGACGACGGTACTGCCAGGTGGTGTGTCGAAACCATTAACAGTTTTAGGCGCTGCTGTGCCTGCTACGCCTGGAGTGCCGGGGCTGGCTGCTGGACTGGCTTGCGTGTTAGTAATGGAAGTTGGGTTAGACGGTACAACAGAACCACCTTGATCTTTCCCTGCGTTACCAAAGTTAATCATGCGGTTCGTTTGATCAGCAGGTACCACAGCCGAAGGTAAAACCGAGTCAGCAGCTTTGTTGGGCGATAGCACTGGCACTGCCGATGGGGACTCTGTGGCTTTAGATACGGGCGGTTTGGGTGCTGTGTTGGGCTGCAATTGAGGGGTTTGCGCAGGCAGCTCCAGTAATGGTTCTACCATACCTCCGCGCAAATTAATACGGACATCGCGCTGGGCTTTTACGCGCGCGCGTACACCATCAGCCCAAGAACCTAGGGTATTTTGAAAAGAATCGGTCGCCGCTTCAGCATCTGCGGAGTCGTTCAAAATATAAGGCGTGATTAGCATTACCAGCTCAGTGCGGGATTTCGCTTTAGTTTGGCTACGAAACAAACTACCTATGATGGGAATGTCTTTGAGTCCGGGTATGCCGCTATTGCTATCTGTATTACTGTCAGATATCAGGCCGCCAAGCATGACAGTGGCTCCATCACGTAGACTAAGCTTAGTTTCTACCGAGCGTTTACGGATAGTAGGCGATGTGCTTACGCCAGTGCTAGTAGGCTCAGCGCTACTGACTTCTTGGCTTATTTCTATGTCAATACGGTCGCCCGCATGAATTACGGGCCGCACACGCAAGATCACACCGGTGCTTCGGTATTGCACTGTCTGTGGCACTACATTGGAAGATCCACCTAACACGCCGGTACTTTGCGTTACGGCTTGGCTGGTGACTACAGGTACTTCTTGCCCTACGTTGATGGTGGCACTTTCGCCATTGCGCGTGAGTATTTTGGGGTTGGACATTACACGCGCATCGCTGTTGCTGGCCAGTGCATTGATGGCCAGCTGGCGCAACGGGTTGCCACCCAGCAACGCGCTAATAGCCAGGCCAGCGCCGCTGGCCGTAGCATTATAGGTAGTGCCGTTTAAGCGGATGGGCGACGCGCCACTGCCTAGTTGGTCTAGCCGCCACACAAAACCTAGGTCGTTATTGTCTGCCAGTGCCACCTCAGCAACTAGCACATCGATAAGTGCTGACTTAACAGGTTTGTCTAGCTCAGCCAGCAGAGACAACCATTGCCGGTAGTCATCTTGGCTGCCGCCTTGAAAAATTAAGGAGTTGGTGGCGTTGTTAACCACCACACGCCGTCCGCGCGTGGCGGTACTTCCAGGTGCGCCAGTGCTGGTACTTGCTCCAGCAACTGCACTTGTGCTTGCAGAGGTGCTGGTGCTGCCGCCGCTAATCAGTTCGTTGAGCGAGCTGGCAAGTTCTTTGGCATCAGCGTAGCGGACTGGGTAGTTAAAAAAGGCATTACCCGCCTGCACAGTCGGTAGCTGGTCTAGCTCACGGGCCCAGTCTAGTATGTGGGCCAAGCTTTCTTTGCTGCTTGCAAAAAGCAATACGCTGTTAACAGGCGCAATTGCAATAACCGCTATAGGCTCGCCAGTGGCGGCTTGGTTAGCTACGCTGTAGCCTTCAACCCGTAGCACCTCACTCAGTCGCCGGCTAAATTCTTCTGCGCCCCAGTAGCGTGGCACAATGCGTGTGGTGTTTTGCGAACGTGCACCAGGCTGGTCAAACACCGCTATCAGCTCTAAGGCAACGCCTACGTCTTCGGGCTGGCCGCTCAAGATAATGGCCGATCCAGTTGAGTCGGGTAAAAATGTAACTTTGCTGCCCATAATGCCGGTTAAGTTGGCTTGCACTATGCTGGCGCGTAAGCTTTCAGTTTCAACATAATGAAAAATTGGCCGCAAAGGCAGTGGAACACCAGGTTGTGCCCGCCCACGCCTGATCATAGGCAGCGTGCTGCTAATGTTTGCGTCGGGCACTAAGCGTAAAACACCGTTAAAGTCTTGTACTGCGATACCGTAGCTTTTAAGTAACTGCGAACTTACTTGGGCCAAACGCTCAGCACTAAGCGCCTTGGGTGTGCGGAAAGTAATCAGGTCTGTACGCGCACTTACAGCGGGATCAACCGAATAATTAAGTTTAAGAATACCGCCGTAAATAGCCTGGATAAATGACGGCAAGGCCATTTGGTCAACGTTAACTGTCAGTATGCCTCCAGTTTCGTCGGGTGCTGCTTTGGCTGCAATGGGCCGCAAGTTACCAGCAATGGGTACGGGCGGTTTGGGACTAGGGCGAATAACTGTTTCGGTGGGCGGGCCCACACGTTGCGCACCCAAATCACCAGTCAAGCGGCTGTCGTTAGTGCGTGGAAACTCTAGTGCGGGTGGGACTGGTGGTTGCTGAAACGCACAGCCAGTGGCCAACACCACCCCTACAATTATGCAAGCGCGTGAAATTACGGTAGGAGTAAATAAGCTGGCTGCATCTACAGATGCAGGCTGGACGGTATGGAACATGGGTTTTAGCTTTAGCAAAAATTAGTACCTAAATTAGCAGTTAAGGACGCGCTGTAGTCACTGTGGTCAGTTTGGTAGATGCTTCAAGGGCGCCAGTTAGCACGGGTACATTAACAGCAAAGGATGCTTGGGCAGTGTCTGGCAGCGTCACCTTGATAAGGGCAGGCTCTACCGACGTTAACTTAGCACCTCCGGGTAAAGTGTCACCTAGTTTAAAAAACTGGGGGTTTGGATCCCCTGCAAGTAGCACAATGGCCTGGCTTTGCGTACCGCGCTGCACAACGCCGACAATGCTCCAGTTGGGGGCACTTAGTGGCGTAGAGCGCACTTCCCAGTTGGACGCGGCGTTACTCTCCCACATTTGTTTAAGCTCTGTAGCACTGGCTGTCCAACCTGCTGGCTTTACATCTTCAAAAGTAGGTTTAACAGTTTTAGCAGCAGTCAATTTGGAAGCTGTCGCACTGATTTTCGTGCTACTGCTAGCAGATGCCGCAGTTGCAGCCATGGCTGCAACTGCATCAAATATATCAGGCGGGCCTGCATAGTTCGATTTAGACACTACCACCTCACCTGCAGATGTTGCACTGGAATGGGGTACTTGGCCGCTAGCTACTTTTTTGGTGGTAGGTGTGGGATTGGCAGGAGAAATTAGCAGTGAAGCTTGGTTCAGGCCGAACCATACCCCAGCTGCAGTACACATTACCACCAGACTAAATCCGGCAATCGCGCCTACGCGCTGCCATGTTGCAGAGGTATTGTTACTCATGGCAGCTTTGGGCTAGGCAGGCCAGCATTCCCCAGCGGGTTAGCGCCAGTGTTAGTTGTAGTGGATGTCGGCGTGGCTTGTGCACTTGCGTTGCGGCCAAAAGTTTGAATATCTAAAGTGATACGTCCAGCCCGCGTGCTTAGCTTATCAATGCGCCGCAGAATGCTGTCATTTTCTAACGCGTTTAAAAGCAGGTCTAGCTTATTGTCTTGCACCCCAAGTGTCACCCTTACACCAGTAGTTACCAAGCCTGCTACGCTTTCAGGGCCAGCTTTGCCTGCAGCAACCAGGTTTTCGCCGAGGGAGCCTACCTGGCAAGATGCCTCCAGTTGCTTGCACAAGTCGGAAATGGTTTCAAGGGCTTGCGCTCGAAACACCCCAGTTTGCTCAATAACCGGAATGCGTTCTAGCCAGAGTTTCTTTGCGGTTTTTGCATCTTGCAGCTCGGTTTTCCAGTCCACGTTCCATAAGGCTGATTGTTCTTTGGCGCGAAGCTGCTCTAGCCGCACACGTTCAGGCCGCAGCTTAATGACTTCGTCTCGCCAGTCTAGCAACAGTACCAGCCACCCTAGCAGCACTGCAGCCCATACTAAATTGCGTAAATTTGGGGTCATGGGCGTATCCCTGTGCCCAGCGCAGAAGGTGCTAACAAGGGTGCATTATTTTTAAGCCGCCAGGTAAATTTAAATGCGTTGCCGCCTACTACGTCAACGAAGCGTACGTCGTGAAAGAGCGGGTTGGCTTCTAGTGCGCCAATCACAGCGGTAAGTCGCACGTCGCTGCTGCGAACCGGCACTAAGGTAGCAGAAATGGTGGGCGGGGAAAAGTCTAGCTCGCGCACCACCAAACCTTGGCGGGTAATAACCGTCGCCATTTCATTCAAAATTTCAAGCTTAGAAGGGCGCGGGGCAAGGTTTTTAGCGGCTGTTAGCCACTTAACAACCTCTTGTGTAGCCTCTCGGTTACGTTGAACAGGCTCTAGTGCTGCCAAACGCAGTTTTTGATTTTCAACACCTTCGGCTATCGCTTTTTGGTGCGCATGGCGCTCGCTTAGCCAGGCCGCAGTACTGGCAGCTAAAGCCGCAGTGCTTACCCACAAAGCAAATTTAGCTATCAGCGCAAATTTTATTTTAGGCAAGCGAAAGGCGGCGCTAAGTAGGTTGCGGCCCCAGGGCTTTATAGTGGGCAAGCCGTTTTGCACATTGGGCAGCGGTGGCAATGCAATAGGCCAGCCAAGTACGCCCAGTTGTGGCTGCCCAGTTATGTAGGCTGACCACTCAGTAGGGCCGGGTTGTTGTTCAAATAGCAAAGTGTCTACGCACTGCTTATTTCTCCAAAGCTGTGCTTCTACACCTGGATGTCCGTTTGTTTTTATCCAGCTTACGCCTTGCTCACGCCGCGGTGCTAGCAAGCTGTAGGGCACAACTTGTGTTGCTGCTCTGCCGTGACGGTCTGCAAAATGTATCTCTAGCGTTTTGTCCCAAGTCCACATATGCAGGGTTTCCCCTTGTTTTACAGCATACACACCGAACTTTTGAAACGGGGAAAGCTGCTCGGCTTGTAGGCTGGCAAACCCTTTAATACCCAGTAAGGGCACGCCAGCGCAACTAATGCGCGAGTAAACGCAGGACTGCCTGGGCACTACCAGCCGAAGGCTGCGCAAGAAACTAGGTATTAAGCTAACCGTGCTGTTGCCCAGCACATCGTCAGTGCCATCACGGTTAAAAAGGTAGGACTGGGTTAGCATCGCTGGGTAGAGGAGTTTTGCTACCGTCTAGCGGCCACGCAAGCGCGCGTGACGATGGCAAAATAGGGGTAAATGTACGTGCGCTGATGGTAGGTTGCGCAATACTCCATGGCTTTTCATCGCTGCTCGAATCAAGCTTAAAAGTATACTCTATTGTCCATGGCAGGCTAGAGTGCTCGTGCGTAACACGCAACTCGTTTTGAACTACGCTGTTAGACAAGCCAAACATGCCTGTGTTGCCCGAAATAGCGGCTGCATTCGCAACCCTTTCAGCCACACTTTGCGCACTGCTGCGTGCAGCAATAACATCTTGTGCGGAGGCTTCATCAACGCCCGATGCGCGTAAAACCATGAGAGGTGCCGTGGCTAAATTCACGCTAGGGCCCAGAAGCCCAGCGGTACCTAGCGTAGTTAGTGCACGTGCGCATCCATTTGCTTCCCAAAGTTTTCTGTAGGAACCCCAGCCGTATACTTGCCAAACTTCGTTGACAGACAGTAACGGCGCGTTACGCGGCGCAGGCTTACCCTCCTGGGCATATGTGCTTTTCTCGGCACCGTTGATGCGCTGCAAATCGTCCTCGTCTGTATAGTCTTCGAGTGCGTCTATTAAAAAAGAAATCTGCTCTTGCGGTACTGCGCAGCTTTCCATAAATCTCTCTAAGGTTGGCCGGTTAAGCCGGTTGAGGTTGATTAAACCACCAGTGTCTTGAATTCGTAAAACACTCAGCGCGTCAAAGCGGTAAGGCGTTTCATCGGCCAATAGCAAAGCATCGCCGTTTGCAAAACCGGATGATTGCGGTTTTGCCAATGAGGTAAAGTAAACCATATGTGCACGTGTAGTTAATGCACTTTTAACAAAATCGGCGCGCTCTCTAAGTTGCCGTACTCTTTCTGCTGATGTAAGGGCAGCATCATTCACTAAACTAACCACAATAGCCAAACCCGCTAGCAGCCAAAGTACTGCAGCCAAGGCAAATCCTGCAGAGCTTCGCCTCACCTTTGCAGCCCAAGCATAAGGCCTGCACCGCTACTGCGCTTACTGGTTGTTTCACCTTCGTAGTACGCTAGCTGAACAATTTTGCCTTGATCAGCTTCATCCCGCAGGCCGATCGCTGAGGGTAATGTGTCTGTTTGCGTGGTGCCTTGCGGGGGCCATTGCCTAAATTCTTTGCCTTGTGCGTCGAGGTAAATAAAAATCAACCTCCCGTTAAACACTGCCAATTCTTGGGGCTTGCTTTGGTCTGTCGGTGCATTTGGATTGGATTGTAAAAGTTGCAGTGTGCTTTGAGTTTCGGTGCCAGCTACGTAGTTGCTTCGTTTTAGCTCAAGTGTTGCACGCTGCACTATGCCGTTGTAATTTGGCGGCAAAGCCAAGGTGCTGAAGATAACGCGCTCTGCTGCGCCTAGTAGTGGGCTTGTCTCGTTAGGATCCTGCGAAATATTGGCAACAATGTTTTGCAGGGTGCGCGTTGGTACCCAGCGGCCTGCAAATCCATTGCCATATTCGCTGCTGATCCGCAGCATTTGCGCTATTTGCACAAACGCACCTGACATTAACGCCACTACAAAACCTAATAGCACCATAGTTACCAATAGCTCTATTAGCGTAAGGCCATGTTGCTTGGCAGAACTGCGCTTTGTCATTGCGCACCTCCCAATATGCTGCTTGCTGCACTGGTTGCGACCAATTTGTAGCCTGCGGAAGCCAGCGTCATTTGCGCAGCTAAAGATTGCTCGTTAGGTTTAGCTTCGATACTTGAAATTTGAACATTCAGCTCGTGTAGTGAAATTTCATAGCGCCCTACAGAACCTAGAGCGTTAACTGCACGTGCAGTGTCTGCAATTTTGCGGCTTGTCCAGGCAATGCGGTATTTGTCAAGGGTAACTTCGCCTTGAGGCCGGTCAATGGGGTTGATTGCACGCACATAGTCTAATGCGGTTAAGCGTGCTTGTTCTACAGCTTCTGCATCTTTCAAGCGGCCCAAAGCGGTTGCGTTTTGTGAAAACCAAGTCAACATTACAGCAGCGCCCGCACTCAATATAACTAAAGCGGCCAGTGTTTCTAGCAAACTAACGCCATGCTGTAGTACTTTTAGTGACGACTTCGCTATGTAAAAAGATGAAAGGCTCATACGCCGTTACCTTTTAAAACAAAGCCTACGTTGCATTGCTGGTCTTTCACTTGAACGGCTACTCTTTGGTTTTGAGTTGAAACAAATGTGATTTCTACAGGTACGCAGTAGCCAGAGCCGTACACGGTTAATTGGTCTTGTGACAGCAGCGACCAACCTGCAGGCAGGTCTAGCGCGGGTTTTCCGTCTACCAAAAGCTGGCGCAAATTGGTAGAGGTAATATCGACTGATTGGTTCAGTATGGCGGCTCTGGCAAACAAGTTTTGCACTTGTAACACAATGCGTGAGGCGTCTACCCTTTGCTGTGTGCTGCCAAACCATCGCTCAAAATTGGGCAGCGCCACAGCTGCTAACATACCCAATAACACCATTACGACCACCATCTCTATCAAGGTGAAGCCTTTGGCGGCTTGCAGGGTCAATTTATTTGGCGTAGACATCGGCGTTGAGGCCTTCACCACCGGCTTTTCCGTCAGCCCCATACGAAGACACTGTAAAGGGTTTACCGTCTAAGCCAGGCATTACTATCTGGTAGCTATTGTTCCAAGGGTCCACCGGTATTGCACCGTCTAGGTAGGGGCCTTTCCACAAGGCAGCCACAGCCGCATCGTCTGGTTTTACGGTTAACCAGCGTAATGCCGCCTCTGCGCTAGGCGGGCTGCCTAAGTCGAGCCGCATAATCATTAATGAGCTTTCTATCATCTTGATTTGTACTTGCGCAGTTTGCACCTTGCTGCTGTCAACCTTGCCAAAAATACGGGGGCCAACAAGACCTGCAAGCAGGCCAATAATGACCATAACAACCAGCATTTCTAGCAAAGTAAAACCACGGCTCAGCGCGCGGTTGGTGGGTAAAGGGTGGTATTTTCTAAACATAATCTATAGATCCTGAACCTTCATTTTAAAGGCTAACGCCTAGGTTAGCGATAATGCAATTTATCCCAATCGTGATTCGAGGCACAATAGAGCGTATGAGCAAGTATTTTTCTTATTCAATACCAAAATCGTGGTGTTTTTTGGCGTGTTTTGTTTTGACGGTGGGTAGTCACAGTTTGGTCTACGCCCAAGCTGCACTTGCGCCAGGCACGGGCATTAGTTTACCGGCTGGTGCGTCGGCAAAGAAAGCAGACGAGTTCTTGTCTACTTTGCGTCCACCTACGTCAGTGAAGGCCTTACTTAGTGGCAACGATTTACTGCTAAGTGTGCCTGATATTGCCCGCGCGGGGCCCGTGCGGGCTAAAGCCGTTAGCACCATTGCGCGTACTGATGCTATGTGGTTGCTTAATCTACACCCATCGCCCGACAGTGGAAGCGCCTTGTTTGTTAGCATGCAATTTGATGTGTCTGCATTGCCTGAGGTAACCACGGCTTTGCAGCTCTATAAAACCCAGCCAGTTTTATTGATAGCCAGGGCTAGTGGCAAATACTACGGGTTGGTTCGTGAAGTTAAAGTAGGGCAGCTGGCTACGCAGGATGCCTCCAAATGATAGCTACAGACCAAATGCCTGCATCTTTTGTAGACTTTTTGTCGCAAGAGGGCTTGCTTGACGCTACTGGGGCAAATCAACTGGCAGAACTTGTTGCATCTAAAAACGAGTCTCCTTTTATGCTGGCTAACCGTACCGGCATGGTGGCTGAGGTGCAACTTTTGCGTGCGGCATCAGAATTTACCGGCTGGAACATCATTACCTACGCCGAGCTTGCACCGGTGGAAACATTGATAGCCCATACAGCAGAGTCCTTGCAGTTGTCCATGGCTTGGTGTGAGCGTAACGGTATCGCTATTTGGATAAGCGATGATGCATTGGTATGCGCTACTTGTGATTTACTTCAGCGTGCGCCACTTGATTTTTTGCGGCTTAAAGCAGACCAACTTAAAAAAAGTACGCGTTTTAGACTGGCCCGCCCGGCCGACATTGCTAATGTGCATGCGTCGTTGCGCAACGTATCTAACCGGCACTTAGTTATTAGCAGTGATTTAACACATTTGCGCGAGCTGGCAGAAGAGGGGCCTATCGTAGAGCTGGTGAACAGTTTTTTGAGCCAAGCCGTTACCCGTCGTGCGTCTGATATCCACGTAGAGCCTGGCGAATTAGGCTTTGTAGTGCGGGTGCGTGTTGACGGTGTAATGCGTGATTTGCAACAGCTGGGTACTGACCGTTTTGAAGCTACAGTGTGCCGCATTAAAATTCTTTCTCAGTTAGACATTGCAGAGCGGCGCCTACCGCAAGATGGCCGAATGACGGCCCGAATTCATGGCGAATCTTTTGATGTCAGGGTTTCTATTTTGCCGGGTGTGCACGGCGAATCGGTAGTGATGCGCCTGCTGCGCCAAGACAGGCCTACCTTGTCGTTAGCTGATTTAGGCATGCTGAGCGACCATGAGGACACTTTTAAGCAATGGATAGATGCACCTAACGGGATTGTGTTGGTAACTGGCCCTACAGGCTCTGGTAAAACTACCACACTTTACACAGCGCTTGACCTGGGTAACGATGGGCTTAAGAAGATCATTACCGTAGAAGACCCAGTTGAATACAAGCTCAATGGCATTACCCAACTGCAGGTGAATGCTGACATAGGTTTTTCGTTTGCAGCGGCGCTGCGCTCCATCCTTCGGCATGACCCAGATGTTATTTTGATTGGCGAAATTCGAGACCACGAAACCGCATCCATAGCTGTGCAGTCTGCTTTAACAGGGCATTTGGTATTTTCTACATTGCACACCAACAGTGCTGTGGGTGCAATTACACGCTTAGCTGATGTTGGTATTGAGCGGTTTTTATTAGTGTCAAGCTTGCAGGGCGTGATGGCGCAACGCTTAGTAAGGCGTTTGTGCCCGCACTGCAGCAAGCCAGTGAATATTGACCAATTGGATGAAGCGCATCGCCATCTTTTGCACGAAGCCCGTCATACTTTTGAACAAACTACGGCGCAAAAGCACGAACCAAAGCTGCACAAAGCGGTGGGCTGCGAGGCGTGTATGCACACCGGGTATTTAGGTAGGGTGGCAATTTACGAGCTTTTTAATGTGAATGATGGTCTTCGCCACCAAATTATTATTGCGGCAAGCGAGGCTGACATTACTGCGTCGCTGCGAAAGCAAGGCGTTCGATCCTTAGCTGACGATGGATTGCTCAAAGTGTGGAGTGGAATCACCACGGTAACCGAAGTGCTGGCAGTGGCCTAAGCGGAAAGCAATCTCTTGTCTATATTCAGTTACCGAGGCATCGGCCAAGATGGCCAAAAAGCACGTGGAACCATTGAAGCTGCAGACCGTTTGCAAGCACTTCAAATGCTTAGCACGCGCGGTTTAAATGTGTATGAGCTGTCTGCAGAAGCGGCATTGCAGCACAACGATAAACCCACCAACCCAAGTGATGGTGGCTTAATGGGTAAGCTAGGCTTGGCATCCGGTCGCAAAGAGGTAAGTTCTGACGAGTTGCGTTTGTGTATTCATGAAATGGCGACATTGCTTAACGCGGGTATTTCTTTGGCCGACGCGGTGCTGAATATTGCACGCGGCCATGCCGGGCGTGGACTTGGCTATGCGTTAGATGCCACTTACGCCAGCCTGCGTTCGGGTACAAGGTTTGCGCAGGCATTGTCAACCAGTGGTTTGCGCTTACCCGACTATGTTAGCGAGCTGGTGCGCGCTGGGGAAGAGACTGGCAAGTTAGGAGAAGCGCTAACGTCAGCCTCCTTACAGCTAGAAGCAGATGCACAGTTTCGGCGGGAATCACGCAATGCACTTACATACCCCTTGGTGCTAATAGTAAGCGGGTTGATTGCCACCTTAGTGGTGTTTGTATTCGTGGTTCCAAAATTTGGTAATATTTTGACAAACCCCAAGGCCGATATACCTTTGTTTTCGCGCTGGGTACTAGAGTCGGGCTTGTGGCTGGTGCAAAACAAACTTATTGCGGCATTGACTGCGACTGCATTAGTAGTTGGGGTAGGATTTATGCTGGCGCAAGCCTCTGTAAGAGCGCAATTATGGGAAATAGCCAGTGTGTTGCCCCTGGCAAAACGCTGGGTAGAACATGTTGAACTCTCGCGCTGGGCAAGTATGCTCTCAGTGCTACTAATACACCATGTACCATTGCTTGATGCCATGAAGCACGCCGCAAACTGCCTTAAAGGGCAGTCTTTGCGACGCAAAGCACAAATGATCATCAGCGATGTAAAGGCTGGCCAGCCATTGGCAGCTGCAATGCAGGCACACCAATATATTGACGCAGTAGGCTTAAACTTAATCCGCGTGGGTGAGCAGTCTGGCAAACTGGCAGAAACTAGCGGCTCGCTGGCTAAACTACACCGCAACCAAGCCGAACAAAACATGAAACAGTTTCTAGTGCTGCTAGAGCCGGTGACTATTTTGCTAGTGTCTGTTTTGCTTGGTGGAATTATGATTAGCGTTATGTTGGCGATTACGAGCTTGACGAGCGTTATTTGATACACCTAAGAAATATGAACTTAAATAGTATGAATCCCTATATTAATTCTGCTTTAACAGACCCTAAGCATTTTTCTATACCTGCACCATGGGCGGGGCATATCCCGTTTGCCCAATGGTTAATTGCGGTTCACAAGCCCAATAAATTTGTTGAGCTTGGCGCATATTCTGGTATTTCTTATTTAGCTTTTTGCCAAGCCATAGTTGAGAATAAATTAAATACTAAAGCATATGCTGTAGACACTTGGAAAGGTGATGAGCATGCCGGTTATTACAGCGAAGCCATATATCAAAAACTTCGGTTAGCACATGATCCTTATTACACGGGATTTTCATCGTTGCTGCGCATGACATTTGACGAGGCGGTGAATCGGTTTGAAGATCAAAGCATAGATTTATTGCATATCGATGGGTTGCATACATACGAAGCCGTAAAACATGATTTTGATACGTGGCTGCCTAAGCTGTCGCAACGAGGCATCGTAATTTTTCATGATACTGATGTGTACCGAGATGATTTTGGTGTGTACCGTCTGTGGGATGAGTTGGAGTTACGCTACCCTTCATTTAGATTTCACCATAGCAACGGACTCGGTGTGGTACTGGTAGGTGCCGACCAAAAAGAGGTGATCTTAAACACTGCTAAAAATTCTGAATTTACACAACTCGCTAAACGTACATTCCAAGTGTTAGGGCAGCGTTTTGAACTGCAAGCTGAGCTAGCGCACGTTAACCAGTTTCTATCTGAAGCAAAAGAAAAAATAGAGCTAGACAAAAAAGCGTTAGACACGCAACACCACTGGATAGTGCAACAAGATGAAAAAACTTTAGGCCTTGAAAGAACTTGCGGCCAAATAAAAGCTGCATTGGAAAGTAACTTGGAGAGAGCTGACAATTTGCAATTGGCGGTAGATAAGCAGCACCAATGGATTTTGCAACAGGATGCCGCCATTTTAGAAAGCGAACGTGTTCGAGTTGAACAGGGCAATACTCTGCAGGCAGAGATAAACTTAGCTGCGCAAACGCAGCTAACAACCCAGGGAGCACTTGCTCAATCCCGCTCACTGTTGCATGAACGAACTCTACAAGTTAAGCAGCTAGACCAGCAAGTTAATGAGTTATTAGCATCTACATCGTGGAGGCTAACGCGTCCGGTGCGTGCCTTGGGTGCATGGACGCGCAAAGCTATGGCAGAAAAAAAAATTGAAAATAAACCATCACAGCCGTTAAATCCCACGAAATTATTACGCCGCGTTTCTAAGGCAGCGCGTTATATCGCAAGGGGCGAATTTAGCGCCTTAGCAAAAAGGATAAATTCCGTAAGGCGAGAAGACAATTTTGCACTGCTGCAATCTGGTGTTGGACAACATAACAGTAAGCTTAGCTGGGGTTTAATGACCACTCAGCACACATTATTTTTGGCACACTTAATTGCCGAGGAGCTAAAAAAACAAGGCTGGTCAGTCGATATCTTGACTGTATCGCCTAAAACTTTCAGTCATGACTGGTATATCGTACTTTGCCCGCAAATGTTTGACTCTTTGCCGTCGGGAGAAAAGCGCATCGTTTACCAGCTAGAACAATCTGTCAGCTCGCGGTGGTTTACGTCGTCGTATTGCGAAACACTCGAGAACTCTTTTGCATTGTTGGATTACGCACTGTTCAATATTGACTTTCTATTGACTAAAGGAATAGCGTACCCACATGTTAACTATTTGCCGATTGGGGCTTCGCAGAATTACGGTATCCAAGTGCCCGATGAAGATAAACTCTACGATGTTCTTTTTTACGGCGACAGCCAAAGTTCACCCAGGCGCAGAGATTTACTTGACGCTTTAAAAACGCAATTTAATGTGAAAGTTGCGGTGGAAATATTTGGAGCCGACATGCAAAAAATGATCAAGCAATCCCGCTTAGTCATAAACTTGCACTACTATGATGATGCGCTGCTCGAACTTCCCAGGCTTCAGGAGTGCCTATCTCTGGGTGTACCAGTGGTATCCGAGGCATCTCGTGACATAGCTGAGTACCCCGAGTTGGAAGGAGCGGTACGGTTTTTCCCTTTGAATTCAGTTGATGGAATGATCGCTGCGGTACGTGAAACGTTAGATGCGCCACCTAAACCTGCACAAATTAAAGCTTCAGTAGCGCGTAGCGCAAAACGCTTTAATTTTATGTTCCAGCGGTTTTTGATTGGACTGGGATTTTTGCCCGCGTCGAAAGCGTACCAAATAGATTTAAATCTACCTGACGGCTGTGATCAGATTGCGTTATCTATGCCAGAAACTATTCATAGGCGTAATACATACCTAAGTAACCAACCCAAAGGATATATCGTTTTTGATGGACTGCGCCGCAGGCCTGGCTGGATAGGTTGCGCATTAAGTTACGCAGCCTTGGCTAACCACGCCTTAAAGAATGACCTAAAGCAGCTCACCGTTATGGAGGATGATGTACTGTTACCTGCAGATTTTGATTTTAGACTAGCCATAAGCCGCGATTTTTTGGCGCAGCGTGCGGGGGAATGGGATATTTTTTCAGGCGTTATGGCTTCCTTACATGCCGATATCAAAGTATTGGCAGTAGAGCAATTTAAAGGGATTACCTTCTTAACTGTAGATCGAATGATGAGCACTGTTTTTAATATTTACGGAATTCATGCCTTAAAGCAAATAGCGGTTTGGGATGCCGATAATCACAATGCAGATACAAATACAATTGATCGTCACATAGAAAAACAAGAATCTTTACGAGTAGTGGTGGCGCTGCCATTCTTGGTGGGACACCGAGAAGAGTTGCTCTCGACCCTCTGGGGCTTTGAAAATACGCAGTATCGCAAAATGATCGCCGATAGCGAGCTTGCATTGCAAAGCATGGCGACCAGTGCCATTGTTGCCGTTGCGGCCTATTCAACAACTTAACGCATTGCTGGCTGCTAAGGCCAATTCATATCCTTACTCATTTCCATGAGTGTTATTGGTTTTAACATTCCCAGACAGCTTCCCCGAACCCTTTACTAAGGGAAATGGGCCCAAAGTACAGAATTACTACTAGTGATGTACATCTTTCCTTCATAAATCGCTATCGCAGAAGGCTGAAAGATGCTAGCAGGGAGAGTAGATAAAGAAACGGAGACCGAACCAGCGATTCCAATCACGGTACTCACTTCACCCGTAGGTGTAATCTTACGGATAGTGTGGTTAAAAGTGTCAGCTACATAGACATTAGAGGTGGCGATTGCGAGCGTTATGGAAAAAAATCGAGAAATTGATACATCGCAGATTCGGTCTCGTTAAAAAGTTACCAAATAATATCGAGCAAAATATTTATTGAATTGGATCCAAGAGTTTAAGGAGGACTTTCAAAGAATACTGATTCAGTACGCAGTTTTCGGAAATCAGTTTTTAGGAAAATGTTTGCTAACTTCAGCCCCAATGGCGATACTTTTTTTCTCTATGAAATGCCATGATACAAAACCCATTGCGATGCATAGCAGCGTGGACGACATTTGATTGAATATTACGCCTTGCTCGTAGAAATGTGAAGCAATAATTTGCTGTGTTGGAAAACCCCATAGATAGATTCCGTAGGAAATATCCACCTTAGGTTTATGCCGTACTAGCATGGGCAATCTAGACAGGTGCAATATCGAAATAAATAATGCAGCATACAGAAAGTAAAAATTGTATGTGGATGCTTTGAAAATAAAGTAAATAGCCCATAAGGCTAATACCAAACGGTTGTCGATGGTGATTTGTTCCTTCCAGATCGCCAAAAGTGAGCCAAAAGCAAAACACGGTGCGAGCAAGGTAATCTCGCTATTCTGGGGCAACCACGTCAGCAGCAGCTTGTTGCCCATTAGCGGATCAACCAATATCACTGAAAATAGTAATATCGCCAATATTCTGGTGTTGAAAACGCGCATTAGGTACAAAGACAGCACTACAAGATATGCCGCAACTTCGTGAGGAATAGACCAAAGAGAGCCATTAACTGAATCTTTAAGCGGATTGTTACTAAAAACGCCGGGAAGGTAGTAGGTGCTACTTAGCAGTAGATTTTTGTATACGTATTGGTAGGTCGCTGGGTTGGAAAAATATTCTGTCAGGGGTGAATTGGTGAGTATCGGACCCAGTACAAATGCACATATGAATACGGTAAATAAAAGTGCGGGCCAGATTCTGAAGCATCTTGCAATAGCAAACTGAACTGGGTTGCGGTTTTCTAGCAATGTGTTAGTGACAACTAGCCCACTTAAAAAGAAAAATATTTTGACACCTAATGAACCAGAATAATCAAAACCAAGTAGTGCGCCAACAAGATCTCTTTGCCCGATTTGGGGTGAAATTGCGTAGGCATGCCCATACACCACCATGCACGATGCTATGACTCTAAAAATATCGAGATTATTAGAATCACGGTTTAAAATTTTAGTGAGTTGCATGGACTGAAAATCTATATTTATACGTTTAAGTTCAATGCAAATTGCTCTAAGCCCTGAATGTCATTTGAAGACAGTAACGGCACCGCATCCCGAATTAGTGGCAGCGGCCAGTCCCACCATTGAATGCTAAGCAGTATGTCAATTACATCTTGCGAGAAGCGACTGCGTGCAGTGCGCGCTGGGTTGCCGGCTGCAATAGCGTAGGGTGCTACATCAGCTGTAACTACGGCACCCGCACCAATCACAGCGCCATGGCCAATGGTTACCCCTGACAAAATCATGCACCCGGTGCCTAACCATACGTCATGTCCAATGGTGGTGGGTCCTTTACTGGCAGGGTGTCCATCGTGGTGTTGACCGTCCAGGCCAAACGCAATGCGTAGAGGAAAGGTGGTGAGCCAATCAGTACGGTGTTCTCCACCACCAAAAATCATGACATTGGAGGCTATAGAGCAGAAGGATCCGACGGTTATTTTTTCATTTTCTGCAAAAATTGAAAACCTAGGGGTTCCATACGTGAACCGACCCACTGTAATACGTGGGTCGTTACTTTCTAATGGCGCGATGTGGGTGTGTGCATTGTCAGCGTGTTGCAATTTCAAACTCTACTTTCTCAAACAGAATACCTACTAATCCATGCCTTAACTTTGAGGATTGAACTTTAAAAATTACCGCATCATGCAACCAATGGTGTTGTGTATGAATGTGAGGATTGCCACTGGCAATAGATACTGTAGCCGCATAAACACCGTCTGGTAAATAAGGCAGGGTGAAAGTAAAGCTGGCTCTGAGAGTATCGCCCGCTGCAGTGTTAAGTTGCTGCTGCATATAGGTGTAGGTATGTTCACCAAAGAGCGATTGTCCTGTACGATCTTTTATGAAAAAACCTATGATTGGACTTAAAAGCGCATCATCTATGCGGGCTTCAATTAGAAAAACAACCCGCTCACCACCTTCGTAGGTAGCTATAGTCTCGTGTGAATTAGCGTCGAGCATCGTGACGGAAGTGATCTCAGCCGCACCTGTTTTCCAGCCGTCTGAAAAAGCAATATTGTCGAAAATTTCAACTTTAGAAGTACCAACAGCTTCGCGATTCTGAAAGTGCTGTGTTGCTGGGTTATGGCTTTTTTCAATCTTAATTTGCTGGGTTGAATAGTCTGCAAACTGGTTAAGAATACTTGCGTTGTATTGTTTGGTGACGGTCTCTACATCTCCTGATACGACTACTTGGCCTCTGTCTAACCATAAGGCTTCACTGCAAAGACCTTTGATGCTAGAGGTGTCGTGGCTCACAAATAAAACGGTATTGGTCTGCATAAAATTACGCAAGAACCGCATGCACTTTTGCGTAAAAAAAGCATCGCCCACAGCTAGTGCTTCGTCAATTACCAAGATATCAGCATCAACATGCGCTATGACTGCAAACGCGAGTCGCACCATCATTCCCGATGAATACGTTTTAACGGGCTGGTCGATAAAATCACCGATGTCCGCAAAAACTGTAATTTTGTCAAAGCGCGCTACTGTTTCAGCATGCGTTAGCCCAAGCACACTGGCGTTAAGGTACACATTCTCCCGGCCCGTAAATTCAGGATTAAATCCACTGCCTAGCTCCAGCAGTGCGGCTACGCGGCCATGGGTGGTTACGCTTCCACTAGTAGGGTTTAGCGTGCCGCAGATCATTTGCAGCAAGGTACTTTTACCGCTGCCGTTGCGGCCAATGATGCCGACGGTTTGGCCTTTTTTTACCTCAAAGGAGATATCTTTCAACGCCCAAAACTCACGGTAATACTGCTTACGTGCTTGGCCAGTTAAGCTGTTTAACTTACCCAGCACCATTTGCTTGAGTCGGTCTTGCGGGCGTTCGTAGATGGCGTAGCACTTGCTTAGGTTGTCTACTTTAATGGCTATTTCAGAGGACATCAGCAAAGCCTTTGCGTGTTTTTTGAAACCATGCAAAACCTAGCCAGGCTATAACAGCAGCACTGAAGGTATAAATAAACCACAAAGCCCAATCTGGTTGCTTGCCCCAAAACATCACGTCACGCGCCATTTCTATGGCGGGTGTCATGGGGTTCAAGTACAGCCAGTGGCGGTAAGCTTCTGGCAGCGCCGTGGCGGGGTAGAAGATGGGTGACAGAAACATCAATGTAGTGATAAAAATACCGATGAACTGAGACACATCGCGCAGGTAGACACCCAGTGATGCCAGTGCCCAGCTTAAACCCATAATGAACAATACCAACGGCAGTAAAACAAAGGGCAGCCAGATAATGGTGGCGTGAGGCATGCCAAATAAAATTACATAAGCTATTAGCCATACTAGGATGCTGATAGCCGTGTGGAACAACGCTGAGCCTAGCGATATCCATGGCAGCACATCTAGCGGGAAAACCACCTTCTTAACGTAGTTGACGTTAGATAAAATCAAACTTGGTGCGCGGCCTATGCATTCCGCAAACAAATTAAAAACCAGTAGTCCTGCAAACAAAACAAGTGCAAATTCAGTTTTAGAATCGCTGCCCGTGCTCCACCTTGCTTTGAAAATTACACTAAATACAAAAGTGTATACTAATAGCATAAACACTGGGTTGAAAAAAGACCAAAGAATGCCGAAAAAAGACCCTCGGTATCTGCCTACTACCTCGCGCACCACCATGGATTTAACTAAACCTCGGTTGCGCCACAAGCTGCCTGTCAATGCACTGGGCTGTATAGAAAAATGTTGCATCTAGTCGTTAGTTAAAGATATCGGCCAGCGCGAATGGCTTGCCTGCGCTGTCTTTGGAGGACAGTTGCATGGTGGTGTTTAACTTGGGCCAAGCAATATCGATGCTTGCGTCGTTCCACGCAACACACCGGTCGTGCTGGGGTGCATAGTACGCAGTAGTCTTGTACAAAAAATCTGCCTCAGCGCTTAGCACTACAAAGCCATGGGCGAACCCAGGTGGAATCCAAAATTGCTTATGGTTCTCCCCCGTCAGCTCCACACCCACCCACTTACCAAACGTAGGTGAGCTCTTGCGGATGTCCACTGCCACATCCCACACTGCCCCGCGCGTGCAGCGTACCAGCTTGCCTTGGGCATGGGGCGGTAGCTGGTAGTGCAGGCCACGCAGTACGCCTTGGGCGCTGCGACTGTGGTTGTCTTGTACAAACTGCACATCTAAGCCCGTGGCTTGGTTGAATGCCTGCTGGTTGAAGCTTTCGTAGAAAAATCCGCGTTCGTCACCAAACACTTTGGGCTCGATGACCAGTACGTCGGGTATGGCGGTTGGTGTGGCTTTCATATTGAAAGGCCTTCGCGCAGCAGCCGCAGCATGTACTGGCCGTAGCCGTTTTTCAGCAGTGGTTGGGCTAGCCTTTCAAACTGCTGCGTACTGATAAACCCGTTGCGCCATGCAATTTCTTCGGGGCAGGCTATTTTCAGGCCTTGGCGGTGTTCTAGGGTGGCGATAAACTGGCTGGCTTCTAGCAGGCTCTCGTGGGTGCCGGTGTCTAGCCAGGCGTAGCCGCGCTGCATGATCTGCACGTTGAGCTGGTTGCGTTGCAGGTAGGCATCGTTTACGGCAGTAATTTCTAGTTCGCCGCGGGCGCTGGGTTTGACGGCCTTGGCAATATCGACTACTTGGTTGTCGTAGAAGTACAGGCCAGTAACGGCGTAGTTGCTTTTGGGCTGTGCGGGTTTTTCTTCGATGCTGCTGGCTTTGCCTTGTTTGTCGAAGGCCACCACGCCATAGCGCTCAGGGTCTTGCACGTGGTAGGCGAAGACAGTGGCGCCTTGCTCTACTGCGCTGGCGTTGGCCAGCAGTTTATTAAGGTCGTGGCCGTGAAAGATGTTGTCGCCCAGCACCAGTGCACTGGGGGCGTTGCCTACAAATTGCTCGCCGATGATAAAGGCTTGCGCCAAGCCATCAGGGCTGGGCTGTACGGCGTATTGCAGGTTCAGGCCCCATTGGGAGCCGTCGCCTAGCAGCTGGGTAAAACGGGGGGTGTCTTGTGGGGTGCTGATGATCAAAATATCGCGTATGCCGGCCAGCATCAGGGTGCTGAGCGGGTAGTAGACCATGGGCTTGTCGTACACGGGCAGCAGTTGCTTGCTCATGGCCAGGGTGGCGGGGTGCAGGCGGGTGCCAGAGCCGCCGGCCAGGATTATGCCTTTGCGTTGTGCCTGATGTAAGGGTTGCGTCCGTAGGGTCATGCGGTTCTATAAAATTTCAGCCAGCATTCGGTTAACGCCTTGCTGCCATGGGGGAATGTAGAGATCAAAGTGGGATTTTAGCTTGCTGCAATTCAGCCTTGAGTTTAATGGCCGCTGCGCCGCTGTGGGGTAAGCAGATGTGGGGATGGCCTTGAACTGGGCATTGTCTAGCTTAAGCACCACGCCCTTAAGCCGCGCTTGTTCAAACACATGCTGCGCGTAGCCGTACCACGATGTTTCGCCCGCCGCAGCCAAGTGGTACAGCCCGCTGAGCTGCGGCTTAGCTGCCAAGCGCACGATGGCATGGGCTGTAATGTCCGCCAGCAGGTCAGCCCCCGTGGGCGCACCTATTTGGTCGTCTATCACGCTCAGCGCTTCGCGCTGTTGCGCTAGGCGCAGCATGGTTTTGGCAAAGTTGCCGCCGCGTGCACCATACACCCAGCTGGTACGAAAAATCATATGCCGCGCGCCGCTTGCAGCAATAGCCTGCTCGCCTGCCAGTTTGCTGGCACCGTAGACGCTTAAAGGGGCGGGCGTGTCAGTCTCGCACCACGGCGCGGTGCCACTGCCGTCAAACACATAGTCGGTAGAGTAGTGAACCACTGTTGCTCCTATTTGCATAGCTGCTTGTGCAATATTTACTTGGGCCACAGCGTTGATAGTATGTGCATTGGCACTGTCAGCCTCGGCTTTGTCTACGGCGGTGTAGGCGGCGGCGTTAACGATCACATCGGGGCGCAAGGCCAGCACGGTTTGCGCTAGGCCTACAGGATTTAAAAAGTCGCCGCAGTAATCTGTGCTGCGCGTATCAAGCGCAACCACCTCCCCCAGCGGGGCTAGGCTGCGTTGCAGCTCCCAGCCCACTTGGCCGGTTTTACCAAATAAAAGAATCTTCATGCAGTGCGCTGTGCATAGTTGGTTTGCACCCAGTCGCGGTACGCGCCGCTTTGCACCTGGGCCACCCAGTCGGCATGGTCTAGGTACCACTGCACTGTTTTGCGGATACCGCTGTCAAATGTCTCAGCGGGCTTCCAGCCTAGTTCGGTGTGGATTTTGGTGGCATCGATGGCGTAGCGCCGGTCGTGGCCAGGGCGGTCGGTCACGGTGGTGATCTGGGTGCTGTAGCTGCTGCCGTCGGCTTTGGGGCGCAGCTGGTCTAGCAAACTGCAGATGGTGTGGACGATGTCAATATTGGGCTTTTCGTTCCAGCCGCCAATGTTGTACACCTCGCCTGGGCGGCCCGCCTCCAGCACGCGGCGTATGGCGCTGCAGTGGTCGCTTACATACAGCCAGTCGCGTATTTGCATGCCGTCGCCGTAGATGGGCAGGTTTTTGCCTGCCAAGGCATTCACAATCATCAGTGGGATGAGCTTTTCAGGGAAGTGGTAGGGGCCGTAGTTGTTGCTGCAGTTGGTGGTTAGCACAGGCAGGCCGTAGGTATGGTGGTAGGCGCGCACCAGGTGGTCGCTGCTCGCTTTGCTGGCGCTGTAGGGGCTGTTGGGCTCGTAGGTGTGTTTTTCGGTAAAGGCCGCCTCGGTGGGGCTAAGCGATCCGTACACCTCATCAGTAGACACATGCAAAAAGCGAAAAGCCTGTTTGGCTGCAGCATCCAGACTGCCCACAGCGCCCTGAGCGCCCCAGTGCGCGCGCACCGCTTCTAGCAGCTTAAAGGTGCCCACAATATTGGTTTGAATAAAGTCTTCAGGCCCGTGGATAGAGCGGTCTACATGGCTTTCGGCAGCAAAGTTTACTATGGCGCGCGGCTTGTGCTGGGCTAGCAAGGCGCTGACCAGCGTGGTGTCGGCAATATCACCCTGCACCAGGGTATGCTGCGCGTTGCCAGCCAAGCGGGCCAGGTTGCTGGCATTGCCTGCGTAGGTTAATTTGTCCAGGTTAATGACGGGCTCTTGTGTGCTGGCGCACCAGTCTAAAACAAAATTGCTGCCAATAAACCCCGCCCCACCTGTCACTAAAATCATTTTTAACCCTCTTAATCTGCAGGCATTACCAGCAAAGCAACTTGCTACCAATGGCGGTGCCTAAACTAAACCAATTATTTATTATCGCAGTTTGCCGGGTAACATCAGCCCATGCTTGCTAAATTGATGGGTTGGTTTTTGTTAGGGCTTGTGCGTTTACTTACCGGTGCACAGGCCCGCTGGTATGGCTGCCCGCCCATGGCTGAGCAGCGTATTTACTTTGCCAACCACCAAAGCCACATGGACTTGGTGATGATTTGGGCGGCCCTGCCGGCTGAGCTGCGGGGCATTACCCGGCCCATTGCAGCCAAAGACTATTGGACCAAAACCCCGTTTAAAAAATGGCTTACCACCGGCGTTTTCAACGCCGTGTACGTAGACCGCGAGCGCACCGAGGGCGTTGACCCGCTGCAGCCGCTGGTAGACGCGCTGAACAAAGGCGATTCGATTATTTTGTTTCCTGAGGGGACGCGCGGCAACGAAGAACTGCCCCAGCGCTTTAAGTCGGGCCTGTACAACCTGGCGCTGCGCTACCCCCATGTGGTGCTGGTGCCCGCGTGGATTAACAACATTCAGCGTGTGATGCCCAAAGGTGAAGTGGTGCCCGTGCCTATTTTGTGCAGTGTGACCTTTGGCAAGCCTATGCAAGTGCTGCGCACCACCAAAACCCCAGGCGATGAAGAAAACGACGGTGAACGCCACGGTGAGGCGCTGGTGGGTGCCGAGGTGGTAGAAGACCATGCGCATTTTGCCGAACGCGCCCGCGACGCGGTGATCACGCTGCGGGATATTTAAGCCCTATCGCCCACCCTATCGCCCACCCTGTAGCCAACCGATTGAAGCTCTCACAATGAACCAATTTTTACGCCGTCTTACGCCGGGCGAGCAGGTGGGTGCGCTGTTTGTGGTGCTGTTTGGGCTGCTGTTAACGGCCACCGTGGTGATTTTTGCGCTGTCGCTGCGCGAGCGGGAAAGTCCGCGCGGCCAGGCCATCAGCGCAGTTGTCAAAGGCCTGTGGGGCGTGCTGACCACCTCGTGGTTGATTTCGGTGGTGTTTTGGATCGGCTGGGCCTCGGGCGAGCGGGTGGCCACGGTGCTGTTTGCGGTAGTGTCGTTTTTTGCCCTGCGCGAGTTTGTTACTCTGTCGCCCACCCGCCGGGGCGACCACCGCAGCCTGGTGTTGGCGTTTTTTGTGGTGCTGCCGGTGCAGTTTTGGCTGGTTATCAGCGAACATTTTGATTTGTTCAGCGTGTTTATCCCGGTCTATGTGTTTTTGCTGATTCCGGTGGTAAGCGCGCTGGCCAACGACCCCCACCGGTTTTTAGAACGCAATGCCAAGCTGCAGTGGGGCATTATGGTGTGCGTGTACGGCATGAGCCACGTGCCCGCGCTGCTGCTGCTGGAGTTTCCGCGCTGGGACGAGCGCAAAAATGCTTTCTTGGTGTTCTTTTTGGTCTTTGTGGTGCAAGCCTGCATGCTGGTGCAGCACCTGGCCCAGCGCGTGCTTAAAAAAGGTGCTCGCGCCCCGCTGATCAGCGCCAGCTTTAACTGGACCAGCTGGGCCATTGGCGTGGCTGCAGGCGGGGTGATTGGCGCGCTGCTGGCAGGTATTACACCGTTTAACCCTGGCCCGGCTGCCGCCATGGCACTGATAGCCTGCGCGGCAGGCTCACTGGGCCATTTGGTGATGAAAGCGCTTAAACGCGACCGCGGCGTAACCCACTGGGGCGGCACGGTGTCGGTGACCGGGGCCACCGGTTTGCTCGACCGGGTGGATGCCTTGTGCTTTGCCGCACCAGTGTTTTTTCACTCGGTGCGGTGGTATTTTGACCTGTAGTTTTCAGCCAGTGCGATGCGCATATTAGGTATTGACCCCGGCTTGCAAACCACGGGTTTTGGGGTGGTGGACGCGCACGGCCACAGCGTGCAGTACGTGGCCAGTGGCACCATCACCACCACCCACCTGCCCCGAGCCGACCTGCCGGCCCGCCTTAAAGTGCTGTTTGACGGTGTGCGTGAAGTGGTGGCCACCTACCAGCCCGAGGCCTCGGCGGTAGAGATTGTGTTTGTGAACGTGAACCCGCAAGCCACCTTGCTGCTAGGCCAAGCGCGCGGCGCGTGTGTGACGGCCCTGGTGTCTACCGATTTGCCAGTAGCCGAATATACCGCGCTGCAAATGAAGCAGGCCATAGCGGGGCACGGCAAAGCGGCCAAAGCACAGGTGCAAGAGATGGTGATGCGCCTGCTCAAACTCCCCAGCCTGCCTGGCAAAGATGCCGCCGATGCGCTGGGCTTGGCCATCATGCACGCCCACATTGCGGGGGTGCGCAGCAAGCTGGCAGCGGCAGCCACCTTGGCCCCCAGAAGCAGCGCGTCGTACAAGGCGGGGCGTAGTTATTAATTTTCGCGGTTAGCCAGAACTATTAATTTAATAGCTAACTATCTAGAATTTCCTTGGGTCATAGGGATTTTTTACCTTCAAAATGCCATTTACTAACCCAGCGCACGAGGGCCACGCTGAAGCGGCCTAGCCTTGTGCCAACCACTGCATATACCGCGTTACGCTCTGGCATTTTGATGCTATGATGCATAAATGCGAACTACTTTGGACCTGCCTGAACCCGTACTGCGCGAGTTGAAAACCCGCGCCGTCTCAAACGGGCAAAGCCTAAAAGCACTGCTTAACGAGCTGATTGAGCGGGCTATGCGTTTGCCTGACGCTTCTACGCAAGCTAGTGCAAGCCTGGTGAACGCGTTGCCTGTTTTGGCTCGCCTGCAGGCATCCGATGCACTGGCGCAGCATGGTTTAGCTAGCAACTCGCAGCTGGCAGACCCATTGCTGGAAGATGATTTGGCCAAACTTAAGCGTATTGGTTTTATCCAGTAATGGCACGCGACCTGTTGGATGTAAACGTTTGGTTGGCGCTGGCCCACCCGGGGCATACTCACCACGCTGCTGCTAAAAATTATTGGCTTAATGCAACTGAACCGATGGTTTTTTGCCGCACTACAATGCAAGGTTTTT
Source organism: Polaromonas sp. (assembly GCA_043778205.1). Lineage (GTDB taxonomy): Bacteria > Pseudomonadota > Gammaproteobacteria > Burkholderiales > Burkholderiaceae_C > JAAFIP01. Next base: position 26,595 of record JAYWGO010000068.1, on the reverse strand, counting down.
TTCGCCTCGTCACGCATGCTGCTGTGATGGGTGTGGCGGTTCATACCCCAGCTGAGGCTTGGGTAATTTACAGCGCGCATTTGGCCGGTGGGCGGGTACAGTTTGCCGCTGAACCAGCTAGCGTTGAGGCGCAGTTGCGCGCTTTAACATTGCGTGCTGATTTTCAACAGCGTGACTGGACAGATGCTTACTTAACCAGTTTTGCAATGACCACAGGTTGCCGCATGGTGTCTTTTGACAAAGACTTTGCGCAACACGAAGGGCTGCAGTTTTTGCAGCTTAACCAGTAGCTAAAAGTCGATTTTCTTGCCCAGTCAGCGGTCATTTTAGTAGCGCCTAGCTGCCTGCTTTGGTCTGCAGCCACTGCATATACCGCGCCACCCCCGCCTGCACATCGGCAAACTGGTGGTTGCAACCGGCAGCGCGCAGAGCGGTAATGTCTGCCTGCGTGTAGCTTTGGTATTTGCCGCGCAAACTGTCGGGAAAGGGGGTGTACTGCAATACGTCAGCTACTTTGGCCGACGGCTGCAGGGCGCTGACCACGGCGTGCGCTACATCGTTAAACGGCTGGGCGCGGCCTGTGCCAAGGTTAAAAATACCAGACTGTGCGGGGCTGTCAAAAAACCACAGGTTCACGGCCACCACGTCGTCCACGGAGATAAAGTCGCGCATCTGCGCACCGGGGCCGTAGCCGCCATATTCGCCAAAAAGTTTAACTTTGCCTTCGGTGTTGAACTGGTGAAACTGGTGGAACGCGACGCTGGCCATGCGGCCTTTGTGCTGTTCTCGCGGGCCATAGACGTTGAAATACCTAAAACCTACGACCTGTGTTTGGGCGTTTTCCAGTTTGCTGCCTAAGTTGCTGCTTAAGTCGTAGCACAGTGCGCGGCGAACATACTGGTCAAACAGCAGTTTGCTGTAGCCATAAACGTTAAGCGGTTTTTCAAATTCGGGTGATTCTTTGAAGGTGTCGCTACCGCCATAGGTTGCCGCAGACGATGCATACAGCAAGCGCGTGCCCTGCGCCTGGCAGGCGGTAAACAACTGCTTGCTTACTTCGTAGTTGTTCTGCATCATGTATTTGCCGTTGTGCTCCATCGTGTCGGAGCAGGCACCTTCGTGGAACACGGCTTCTACCTTACCGTAGTGGCCCTGGGCAAACTGGCTGTAGAAGTCGTCGGCATCCGCATAGTCGGCAATCTGCAGGTCGGCCAGGTTGGCAAACTTGTCACCTTGCGTTAGCTCGTCTACCGCAATAATGTTGCTGATGCCGCGTGCGTTAAGCCCCGCAATGAGGTTGCTGCCGATAAAACCTGCAGCACCGGTAACTACTATTTTCATAGCAAACTTTCTATATTTTCCTTGGGTGATTGGGGTATTTGGTTCAAATTAGGTAGTTAACCAAATAACTCAGCGTAGGTCACGGTAGCGGTGCCAAACTTGCCCACCACGATGCCGCCAGCGCGGTTGGCGTGCGGCATGGCATCGCGCAAGCTCAGCCCTGCAGCCACCAGCGAGGCCAGGGTGGCAATCACGGTGTCGCCAGCGCCGGTCACGTCAAACACTTCGCGGGCTTGGGCTTTCACATGCAGCTCGCCGTCGTTGTCATACAGGCTCATGCCGTCTTCGCTGCGGGTGAACAGCAGGGCGTCCAGCTTCAGGTTGGTGCGCAGGTTTTGGGCTTTGGTGCGCAGTTCTTCTTCGCTGTGCCAGCTGCCAACCACCTGTTGCAGTTCGGCGCGGTTGGGGGTGATGACGGTGGCGTTTTGGTAGCGGGCGTAGTCGCTGCCTTTGGGGTCTACCAGCACCGGTTTGCCGGCTTGGCGGGCCAACGCGATCATCGCGCTAACGTGGGTGAGGCCGCCCTTGGCGTAGTCAGAGAACAGCACCGCACTGTGGCTGGGCAGCAGGCGGGTGAAGGTGTCGGTTTGGGCGGCCAGCACGTCGTGGTCGGGGGTGTTTTCAAAGTCCAGGCGCAGCAGCTGCTGGGCGCGGCCAATCACCCGCAGCTTGACGGTGGTTTGCAGGCCACTGTCGCGGGACAGGTGGGTGGCAATGCGGCTCGACTGCATCAGCGCTTCAAGCTTGCGGCCGGGCTCATCGTCGCCCACCACCCCCACAAAGCTGGCTTGCGCGCCCAGGCAGACCGCGTTGTAGGCTACGTTGGCGGCTGCGCCAATGCGCTCTTCTTCACGGGTAACGCGCACCACAGGCACAGGCGCTTCGGGGCTGATGCGTTCTACCGCGCCGTACCAGTAGCGGTCGAGCATGGCATCGCCCACCACTAAAACTTGGGCGCGTGCGAGTTGGTCGATGGAGGGGGTGGTCATGGCATGCACAAATGGGTTTAGGCGCTGGTTTTAAGCTCTAGTTTTAACGTTGTAGTTTGGCTGCTGCAAATTTCAAAGCTCTTCAACGCGCAGCGCAGGGTAGCTGTCCCAGGCTTGGCAGCCGGGGCATTGCCAAAAGTGGCGTTGGGCGGTAAAGCCACAGGCAGCGCAGCGGTAGCCCAGCAAAGGCTTGACTGCTTTGTCCAGCGCGCGCTGCACCAGCGGGTGAAACTCTTCGTGCGCCAGTGTCTCGCCCGCCAGCCAGCGCGCGGCTATGGCCAGTGAGGGTTCTTTTTCAAGGTGCTGTGCGTACAGGGTGCGTGTGCTGTGCGCTGGACCAGCCTGGCTCTCTGCGGGAGGTGTGGGTGGTGTGGGTGGTGTGGGCCATTGGCTTTGCAGCGCAATGATGGCTTCCAGCACGTCCAGCGAGTGCGACTGGGCGTAATGCGCCTGCAGCAGCGCCAGCGCTTGGGGCGCTTGGCCGCACAGTAGCGCCAGTGTTTGCAATGTCTGCGCGGCCAATGGTACTGCGGCTGGGCTTGCGCTGAAAACGCCGGCCAAAGTGGTGTAGGCCGCCAGCGTTTGGCCCGCTTGGTTTTGCAAGGCAGACAGCGCTATGCGCGCGCGGCTGGCATCGGGGGCTATGGAGATGGCTTGCTCTAGCAGGTCAATGGCGGCTTGGGCAGAGCTTGGCGGGGTGCTGGTTGACGCGGCGCTGGTCAGCTCGGTGGCTTGTTCGCACAGGTAGTGGGCTCTGCGCGCGCTAAAGTCGCCCTGGCCTGCACTTTGCAATTGCTGTGCAACGCGCTGGGCTTGTGGCCAGTCGCGGGTGCGCTCGTAAATGGGCAGGCGCGCCAGGCGGGCTTGGGCCTCGTAGCGGGTGCCTTCTAGCTTGGCCAGTGCGTCTTCGGCGCGGTCCAGCAGGCCCGCTTTGATAAAGTCCAGCGACAGCGCGTGCTGCGCACGGTCGCGTTCAGTTTGCTTAAGGTCGCCGCGCGACAGCAAATGGGAGTGCACACGCACAGCGCGGTCGTACTCGCCCCGGCGGCGAAACAGGTTGCCCAGCGCAAAGTGCAGCTCAGAGGTGTCGGGGTCGTTTTGTACGGCCTCAATAAATGCGTCAATCGCCAAATCTTGCTGTTCATTGAGCAAGTAGTTCAGGCCTTTAAAGTAAGCCTTGGGCGAGCGTTTGTTTTCTTGGCGCAGTTGGCGCAGGTCGGTGCGCGAGGCGGCCCAGCCCAGTATAAAAGCCAAGGGCAGGCCCAGTAGCAGCCAGGTAACGTCGATGTCCATATGTGCAGTATGTGGTGCGTTTTAGTGTCTGTAAGGCGGCTACATTTGTGTGCTGTCGCCAGTGGCCTGGCCGCTGTCTGCTGCACCTGGTGTGCCACCTGTGCGCTGCGCTTTGAGCTTATGCACCTTGCTGCGCTGGCGCCACCAGCGCGGCACCATGCCCAGCACACCCACCACCAAGCCGCCGGTAAAGGCCAACAGCACCAGCACAATCAGCGGCGTGCGCCATACATTGCCAAAAAAGAAATGCGCCACCACTTCGTGCTGGTTGTTCAGCGCGAAAGCAAAAAGGGTAAAAAAAATGGCTGCTTTCAGTGTCCACCGAAGCAACCATAGTATGTTGGTCATAGTTTGTTGAAATAAGGGTGAGCCTGATTTTATCTACACTGTAGCAGGCTGCGCCTTAAATTGGGCTTGTAAGCTACAGTTTATGGGTAGCGCGTAGCTCTTCGGTCTTAGCGTCCACCGCTTCGCGCAAGGCTTTGCCTGGCTTAAAGTGGGGCACACGCTTCTCAGGGATGGTCACCGACTCGCCCGTGCGCGGGTTGCGCCCGATGCGTGGGGGCCGGCGGTTCACCGAGAAGCTGCCAAAACCGCGAATTTCAATCCTGTGGCCTCGCACCAAAGCATCGCCCATCGCGTCCAAAATCGTCTTTACGGCGAATTCGGCATCACGCTGGGTAAGCTGGTGGAATTGCGAAGCCAAGGCTTCTACTAGGTCAGAGCGCGTCATTTTCTGCTTGCGGGACAGACCAACCAACGCGCCAGACGGCGCCTGGTTGCTCTGTCCTCAACTGGCTAAATGGTTAGCCGTTGTTGTCCAACTTAGCACGCAGCAATGCGCCCAAGCTGGTGGTGCCAGCATTCTCTTTGGAAGATTGCTGTGACAAGTTAGCCATTGCTTCGCTTTGGTCAGCTTGGTCTTTCGACTTGACTGACAACTGGATGTTGCGTGTCTTGCGGTCGATGTTGACGATCACTGCCGTAACTTCGTCGCCTTCTTTGAGGACGTTGCGTGCATCTTCCACGCGGTCGCGGCTGATCTCGCTGGCGCGCAGGTAGCCAAGGATCTCTTCGCCCAGGTCGATTTCAGCGCCCTTAGCGTCCACAGTTTTGACTTTACCGGTAACGATAGAGCCTTTGTCATTGATGGACGTGAAGGTGGTGAACGGGTCGCTGTCGAGTTGCTTGATGCCCAAGCTGATACGCTCGCGGTCGACATCGACTGCCAACACAATAGCTTCAACTTCTTGGCCCTTCTTGAACTCGCGCACGGCCACTTCGCCAGACTCGTTCCATGACAGGTCAGACAAGTGCACCAGGCCGTCGATGCCGGCAGCCAAGCCCACAAACACGCCAAAGTCGGTGATCGATTTGATGGGGCCCTTCACGCGGTCGCCGCGCTTGGTTTGGCCTGCAAACTCTTGCCATGGGTTGGCTTTGCACTGCTTCATGCCCAAAGAAATGCGGCGCTTGTCTTCGTCAATCTCCAGCACCATAACTTCAACTTCTTGGCCCATGGTCACCAGCTTGTTAGGCGCCACGTTCTTGTTGGTCCAGTCCATCTCAGACACGTGCACCAAGCCTTCGATGCCGGGTTCGATTTCCACAAATGCGCCGTAGTCGGCGATGTTGGTGATCTTGCCGAACATGCGGGTAGACGTGGGGTAGCGGCGGTTCACGCCCATCCATGGGTCGTCGCCCATTTGCTTGAGACCCAAAGAGACACGGTGTTTCTCGGTGTCAAACTTCAAAATCTTGGCAGTGATTTCTTGGCCTGGGGTCACTACTTCTGATGGGTGACGGACACGGCGCCATGCCATGTCGGTGATGTGCAGCAAGCCGTCCACACCGCCCAAGTCGACGAATGCGCCGTATTCGGTGATGTTTTTGACCACGCCCTGAACCACAGAACCTTCTTTGAGGGTAGTCATCAGCTTGGCGCGCTCTTCGCCCATGCTGGCTTCGCGCACAGCGCGGTGAGACAACACAACGTTGTTACGCTTACGGTCAAGCTTGATAACTTTGAATTCTAAAGTCTTGTTCTCGTACGGAGACAGGTCTTTCAGCGGACGGGCTTCGATGAGTGAGCCTGGCAAGAAAGCGCGGATGCCATTGACCAACACGGTCAAGCCGCCTTTGACTTTGCCGCTGGTTACGCCAGTGACAAATTCGCCGGACTCAAGAGCTTTTTCCAGGCTCATCCAGCTGGCCAAACGCTTGGCGGTGTCGCGCGACAAAATCGTGTCGCCGTAGCCGTTTTCGATCGAGCCGATGGCGACAGAGACGAAATCGCCCACTTTGACTTCCAACTCGCCTTGGTCGTTTTTAAACTCGGCGATGTCGATGAAGGCTTCAGACTTGAGGCCGGCGTTCACGACAACGTGGTTGTGGTCAACACGCACCACTTCGGCGGTGATAACTTCGCCTGCGCGCATTTCTGAGCGCGTCAGGGATTCTTCAAATAGGGCTGCAAAAGATTCAGACATGGTTGTTTCCTAAAGCACCAAGGATGGCCACAACGCATTAACGCGTCTCAACACCACAGCGGGATTGCTGCAGTTTCTATAGCTGCTTGTGCTCGTATTTACGGGGTTAGCCGTGGGTTTAGTTAATAAAACCTGAAAGCTAGTGCGCATGCAGCGCGAAAAGAACTCTCAGGGCCTGTCAGTAAATGCTGTTAGGCAAGTACTATGCTCTGCCACTGCTTCAACACCACATCGACCGATTGCTCGATCGACAAATCAGAGTTGTCCAGCTGCACAGCATCTTCGGCGGGTTTAAGGGGTGCAGCGCTGCGACCTGAGTCTCTAGCATCACGCGCCTCTAAATCTACCCGAAGATTATCGAGTTTAGCAGAAATTCCCTTTGAAATCAACTGCTTATAGCGCCTGTCCGCCCGCTGCGCGGCGCTGGCCGTGAGGAAAATTTTCAATGGCGCTGCGGGGAAAATCACCGTACCCATGTCGCGCCCGTCGGCCACCAAGCCCGGCAGGCGTGCAAAACTCAGTTGCAGCTGCTTCAAAGCAGCCCGCACCGCCGGGAAAACCGATACTTTCGAGGCGCCCACACCCATCGCCTCGCTGCGGATGGCCTCGGACACATCGTCTTCGTTTAGCAGCACGGTGTGGCCTTCAAACACCACGGGCAGGTGGGCGGCCAGTTGCGCTAGCGCAGCCTCGTCGCCCCATGCTACGCCTGCGCGCTCGGCGGCCAGTGCGGTTAGGCGGTAGAGCGCTCCAGAATCTAAATAGTGGTAACCCAAGCGCTCGGCCACGTGGCTCGCCAACGTGCCTTTGCCCGAGGCTGTGGGGCCGTCGATACAGATGACCGGCACGCTGTGGGCCTGTGCCACACCAAACAGCGCCTCAAAGTAATCAGGGAAGGTTTTGGCCACGCACTGGGGGTCTTCGATGCGCAGCATTTTGTGTGCAGGGTTGAAGGCCGCCAGCGAAAAGCACATGGCCACACGGTGGTCGTCGTAAGTCTCTATGCTGGCGGATTTCCAATCCGTCAACTTGGCGGGCGGCGTGATCTGGATAAAGTCTGCGCCCTCGACAACAGTAGCGCCTAGCTTGCGCAGCTCGCAGGCCATGGCAGCGATGCGGTCAGTTTCTTTGACGCGCCAGCTGGCGATGTTGCGCAGGCTGGTGGTGCCCTGGGCATACAAAGCCATCACCGCCAAGGTCATGGCAGCATCGGGAATGTGGTTGCAGTCCAGGTCAATCGCTTTAAGTGGCCATGCGCCCCGGCGCACGGCCAGGTGGTTAGGCCCGCTGTCGATCTGCGCGCCCATCAGGGCTGCAGCTTCGGTGAAGCGGATATCGCCTTGGATTGAGTTTTGGCCCAAACCCTCTATGCGAACAGAGCCGCTAGTGCCAGTTGCAATAGCACCCAAAGCTACAAAATAGCTAGCAGAAGAAGCATCAGCCTCTACATACATCTCGCCTGGCGACTGGTAGCGGCTGCCTGCGGGAATGGTGAACCGCTGCCAACCCTCACGCTGCACGTGGATGCCAAAGCGGGCCAGTAAATTAAGGGTGATGCCGATGTAGGGCTTAGAGATCAGCTCGCCTACGACCTCAATCACAATGTCTTTGGCCGCTACCAAGGGCAGGGCCATCAGCAGGGCTGTGAGGAATTGGCTGGACACATCACCACGCACTTGGATGGGGGCATCAAGGCGCAAGCTGGGCACGCCAATGTGCAGCGGCGGAAAGCCCTCGTTGGCGGTATAGCGCACTGCGCAACCCAGCTGGCGCAGGGCATCCACCAAGTCGCCAATCGGCCGCTCGTGCATGCGTGCTACGCCCGACAAAGTAAAGTCGCCGCCCAGCAGGGCCAGCGCCGCCGTGAGGGGCCGCATGGCGGTGCCTGCGTTGCCTAAAAAGAGCTGGGCGGGGCTGTGCGGCGCGCGGCCCCCCAGGCCCGTAATGGCCACTGCGCCCTGTGTTTTGTCTACCGTGCAGCCCAGCTGCTGCAGTGCGTCCAGCATCACGCGGGTGTCGTCAGACTCCAGCACGTCGTGTACCAGGGTGCGGCCTGCGCTGAGCGCGGCCAGCAGCAGCACGCGGTTGGAGATGCTTTTGGAGCCGGGCAGCTTCACAGTGCCGTGGGCACTGGCGAGCGCGGGAAGGTCGAGGTAGGCTTGGCTGGTCATCCGCAGTTCATGGTGCGCAGGTGGCCGCTGTGGCCAACCACGTGGGGGGTTAAAAACGCAAACAATTACTTGCGTGTGGTCATGCGCCACTGGGCGCGGGTCAGGCTGGCTTTGTCAATTTCAGCCTCCAGCAGCTCGCCGTCGTCACGCATGATCATTTGCTCCAGGGTGAGCAGCGCTTTTTGAAACAAGCGCGACTGCGCCAACAGCTCTTGCCGGTTGGCCATCAGCACGTCGCGCCACATGTGCGCGTCGCTGGCGGCGATTCGGGTAAAGTCCCGAAACCCAGGGCCTGCCAGCGACAAATAGTCTTTGCCATTAGGCTGGTCGTTGATGGCGTTCATGAGCGCAAAGGCAATCATATGCGGCAGGTGGCTGACGGCCGCATAGGCCGCGTCGTGCGCCTCGGGCGACATCTTCAGTACTTGGCAGCCGAGGGCTGTCCATACATCAGTGGCTTTTTGCAGCTGCACTACCATGGTGCGCTCTGTAGGTGTCAAGATAACCTGTTTGCCATAGTACAGGTCTGCATCGGCGTGCTCCACCCCCGAGACTTCTTTGCCTGTAATGGGGTGTGCGGCCACAAACACACCGGCCAGCTCTTTGAGCACGCGGCGCGATGCGTCCACCACGTCGCGTTTGGTCGAGCCTACGTCCATCACCAGCATGTTGGGGGTGATCAAATGCTTAATGGCTTTGAAGCTGGCCTCGGTGGCGGCGACGGGCACGGCCAGCAGCACAATGTCTGCGCCCGAGACCGCCATCAGCGCTGAAGGGGCTTCTACATCGATCACACCCATTTGGCGGGCGCGGTCGGTGGTGGATGGCGATTTGCTGTAGCCGACCACGCGTTTGACCAGACCGGCTTTTTTCAGGGCCAGTGCGAACGAGCCGCCCATCAAACCGCAGCCTATGAGACCTAATTGTTCAAACATGCTTATCGTTCCTTGTGCTCATCTTGCGCTCTTTGTTGGTTTTCTTGTGGTTTTAGGGTGCTAGGCGCTGGCAGGGTAGCTGCCCAGCACTTTGTAAAAAGCGCACAGTGTGCGCAGCTCGGCCAAAGCCGCTGCCACGTGGGGCTGGGCGGCATGGCCTGCCAAGTCGATGTAAAAATAGTACTCCCATTGCCCCGTACGGGCAGGGCGCGACTCAAACCGGGTGAGCGAGACGCTATGGGTTTTCAGCGGTACCAACAGGTCGTGCACAGCGCCCGGCTTGTTGGGCACCGAGACAATCAGGCTGGTGCAGTCTCTGCCGCTGGCCGCTGGCGCGCTTAAGGTGTCGGGCAGGCAAATTACGCTGAACCGGGTGCGGTTAAACGCATCGTCTTGCACGGCATGGGCCGCTATGTGCAGGCCAAACTGTGCTGCTGCCCGCTCGCTGGCCAGCCCAGCCCAGGCGGGGTTGGTAGCAGCCAGGCGCGCGCCTTCGGCGTTGCTGGAGACCGCACGCCGCTCGGCATGGGGCAGGTGTTTGTTTAACCATGCTTGGCACTGGGCCAGGGCCAGCTGGTGGGCCAGCACCACTTCAATACCGTCCAAAGTATTGGTAGTGCACAGCAGGTTGTGCCGCACCATCAGGCTGACCTCGCCCACAATGTGGGCAGGGGTGTGCAAAAACAAGTCCAGCGACCGGGTGACCACGCCTTCGGTTGAGTTTTCAACCCCCACCACGCCGTACTGCGCTGTGCCCGCAGCGGTTGCGTGGAAGACTTCGTCAAAATTGGCGCAGTAAATCAGCTCGACGCTGCTGCCAAAAAACTCGATCCCCGCTTGCTCGCAAAAGGTGCCCGCTGGGCCTAGCACGGCCACGCGCTGGGGCGCCTCCAGGCTGCGGCAGGCCGACATGACTTCACGCCAAATATGGCTGATGTTTTCGCTTTTCAACGGCCCAGGGTTGCTGCTTTGCAGGCCATGGACCACCTGGGCTTCGCGCTCAGGGCGGTACACGGCGGAGCCTTCCACCCGCTTGATTTCTCCCACCTCGCCTGCAAGACTAGCGCGCGCGTTGAGCAGCTCCAGCAGTTGCAGGTCAAGTGCATCAATGGCGATGCGCAGTTCGGGCAGGGTACGGGACATGGGTCTTTAGAGGGTATTTTTAGAACAAAATCATGCTGTGGCCCAAGGAAATGCTGCACGGGCAGCTATATTTTTCATAGTAAGTTAAAAATACAGCGACTGGCAAAATTTCAATGGACAGTTGCTTTAGAGGGTGTCGTTACCTGCGCCGCCATTGCCTTCGCTGTTATCCCCTGCCGCAGTGTCGTCTGCTGCGCCACCATTGTTAGCGTTTGGATCGTCGTTGGGCGCATCAAGTGCCGCATCAACTGCTGCGTCGTTTTCCACAATACGCTGCAAGCCGCTGAGCTTGGTGCCTGCGTCCAGCGCAATCAAGGTGACGCCTTGGGTGGCGCGGCCCAGTTCGCGCATCTCGGCAACCCGGGTGCGCACCAGCACGCCCTTGTCGGTGATCATCATGATCTCGTCGTCTGGGTGTACCAAAGTGGCGGCCACAATTTTGCCGTTGCGCTCAGACTGCTGGATGGCGATCATGCCCTTGGTGCCGCGTCCGTGGCGGGTGTATTCGCCAATTGGGGTGCGCTTGCCATAGCCGTTTTCAGTCGCAGTCAGCACGCTGGTCGGCGTGCTGTTGTTGCCTTCGCTTTGCAGCTCGTCTTCGGCCACCAGCATGGCGATCACGCTTTGGCCATCGTCCAGCGTCATGCCGCGCACGCCGCGTGCGGTGCGGCCTACGGCGCGCACATCGTCTTCGTCAAAGCGCACGGCCTTGCCGCCATCGCTGAACAGCATCACGTCGTGTTTGCCGTCGGTAATGGCTGCGCCGATCAAAATGTCGCCGTCGTCCAAATCGACCGCAATAATGCCGCCTTTGCGCGGGTTGTTAAAGTCCTCCAGCGGGGTCTTCTTCACGGTGCCCATGCGGGTGGACATAAAAACAAAGTGGTCGGCGGGGAAGCTGCGGTTATCACCCGTTAAAGCCAGCACCACGTTGATTTTTTCGCCCTCTTGCAGCGGGAACATGTTGACAATCGGCCGGCCGCGTGAGCCGCGCGTGCCTGCGGGCACTTCCCACACTTTGAGCCAGTACATCCGGCCCCGGTTAGAAAAGCACAGCAAATAGTCATGGGTGTTGGCAATAAAGAGCTGGTCAATCCAGTCGTCTTCCTTGGTTTGCGTGGCCTGTTTGCCGCGCCCGCCGCGCTTTTGCGCGCGGTATTCGCCCAGCGGCTGGCTCTTGATGTAGCCAGAATGCGACAAGGTCACCACCATGTCGGTGGGCGTGATCAAGTCTTCGGTGGACATGTCTTGTGCGTTGTGCTCTATCACGCTGCGGCGTGCGCCCAGCTTGGTTTGGCCAAACTCGGTTTTGATCGCAATCAATTCGTCACCAATAATGACCGATACACGCGCAGGCTTGGCCAAAATGTCCAGCAGGTCTTCAATTACCGACATGACTTCTTTGTACTCAGCCACAATTTTGTCTTGCTCCAGGCCGGTCAAGCGCTGCAGGCGCATGTTCAAGATTTCGGTGGTTTGCGCTTCGCTTAAGCGGTACAAGCCGTCTTTTTGCAGGCCAAACTGGCGCTCCATGCCATTGGGGCGGTAGTCATCAGCGTTCACCTCGCTGCCGTCAGCGCGGGTGCGGGTGAGCATTTCTTGAACGGTTTTAGACTCCCAGGTCTTGGTCATCAGCTCGGCTTTGGCCACAGGCGGTGTGGGCGCGTTGCGAATAATGCGGATAAATTCGTCAATATTGGCCAGCGCTACGGCCAGGCCTTCTAGCAAATGGCCCCGGTCGCGTGCCTTGCGCAGCTCAAACACGGTGCGGCGCGTGACCACTTCGCGGCGGTGCTCTAAGAACACTTTGACCAAATCGCGCAAATTACACAGTTTGGGCTGGCCGTCAATCAGGGCCACCATGTTGATACCGAAGGTGTCCTGTAATTGCGTCTGTTTGTAAAGGTTGTTAAGCACTACCTCCGGAACTTCGCCGCGTTTAAGCTCAATCACCAAGCGCATGCCCGATTTGTCGGATTCGTCTTGAATGTGCGAGATGCCCTCAATTTTCTTCTCGTGCACCAGCTCGGCCATGCGCTCTTGCAGTGTCTTTTTGTTCACCTGGTAGGGCAGTTCGTCCACGATGATCGACTGGCGGTTGCCTTTGTCAATATCCTCAAAGTGCACTTTGGCGCGCATCACCACGCGGCCACGGCCCGTGCGGTAGCCGTCGCGCACGCCGCTGAGGCCATAAATAATGCCGGCGGTAGGGAAGTCGGGCGCGGGAATGATCTCGATCAGGTCGTCCACCGTGGCATCTGGGTTTTTCAGCAGGTGCAGGCAGGCATCGATGGTCTCGTTCAGGTTGTGCGGCGGGATGTTGGTGGCCATGCCCACCGCAATGCCGGTGGAGCCGTTGACCAGCAAGTTGGGAAAACGCGTGGGCATCACCAGCGGCTCTTTTTCGCTGCCGTCGTAGTTAGGGCCAAAGTCCACGGTGTCTTTGTCCAAATCGGCCAGCACTTCGTGGGCAATTTTGGACAAACGGATCTCGGTGTAACGCATGGCGGCCGGGTTGTCGCCGTCTACCGAGCCGAAGTTACCTTGGCCGTCCACCAGCATGTGGCGCAAACTGAAGTCTTGCGCCATCCGCACGATGGTGTCGTACACCGCCGTATCGCCGTGCGGGTGGTATTTACCAATCACATCGCCCACGATACGTGCCGACTTCTTGTAGGGCCGGTTGTACTCGTTAGACAGCTCATGCATGGCAAACAATACCCTGCGGTGCACGGGCTTTAAGCCGTCGCGTGCGTCTGGCAGCGCACGGCCCACAATCACGCTCATGGCGTAGTCAAGGTAGCTGCGGCGCATTTCCTCTTCAAGACTGATGGGCAAAGTTTCTTTAGCGAATTGGGTCATGGGATGAGAATCTTGGGTCAGTCGTGAATGCGGGTGCTGCACTGCAGGGCGCTTAGGTGCGCGTTTGCACTACATAAGCTGTTGATTTTAGCGGCCTTTTTGCTTTAAAAATCTGCAAATCGTTGCCGTGGCTACACCACAGTTGCAAGCGGTATAAACCTTGTTTTGCGAGGCTGGGCGGGCCAAATCGGCATTAATGCTCACCTTAAAGGGCGCGGCTGTAGCGCGTTAGCAACAATGCCGGGGCATCCCGACCACTTGTAACTGCAAATTTGGTAGCCAGCGGCGACTGTGGCACAATAACTCTACGAGAAAGTCTTACTAAGTAAGAATCTCGACTTCGCACAGCTTGCGCTGTAGTATCAATTTTGAGGATGAATATGAAGAAACTAAACACAATCGCTATGTTGTTCGCATCCGTGGCATTGGCAGGTACTGCTATCGCTGGCGGATCTACAACGGCTTCTGACAACTGGCGCTCGGGCCACGACAACATGCAGTGGAAAAACGCTGACGGCACCTTGTGCTGGCGCGATGCAAGCTGGACACCCGCTACCGCTGCTGTTGGTTGCGATGGCGCGATTGTGGCCCCTGCTCCTGCACCAGCCCCAGCGCCCGTAGCTGCTGCACCTGCAGCACCTGCTGCTGTAGAGCCAAAAGCTGCTCCTGCACCGGCCCCAGTGCCAGCACCGTTGCCACCAGCGGCTACTAAGGTTACCTACGCTGCCGACGCATTCTTTGACGTGAACAAGTCCGTCATCAAGCCAGAAGGCAAAGCCAAGTTGGACGATTTGGTTGGCAAAATCAAAGATATCAACCTGGAAGTGATCATTGCAGTGGGCCACACCGACAGCGACGGTAGCGATGCAGCTAACCAAAAGCTGTCAGTTCGCCGCTCTGAAGCTGTCAAGGCATACTTGACCAGCAAAGGCGTGGAAAAGAACCGCGTGTACACCGAAGGCAAGGGCGAGAAGCAGCCAGTGGCTGACAACAAGACCAAAGACGGCAAAACCAAAAACCGCCGTGTAGAGATCGAAGTGGTCGGTACCCGCACCGCTAAGTAATCTTTAGATTGCCCGCAAAAAGCCACCCTAGGGTGGCTTTTTTATTGGGATGAAGGAAAGTTTGCGGCACATACCAAATGCTTCGCGTCCGGCATCCTGACCCTGTACCCTGCGCCGGGTATTCAAAGCCATCCAAAGCACTAAAGCCGTAATTTGAGACAATAAGCCTATGACCCAAGCTTCCACAGCACCCCACCCGCACCACAGCAATGCCGATGCCGCCGAGTTGGCTAAGTTTTCTGACCTGGCCCACCGCTGGTGGGACAAAAACAGCGAATTTAAGCCTTTGCACCAAATTAACCCCTTGCGCTTAGACTGGATTGACAGTTTGGTGCCGCTGCAAGGCAAGCGCGTGCTGGACGTAGGCTGTGGCGGCGGTATTTTGGCCGATGCGATGGCCCGCAAAGGCGCTACCGTCACGGGCATTGATCTGTCTACTAAAGCTCTTAAAGTGGCCCAACTGCATGCATTGGAAGCCCAAACGCCCAACGTGAGCTACCGCGAGATCAGCGCTGAGGGCTTGGCCATGGAGGCCCCAGGGTGCTATGACGTAGTAACCTGCATGGAAATGCTGGAGCATGTGCCCAACCCAGCCCTAGTGGTGCAGGCATGTAGCACCTTGGTCAAGCCCGGTGGCTGGGTATTTTTCAGCACCATCAACCGCAACCCGAAGGCCTGGCTCATGGCTGTGGTGGGCGCTGAATATGTGCTGGGCCTGCTGCCCAAAGGCACCCACGACTATGCCAAATTTATTCGCCCTAGCGAGCTGGCCGGCCATATCCGCGCAGCGCAACTTGACTTGCAAGGCAGCAAAGGCCTGCAGTACAACCCGCTTACCCAGCGCTACTGGCTCAACACCGACACCAGTGTGAACTACCTGCTGGCTACCCGCAAACACTGAACACACAGCCAGCATGGCAAGTAGAGGGTACTATTATAATAGTAGCTGCTCATGCAGTATTTCCTTGGGCGGTAGCCCTAAAATCTTAAAATTAACCATTAGAACACTGCCCCCATGACGAACGTATTGCCCACGCAAGCTGCAGGTTTTTTTATTCCCCAGGCTATTTTTTTTGACCTGGACGGCACCTTGATTGACAGTGCACCCGACCTGGGCGCTGCAGCGGACAAAATGCGCACCGACCGCGGCATGCCCTCGCTGGCGCAAAGCCACTACCGGCCCATGACCGGTGCAGGCGCACGCGGCATGCTGCAAGTAGGCTTTGGCATAGCCCCCGGCCACAGCGACTATGAAACCCTGCGCGAAGAGTTTTACCAAAACTACGAGGCAGACCTTACCGCGCGCACCACGGTGTTTGACGGTGTGGGCCCCATGCTGCAAAAGCTGAGTGACCAAGGCATTGCTTGGGGCATTGTGACCAACAAATCTAAGCGCTTTACTGACCCTTTGGTGCGCCAAATGCCGCTCTTGCACAGTGCTTGCGCGGTCGTCAGTGGTGACACCACGGCGCATGCCAAGCCGCACCCCGCGCCCGTGCTAGAGGCTGCCCGCCAAGCAGGCTACAGCGCCGAGCACTGCTGGTATGTGGGCGACGATAAACGCGACATTGACGCTGGCCTGGCCGCTGGCATGTGGACAGTGGCTGCCACCTGGGGCTACATGGGCGAGCACGCGGTGCACACCTGGGGCGCGCACGCGCTGGCCCACCAGGCGGCCGATATACAGCACTGGCTGCATACTGCAGCCCACGGCTAAGTGGTTTTGCGCTGGTCTGAGTGGCCCTGAGCGGATACATGCACCCTATTACAAGCCGCACAATTGCTATTTTTAGTATAGCTGTCTGTGCACCATTTGCTTGGGCCCAAGCTTGTTTTGACAATCAACAACTGGCCTTGGTGCAGCAAGAAACTAAGGCGTTGCTGTACGTGTGGTCGCCGCGCATGGTGTTGTCGGCCTACGAGGCTGCCAGCGTGCGCCGACAAGCCCGCGCGCAAGGTTTGCGCTTTGTGCCACTGCACGACCCCAGCGTGCCTAGCGAGGAAATAACGGCCGCATTTAACCGCATGGTCAGCAGCGGCGTGACGGCACTGATCAACAGCGCGAGTGACCTTAAAACCAGCGAGCCGCTGTGCGCCAGCGCACTGCTAGAGCGCGATGCGCTGCGCCACTTTTCTACCGCTTTTGTCCTGCTCCCCAGGGGCTTGTCGGGTTTCCCGATTGTGGGCGCTATGCCCGCCAGTGCTTGGAGTTTAAGCTTGCAGCAGCGCTTGCTGTTACCCACCCTCACGGCCCTGCCTGCAGCGCAAACTACACCATGATGCAGCTGTTAAATGCTACTGTATGTATAGCTGCTTGTGCAGCGTTTCCTTGGGCCATAGCTCAAAACAATGCCAAAAATGGTGCTCCAATTGGGTTAAAAGCGTCTGAGCAGGCCGCGCAGTGTATTCCCGCTAACACCTGGAGCCCATTGCCTGCTGCCATTGCGGGCACCCAAACCGACAGCTACGGCACCACGCGTGTGGCACTGGGCAGCTACGAACGCGTCAGCCCCGACGGGCGTTTTGTGCTGCGCAGTTTCTCGGGCGGGCGCTTGGGCGAGGTGAGTTTGATTGAGCTGGACGCCATAGGTGCGCCCATCGCCGCCTACGACACACCGCTGTCGAACGAGGCTTTCCCGGTACAAGGCACGTGGCGTTACTTGGTGGACGTGAACGGAGACCACTACAGTTTGAGCAGCATCATTGCCAATAACAGCAAGAGTAAGCGGCGCATCCCCGCACTGTTTCGCGGCGGTATGCGCGGCTTTTATGCCGCCGCGGCTGAGCTGCCCTTTAATGCCGCCTCAGACAAACCCGGCCATGTGCGCATTCGCTCCATGAGCTGGCCTAACCCTGGTGGCAACGCAGACACGCAAGGCGAGGGCGCTTTGGTGGCCCGCACGATCGAAGTGGACGTGCAGCGCCAGCGCATCACAGCCGACACCGGCGCCCAGCGCCTGTGCAGCCAGCGCCTGCGAGAAGACGGCCCGCTGTACGCCCTGCCCATGATCAGCGTAGACGGACAAGAATTTGCCGCCCTGCCGCAAACGCCCGCCAGCGGCGAGGCCACCATGCGCATCTACGCCTTTGGTGAAGACGGCAAAGGTTGCCTAAGCCGCGCTGCGTTTGGCTTTTCAAGTGGTAAGACGATTTTTGGCTTTGCGCCAGCCGCAGCTGAGGTGCCCGTGCCCCTAGCTGCTGAAGCCTCTGCTGCAGCCACTGCCGCTGCCAACCTGGCATATGAATACCGCAGCCAAATATGGTGGGTTAGCAGGGTGGTTGGCGCAGGAGATAGCGAAAGCGTTGGTAGCCGTGTTGACTTAGGCACAGGCCAACCCGCTGGTGCGCTGCCCGTAGTACAAACACCATTGCCACAGCAAGCGCAAGCTGCGGCCATGCCCTTTAACATAGCACCCGTGCTCAGCCCAGACTATGGCCCCGGCACCCAGCTGCTGGCCAGCGCCTTTCCCGGTATCACCCAAGATGGCCGCGTGATCTACGGCGCTACCCTTAAGCTGTGCAGCAAAGACAAAGACACAGGCAAACCCTGCCAAGACGTTCCAGGCTACGTCACCAGCGACCCCTACCAAAGCAATGCCTACCAAGCCTACCTGCAGCAGCACAAAGGCCCTGCGCGCAGGCAGTGCATCACCCACGGCGACGTAGCCCGTGCGCGCACCGCCTTTGCCAAACTGCATGGTTTGGTGCCGTAGAGGCAATCAAAATTCACAGCTGGGCTTGTAATTTGCGCAGCGCCTGTTTGTCCAGAACATCTTTCTCGCGGTAGTCGGTTTTGGTTTTTAGCAAGCCATCAATGTCCAGGGTACGGATATCAACCCCCTCGACCAACATCGTTTTAATGTGCGCTTGCAAACTGTCAAAGGTTTCGCCATTGGCTGCAAAGAGTAAATCGATCAACAGATCATCCGCTATGCGAATATTGTCTGGTTCGTCTACATCCGACTTGAACCATTGCGCATCTAGCTCTGCTGCGCTGGTCAAAAAACTCAGTGCCTTGATTACCCGCACGCCGTTGTCAATCGAGTGCGGTAGCAAAATATCAATATCTTCGGTGTTGCGCAAAAACCCGTTTAACCGAACTGCTTGACCACCTACTAAAACATATTGCACGCCTTCTTCTTGAAAGCGCTTGAGCAAGTGCAGCAGCGCAGTGGACGAATCGTTAGCCGCTGCAGTCATTTAGCTTCTCACAAAGGCACCGGGCGTGGTGCGTTGAGCACACGCGCTTGCGTCACCGCGCGCGCGGCATCCATGGCTTCAAAGTAGCGGTGTGTACCGCGAAACACGCCGCGTGGATGGGCCGTTGTACCTTTGTTGTCCGTGGCGCGCCAAGCCAAAGCCCGTGCAATGGCCCGCGTTGGGTCGCGCTCTAATTCACTGCGGTTTTGGGTGCCAACTATGCGCATAAACAAGTAGAAGCAATCATGCCAGCTATCTTAGCGCACATGGTGTCGTAAGCACAATAGCTAAATCGGCACGAACATGGCCCTGCCCATCCGGCCACTTTAGCCCGTATTGCGCAGCCCCGCTGCAATGCCGTTGATGCTGATGTGGATGCCGCGCTGCACGCGTTCGTCGCGGTCTTGCTCGGTTTTGCCTGCGCGAAAGCGGCGGATCAGCTCTACTTGCAAATGGTGCAGTGGGTCGATGTACGGAAAGCGGTGCTGGATACTGCGGGCCAGCGAGGGGTTGTTGGCCAAGCGGCTTTTTTCACCGGTGATAAAGGCCAGTGCTTTGGCGGTGCGGTGCCACTCGGCTTCGATGTCGGCCAAGATTTTTTTGCGCAATTTGGCATCTTGCACCAGCTCGGCATAGCGGGAGGCCAGGGCCAGGTCGCTCTTGGCAATCACCATGTCCATGTTGCTGAGCAAGGTTTTAAAAAAGGGCCAGTCGCGCTGCATTTTTTGCAGCAGTTTGCCTTTGTCTTCGGCGGACTGTTTGCTATTTTTACCATGGTCTTTGCCATTATTTTGGGCCATAAACTGCTCCACAGCGCTGCCAAAACCAAACCAACCGGGCAAGGTAAGGCGGCACTGGCCCCAGCTAAAGCCCCAAGGGATAGCGCGCAGGTCTTCGATGCGCTGCGAAGGCTTGCGCGATGCGGGGCGCGAGCCGATATTGAGACCAGCAATCTCACGAATCGGCGTGGCGGCAAAAAAGTAGTCGGTAAAGCCGGGCGTGTCGTACACCAGCTTGCGGTAGGCCTGCATGCTCAGGCTGGAGAGTTCAGTGGCTGCGTCTAAAAAGCTCTGGGGTGCGGGCTTGGTGGGCGTTAGCAAAGTGGCTTCCAAGGTGGCCGCAACCAAGGTTTCTAAATTGCGCCGGCCAATTTCGGGGTTGGCGTATTTGGAGGCAATCACTTCGCCTTGCTCGGTCACGCGGATTTGCCCGCGCACCGTACCAGGGGGTTGGGCCAAAATAGCTTGGTAGGTTGGGCCGCCGCCACGGCCAACTGTGCCGCCACGGCCGTGGAACATTCTTAAAGATATAGGTACCCCCACGCTTGGCGCTACGCGCCCTGCGCTGCCGCCCAAGGGGGCCTTCGCGCCTTGGAGCGGCCCGGCGGCGCTCAAGCCATGTGAATTGAGTTCGTCAAACAACGCTACCAAAGCAATCTCGGCCCGGTACAGCTCCCAGTTGCTGGTGAAGATGCCGCCGTCTTTGTTGCTGTCGCTGTAGCCCAGCATGATGTCTTGCTCTGGGCTGTCGTGCAGCGCGCCTTCTGCGGCCGAGCGGCGCACCATGTCGGCAATGCCGGGCAAGGCGTAGAACTCGCGCATGATGGGTGCAGCGTTGCGCAGGTCTTCGATGGTTTCAAAGAGTGGGACGACGATCAAGTCAACCCTTGCATCTTTATTCAGTGCGCCGTTGAGAAGGCCAGCCTCTTTTTGCAGAACAAGTACCTCTAGTAAATCACTTACTTGCTCGGTGTGAGAAATAATGTAGTGAAGAATTGCCTGGTTGCCATAACGTCTTCTTACTCTGCGTGCCTCCTCAAAGATAGCAAGCTCATCGCAGGTAACCGCTGAATATGTTGCAGTCGGAATAAACAGCGGACGAGGATCGTTAAGGGCATTGATCAAGACGGTGCGCTTGGCATCTTCGTTTAACGTCAAATAGTTGATTTCAACATCTGCAACACTGAGTAGATTGGCAACTACCTCTTCATGCTTGTCCGAGCTTTGGCGCAGATCCACCGTGGCCAGGTGAAAACCAAACACTTGCACGGCACGGATCAAGCCGGTCAGGCGCATGCCCACCAGATGCTCGCCGTTGGTGGCCAGCAGAGATGCTTCGATGGTGCGCAGATCGGCTAAAAACTCTTGCGCACCGGCATAGGCATTTTGCGGTGCCACAGCGTGGCGTGCGGCCTCGGTGCCGGTCAGCTCTTGCAGGGTAGCGGCCAGGCGGGCGTACATGCCTATTAATGCGCGGCGGTACGGCTCGTCCAGCCGGTGTTCGTTCACGTCGGGGCTGCGGTCGGTCAGCGCGCGCATGGCATCTGACACGCCTACCAGCATGAGAGACACCGACAGCTCTGCGCCCAGGTGGTGCACCTCGGTTAAATAAAAGCGCAGCACCACTTCAGCTTGGCGTTTGAGCGCGTGGTTCAGCGTGGCGGCCGTCACATTGGGGTTGCCATCGCGGTCGCCGCCAATCCAGTTGCCCATGCGGAAAAAAGCTTCGTCTACCTTGCCTACACGCTCTTCCACATCGGCGTACAGCTTGGGAATTTCGCGCAAGAAGGTGGCTTCGTAGTAGGACAGGGCGTTTTCAATCTCGTCGGCCACCGTCAGCTTGGTGTAGCGCAGCAGGCGGGTTTGCCACAGCTGGGTGACGCGGGCACGCAGTTGCATGTCCAGCTGCAGTTTCTCGCGCGGTAGCAAATCGGTAGCGTCCCGCGCCGTGAGGATTTGGGCAATAGCACGCTCTGTGTCCAAAATGCTTTTGCGCTGCACCTCGGTGGGGTGGGCGGTGAGCACCGGGGAAATAAAGGCTTGGCTGAGTGTTTTGGCAATGCTTTTGGCTGTGTGGCCGCTGGCGCGCAGGCGGGCAAAGGCAGCGTCCAGGCTGCCGTTTTGCACGTCGCCGCGCTGCTCGTGCACGCTGCGGCGGCGAATGTGGTGGCGGTCTTCGGCCAGGTTGGCCAGGTGGCTAAAGTAGGTAAAGGCGCGGATGACGCTGACGGTTTGCTCGTTAGACAGCGACTTGAGCAGCTTTTTAAGGCCCTCTTGCGCAGCCTCGTCAGCGTCGCGCCTAAAAGCGACCGACAGCTTGCGAATGGTCTCGACCAGCTCATACGCTGGCGCGCCGTCTTGCTCACGAATCACGTCGCCCAAAATGCGCCCTAGCAGGCGAATGTCGTCTACCAGCGGCCGCTCTTTGTCTTTTTTGGTGGCGATGGGGGGTAACGGGGGTGTGACAGGGTAAGTTTTAGGCATGGTTTGAGACAGGGTTTCAGTGCGTGACAAGAGCTGCATGCTAGCATTGGCTGCAGTGTACCTATTACAGGCAGGTTACAGCGCAACGACAACGCAACAACAGCACGTGGTAGGAAAATTGTTTTATGAAGACCGTAGTATGAAGATAGTGATTGCCACCCGCGAAAGCCGCCTTGCCCTGTGGCAAGCCCAGCACGTACAAGCACGGTTGCAAGGTTTGGGCCACAGCGTGAGCCTGTTGCCCATGACAACCCAAGGCGACCAGATTTTAGACCGGAGTTTGAGCAAAGTAGGCGGTAAAGGCCTGTTTGTGAAAGAACTTGAAACCGCTTTGGCCGATGGGCGGGCCGATATCGCCGTGCACAGCCTGAAAGACGTGCCTATGGAGATGCCCGAAGGCTTTGCGCTGGCCTGCGTGATGCAGCGCGAAGACCCACGTGACGCACTGGTGTCGCCGCACTACCCGTCGCTGGCCGCACTGCCGCTGGGGGCGGTGGTGGGTACGTCCAGCCTGCGCCGCGTGGTGCTGCTGCGCGCCCTGCGGCCTGATTTGAAAATACAGCCCCTGCGCGGCAACCTGGACACCCGCCTGCGCAAGCTGGACGAGGGCGGCTACGCGGCTATTGTGCTAGCAGCGGCGGGCCTGCTGCGCCTGGGGCTGGGGCACCGCATTGCCCAAACTTTTGAACCCGAGCAGATGCTGCCCGCCGCAGGCCAAGGCGCCCTGGGGATTGAGATTTGCACCCACCGCGCCGACCTGGCCGCCGACCTGGTGGCCGCCCTGGCCCCGCTGGCCCACGCGCCCACGTGGACGGCAGTCAGCGCCGAACGCGAGGTAAGCCGCAGCATGGGCGGCAGCTGCTCAATGCCGCTGGCCGCCTTTGCCCTGTGGCAGGGCGAGGTGCTGCATTTGCGCGCAGCCTATGAGGGTGCTGATCAGCCGGGTAATGAAGGGGGTGAAGGGGGTGCTCAAGCCAGCCTGCGCCCACTGGCCCACGCACAGGGCGACGCAGCCAACCCCACAGCTGAGCAAGCCCGCCAGCTGGGCGCGCAGGTGGCGCTGCAATTGCAAGTGGCAGCGGCCCAGCTGGCCGTGCGGGCAGCCGCAGCGCCCAGCCCAACCTCCACCACGACGGGCTAAAGCACCATGACCGGGCCGCGCGTGATCCTTACCCGCCCCGCTGGGCAAGCTGCCCAGTGGCTGCAGGTACTGCAGGCGCAGGGGTTGCGGGGGCTACAGGCCTGCAATTTCCCGCTGATTGAAATTAGCGATGCGCTGGCACCCGCGCAGCGCGCCGCCCTGCATGCACGTGCCGCACAAACAGCCGTTTGCATGTGGGTGAGTGCTAACGCTGTAGACTACTTTTTTAAGCCAAATAGCCCTGTGGCCCAAGGAAATGCTGCACAAGCAGCTATTAAAAATATAGTAAGCACGGATTCGGTAACAGCGCTTGCAGGGCAGCGGCACTGGGCTACCGGCCCTGGCACCGTGGCGGCCCTGCTGCAGCACGGCCTGCCCAGTGCGCAGATTGACGCACCTGACGCGCAGGCCGCGCAGTGGGACACCGAGGCGCTGTGGCTGCGGGTGCACCGCCAAATTCAAAGCGGCACTGCAGTGCTTATCTTGCGCGGTGAAGACATCGGCACACCCAGCGCCAGCCGCGACTGGTTGGCCACCCAAGTGCGCGCTGCTGGTGGCACGGTAGAGTTTGCCGCCGTGTACCAGCGCCGCGCGCCGCAGTGGTCGGCTGCGCAAACGGCGTGGGCGCAGGCTGCGGCGGCAGACGGCAGTGTGTGGGTGTTTAGCAGCTCGCAGGCCCTGGCGCATTTGCCTGTGGTGGGCAGTGGCTGGGGCCAGGCCCGCTGCGTGGCCACGCACCCGCGTATTGCGCAGGCGGCGCACACGGCAGGCTTTGGTGTTGTTTGCACGTCACGGCCCGAAGCTACTGAGGTAGTGCAGTCGATAAAATCAATGCTATGACTGAGTCTACAAGCCCACCTGCAGCCAGCCCCTCTGTTGCCAGCGTGGACGCAGCTAGCCTGGCGCTGGCCAGTCCGGTGCCTCCAGTTCCCCCGATTCCGCCAGTTCCTCCTATTCCTCCTATTCCTCCTATTCCTCCAGCGGCTACCACAGGCCCTGCCAACGCGCCTGCACACAACGTGGGCGGCCCCGCACCACAGGCCAGCGCGCAGCCGCCAGTAGCGCACTTGGGCAAGCCAGCGGCATCTAAAACCACCTTGTTTTTAGCAGTTGTCTGCGCCGCGTCGTTGTGCGCCAGCGGGCTGTTGTGGTTCAAACTGGGCCATATCCAAGAAACCCTGGCCCGCCAAAGCTTAGATGCCAGCACCCAGTCGGTAGAGGCCAAAGCCTTGGCCAAAGCGGCGCAAGACAGCGTGCGCGAAACAGCCGCCCGGCAAACCCTGATGGAAGCCAAAATCAGCGAGGTCGCCCTGCAGCGCAGCCAGCTGGAAGAGCTGATGACCAGCCTGTCGCGCTCCCGCGATGAAAACTTGGTGGTAGACATTGACTCTGCCGTGCGCCTGGCCCAGCAGCAGGCCAACCTGACCGGCAGTGCCGAGCCCCTGCTGGCAGCCCTGCGCGCGGCTGACCAGCGCATTGCCCGCGCTGCCCAGCCGCGCCTCACCCCGCTGCAACGCGCCATTGCCAAAGACCTGGAACGCATCAAAGCCGCCACGCTGGCCGACACCCCCGGCCTGCTGCTCAAGCTAGACGAACTGGCCCGCATGGTGGACGACCTGCCGCTGGGCAATGATGTCAAAAATGCTGACACCAGGCCTACGGCCCAAGCCGGCAACAACAGCTCTGCCAAACCCGCCGCTGCCAACAAGCAGGCAGGCAAACCCGCCAGCGGGGCTAGTGGCGCCAATGGGGCCAGTGGGGCCAACGGTGCCAGCGCAGACGAGTCCGCCAGCACTTCTGCCCTGGGCCAGTCGCTCAGGCTACCGCAGTGGCTGCAAACCATCCTAAGCGCTATGCGCGACGAAGCCCGCGGCTTGGTGCGCGTTAGCCGTATTGACACCCCTGAGGCCGCTTTGCTCAGCCCCGAGCAAAGCTTTTTTGTGCGCGAAAACCTCAAGCTTAAAATTTTAAATGCTCGCCTGGGCCTGCTGGCCCGCCAGCAAGATGCCAGCCGCGCCGACCTGGGCCAAGCCTCTGCCAGCCTGGCCAAGTACTTTGACACCAATGCCCGCGCCACCCAGCAAGCGCAAGCCTTGGTGCTGCAGCTGCAGGCGCAAATGAAAGCCACTGAAATGCCGCGCGTAGACGACACCCTGGCCGCGCTGGCCACCGCCGCTGCAGGGCGCTAGGCCACCATGCGCGCCGCACTCTGGCTGTTAGCCATCTTTGCCGCCGCCGTAGGCGTAGCGCTGTTTGCCTCGCAGTCTAATGGCACCGTCACGCTGTTTTGGCCCCCGCACCGGGTCGATGTGTCGCTTAACCTGGTGTTGCTGCTGCTGCTGGCGGCCTTCTTGCTGCTGCACCTTGCGCTGCACGCAGTCACTGCTTTGCTCAACCTGCCGGCCCAAGCCAAAGCATGGCGCGCCACCCAGCGCGAGCGCGCCATGCACAGCGAGCTGCGCGACGCGCTGGCCAACCTGCTGGCAGGGCGTTTTAGCCGCGCCCGCAAGCTGGCCGAAACCTCGGCCCAGCACGCCGCCGCACTGAAAAATACCGTGCCCCAAACCAACGAGGTTCAAGCCATGGCCCACCTGGTAGCCGCCGAGGCCGCCCAGTCACTGCAAGACCCCGCCCTGCGCGACCGGCAAGTGCAAGCCGCCCTGGACATTGACCTGCCCAAAAGCGCCCTGCACGTGCGCGAGGGTGCCCAGCTGCGCGCCGCCCGCTGGGCGCTAGACGACCGCGACCCTACCGCCGCGCTAGAGCGCTTGGCCCAGCTGCCCCAAGGCACCCAGCGCCGCACCATCGCCCTGCGCCTTAAACTGCGCGCTGCCCGCCTGGGCAAACACAACGCAGCCGCACTAGACACCGCCCGCCTCTTAGCCAAGCACGGCGCTTTTTCTCCCACAGCCGCGCAAAGCATGGTGCGCAGCCTGGCCACCCATACCTTAACTGACGCGCACGACGCAGGCCAGCTGCTGCGCGCATGGGCCAGCCTGACCGAAGCCGAGCGCAAACAACCCGAGGTGGCCACCCATGCCGCCCTGCGTTTGGTTAACGTGACCGCTGGCACGCCCGAGGCAGCCGCCCAGCAAGACCGCGCCCGCCAGTGGCTGCAAACCACCTGGGACAACTACCCCGCTTTGGGCGATGCAGCCCAAAGCCGCTTGGTGCACGCCCTAGAGGCCACGTTTGAAACCATCGACACCGTCTGGCTAGGCAAAATAGAAGCAGCCCAACGCCAGCTGCCCAACGACGGACGTCTGCAGTACCTGGCCGGCATGGCTTGCATGAAGCGTGAGCTGTGGGGCAAAGCCCAGCAACTGCTCACTGCGGCCACCAGCGATTTAAAAGACGAACCCCTCAAGCGCGCCGCTTGGCGTGCACTGGCCCTGTTGGCTGAAAACCGGGGTGATGCTGCGGCTGCAGCTAAGGCTTGGCGCAGTGCAGCGGGTGGATAAGCTTCGGTCTGCATACTACTAATTTAATAGCTGTCTGTGCAGTATTTCCTTGGGCGGTAGGGCTGTTTGGTTTGGAAATCTTGGTTTTTTAGGTCCCTTGAAGATTGCTTTCCCAGCTTGTGTACATTAGCGCCGCTTGAGTGTGGCCTTGCTGCAAAATCTTCCAAAAACACGTACATGGACACCCCCTAAATGCCAAGTGGGCAATTCGTGCTGACATACACAGGTATAGATTGCATCCGT
>JAYWGO010000067.1:0-6621 GCA_043778205.1 Polaromonas sp. | reverse complement strand
AGTCCAGCAGCGTGTGCAGCTTGATAGCCGCTTTGGTGGAGCGAAACGGTGCCCAGTCAAACAGCGACAGACACAGGTCAATGGTAGTGGCATCCAGCGCATAGACGGTGGTATCCAAGTCCAAGCCTTCCAGTGCGTCTGGGGCATACAAGGCGCGCGCCCGAGGGATCAGGTGCATCGCCAGCGCGTGGTAAATGCGCCAATCGCGGGCATTGAGGGCATCGGCCAGCGTGGAGCGTGCGGGCACGTTGGCAAGTCCCATGTGAAACAGCTTGGACTGGTTGGCACCCAGACAGGCCTGGATATCGCGCAACGATTCGCGCCATGTCAACTGGGCAAAGGCCATGACGCGAAACAACTCTGCACAGCCCAAGGTGCGCACGCCTGCGTCCCCGCCATGCTTGTCGATGATGCGCCCAAAGGTCTTCCACGGCACAAACTCCATCACTTGTGCAAACAGTGTCTTGCCGTAATTCATACGAAACTCCAAGATTTGAAATTCTCAGAGTTTGACCAGCCAAAAAATAGAAATTCAAATCGTGGACAGCCTAAAATCGCTCGAAACCCGCGTCTGTATTGGCTTTACGCCGCTCCGGGGGTGATTTAACCGGACACTAGTGGTATTTTCTACTTATGAAAAGCAGGCGCTGAGGTCTCGCCGAAGCTTTGAATTGATGCCGTGAGCAGAGGTACCGCTTCGCTACCATGGGGCGCTGCGCCCCCATACCCCATACCTCAGCCCCCAAACCCTGCGGGGTGCACACAAGGTGCGATTCGGGGCCCCTTTGCTTGTCAAAGTAAAATACTGTGGTATATACTTTCTATATGTTTCGAAGGTGCCCTATGCAAGCTGTTAGCGAAAATCTGTTGGTTAAATTCCGCGCAAAAGACACGCAATTCGGTGTGACCCGCACTACTGTGAAGGCGTTGGCCATGGAGCTCGACCTTTCAGAAACCCAAGTCATTCACATGGCTTTGTCCAAGTTTGCCAGTGATGTGCTGCCAGCTTATGAACCTGATGACGGGCCGTTGACGGCAAAGCAGATAACGGCGATCCGCAAAGATGCAGCCAAACACTTGCCCAAGGGTAAAGTACTTTTTAGACAAGACTTGTTCCAATGAATTGGGCCAGTCCAGCACCTGGCGACATTGTTTGGTGCATGTTTCCAGAGGTGCCCGATATTGATCCAGGGCCTAAGCCAAGACCGGCACTGGTCATGGGTATTGAGGCGCGGGAAGACGGCGTTTTAGTGCGCGTGGTGTACGGTACCTCACAAAACCTTTCACGGCTCAAAACCGGCGAAGTCGCAATCACGCAAGAAAAGCACCCCGCAGCCTACGCTCTGGCCGGATTGGCCTACGACACAAAGTTTGACTTCAAAGTGATCGTAGAGCTTCCCTGGTCAGAGCGTTACTTCAAAGTACCTTTGAGAAATCGCCACGGAAACACCCCCAAAATAGGCACTTTGCACGCTACTGTGCTTCGTGCGGTGGAGAGCGCTTACCGTGCCGCTGTTTCTCGATAGATTCGGCCACATTAGTACGTTGTAGGAGAATTGGGGAGAGTGTTTGAGGGCTAAACTGATAGCAGAGCAAGCCAAAGGCTGCAACCAACTGGCATCAAACGTTGATGGCAACGTACGTTAAAGACGGGTTAAATCAATCCCAGCACCTTGTTCTCTGAGATGCGTGAGAGCGCCGCCTCTGCACTCAACCAACCCTGCCCTTTGTAGTCTGGGTCGTTGTCGAAACTAAAGACTTTCTTGCGTGTAATCTGAACCAGCTTATCGCGAAACAGCTCTCTCTCAGCGGGAGGCATTTTGTCCATAACCTCAATCATCGCAGCTATCACCAATCTACAGGCTGCAAATCCTGTCGCCTGAGTGCACATTTTTGCACGGTACTCTTCAGCCAATCGCGTCTGTTTGGAGCATGCCGCGCCGCAAGGTGGTTTCAATGGCCAAGTCAAAAGCCGCCAGCGCCCACGGATTGGCCCGGCTGGCCAGTTCCTCACGCAACGCGTCGAATTCCCCGGCCTGCAGCCGCCTGTCACGCTC
The DNA here is from genome assembly GCA_043778205.1 of Polaromonas sp. Lineage (GTDB taxonomy): Bacteria > Pseudomonadota > Gammaproteobacteria > Burkholderiales > Burkholderiaceae_C > JAAFIP01. Next base: position 4,564 of record JAYWGO010000067.1, on the reverse strand, counting down.
TCGGGAGCCCGAGGGCTTGCGGGTGTCGTTCAATGGGTTCAGCAGGCCTTCCATGCCCCATTCCTTGCGTGCTACGTTGAACAGGTGACTTACCAGCTGTAGTTCTAACCGGACGGTGTTCTCGGCGCGGCCTTGCTTGCGCCGTTCGTCACGGTAGGCGGCGAAGTCAACACCCCGCAGGTTGGACAGGTAACGCTTGGCCAGCGGGTGGGCCTGCCATCGCAAAATGCGCTGGCGTTCCTGTTGCGGGTGGGTTTTTTTGGAAGCGACGTTCAACCAGTAGCGCTCCAAGCAATCGCTGAGTGTTGCTTTTTGTGCATCGCCGACCCCGCGAAACTGTCCTTGGTTCATGGTGCGCTCAACATCGCGTGACCAGGTCTCAGCCAGGGTGCGGGTGTCAAACGTGCGTGACATGGTGGGATAGCCGCCTCGGCGGACTTGCGCGCGCCAGTAATCGCCGCGCTTTTTGATACTTGCCATTCGAAATCCTTTGTGTAAGTGATCGACTGGCGGTGAGTATCTAACTGCACCACTTTTGCACCAATCCCGTATTTTTTCACGGGAGGAAAAAAATAAGGTCCTAACGCGTTAGCGGTAAGACCTTGATTTATTTGGCTTTCTAAGTGGCTCCTCAACCTGGACTCGAACCAGGGACCTACGGATTAACAGTCCGGCGCTCTACCAACTGAGCTATTGAGGAACATAAGCCTTAGATTATAGCCCGGAATTTGGGCTTTTTGCCCCTGCTGTTGAGCTCCCATAGTTGCCTGTGCAAAATTTGGGTTCTGCTGGTGCCTTTGGCATGCCTTGGTGCCATAGATTTGCTATATTTTAAATAGCTGCTTGTGCAGTATTTCTTTGGGCCAAGGGCCTATAATTGAATTTAAACAACCGCTGTTCAGGCCTCTTAATAGCATGCTTTTAGCTTTGGTAACCGCAGTTTTAGGGCTCTGGCCCAAGGAAATACTGCATAAGCAGCTATTAAATTAATAGTGTTAAATCTGCAGCTCTAAATTAAGCGTAGTTAACACGGCTATCTTGGGCGCTTTCATCTTTTATCACAGCATATTGACATGAACGTAGTAGGTTTCGCAGGTTTTTCGGGCGCGGGTAAAACAACTTTGGTTGAAGCGCTGATTGTGGTGCTTAAAAGCCGTGGGCTGCGCGTATCGGTGGTTAAGCATGCGCACCATAAGTTTGACATTGACCACCCCGGCAAAGACACCTTTCGCCACCGCGAGGCGGGTGCCTTTGAAGTGGTAGTGGCCTCAGGCAAACGGCTGGCTTTGATGCGCGAATTTGAACAACCCGGTGAACTCAAAGTGCACCATTTGATTGCCCAGCTCTACAGCGGTGTGGACTGGGTGCTGGTCGAGGGCTTTAAGGAAAGCGATGTGCCTAAAATTGAAGTCTGGCGGCCCTCGCACGGTAAACCCGCGCTGTATGACCAAGACGACTTCATCGTTGCGATTGCCACCGATGCACCAAGCCAGGTGCGCGCAGGCACACAGCGCCCGATTTTGGACGTGAACGCCCCCGACACGGTAGCCCAGTGGCTGATGGACAATGCCGCCAGGTTTGACTACCAGGCCGAACGCCATATGTAAAGACGCTACTTCACTTAGCATTGAAAGCCCTGCCATGCCCGCACCCACTACTAAATTTTCTCCGCTGCGCTCACTAGACGATGCCTTGGCCGACCTGCTGGCACATGTACAGCCCTTGACCGCTACTGAAGTGGTTGCCACCTTTGACGCTGACCGCCGCGTGCTGGGCAGCAGCATCACTTCTAACTTGCAGGTGCCTGGGTTTGACAACAGCGCAATGGACGGTTATGCCGTGCGCAGCGCCGACTGCACCAGCGCCAACACGGTGTTGCGGGTAGCCCAGCGCATTGCTGCCGGGCAGTTTGGCCAGCCGCTGCACGCAGGCGAGGCTGCCCGCATTTTTACCGGCGCACCCATGCCGCCGGGGGCAGACGCCGTGGTGATGCAAGAAGACTGCGTGGATGTGGATGTGGATGTGGAGGAGGAGGAGGAGGAGGAGGAGGAGGTGGGTGTAGGTGCAAATACGGGCACAGGCACCAGCGTGGGCCATGCCAGCGTGCGCGTTACCACCCAGCCCAGTGCAGGCCAGTGGGTGCGCAAAGCGGGCGAAGACATTGCCAAGGGCCGGGTGGTGCTGCCTGCGGGCACCTTGCTGGGCCCCGCCGCGCTGGGCTTGGCCGCTAGCATAGGCTTGGCCGAACTGACCGTGCTGCGCCGCGCCAAAGTGGCCTTGTTTTCTACCGGTGATGAGCTGGTCATGCCCGGCACCGTAGCGCCAGAGGCGATGCGGCCAGGCAGCATCTACAACAGCAACCGCTTTTTTTTACGCGCTTTGCTGCAGCGCGCAGGTGCGCAGGTAACCGACATGGGCATCGTGCCCGACAACCGCGCGGCTACCGTGGCTGCGCTGGCACTTGCCGCCCAAAGCCATGACCTGATTTTGACCAGCGGCGGCGTGAGCGTGGGCGAAGAAGACCACATTAAACCCGCCGTGCAGCAGCTAGGCAGCCTAGACCTGTGGAGCATCAGCATGAAGCCGGGCAAACCGTTTGCCTATGGCCGCATTGACCGAGGTACGCAAGCTATATCCACCACGCATTTTGTGGGGCTACCGGGTAACCCAGTGTCTAGTTTGGTTACTTTCTTGCTCTTGGTGCGGCCTATGTTGGCGGTGCTGCAGGGCCAAAGTGTGGCCGCCACTGCTGCACTAAGCATAGCAGCCTGTGCTCTATTTACATGGCCCAAAGCCGATAAACGCCGTGAATTTTTGCGTGCGCGCCGCAACGAAGATGGCGCAGTTGATATTTACCCCAACCAAAGCTCGGGCGTGCTCACCTCGGCCGTGTGGGCCGACGGGCTGGTAGACAACCCGGCGGGCTGTACCATTGCCCAAGGCGATACTGTGCGTTTTATTCCGTTCTCAGAACTGTTGGGCTAAATTGCTTTATGAACACCATCACCCTTAAGTATTTTGCCTCCATACGCGAGGCGCTGGGCCATGCCAGCGAGCCGTGGGCCACCCAAGCCGCTACCCTGGGCGCGCTGCGCGCTGAGCTGCTTGCGCGCGGCGGTGCCTATGGGGAGGCACTGGCCACCAGTACCGCCCTGCGCATGGCAGTCAACCAAACCATGGCAGACGACACGGCCGCGCTGCCGGCAGGCGCTGAAGTGGCGTTTTTCCCGCCGGTGACGGGGGGCTAGCATGGCAAGCCGCGTAGCCATTCAAACCGCCGATTTCAATGTAAGCGACGAGATCGCCACGCTGCGTGCGCACGACGCGCGGGTGGGCGCAGTGTGCAGTTTTGTCGGCACCGTGCGTGACCGCAACCTGGGCCAAGGCGCAGCCAGCATCAGCGCGCTGGAGCTAGAGCACTACCCCGGCATGACCGAGAGCGCGATCGAGGCCATGATAGACGCGGCCCACCAGCGCTTTGACATATTTGCCGCCCGCGTGGTGCACCGTGTGGGCAAGTTGGCACCGCTAGACCAGATTGTGATGGTGGCCGTGACATCCGCGCACCGGGGCGAGAGCTTTAAAGCTTGCGAGTTTTTAATGGACTATTTGAAAACCCAAGCACCTTTTTGGAAAAAAGAAACCTTGGGCGGCGTGGCCTTGTGGGTAGATGCGCGCGTAAGCGACGATGCAGCCTTGGCGCGCTGGGGCATTGAGGCGCGCAACGCCCCGGTGTAAATGGCCCGCTGCGCGGCTGGCCACGCGTCACAAAAAAGTCAAAAAAGTAGACCGCTGACGCACACGGCTGTTACAAACATTGCTCTAATAAGCTGAGCGCGAAATTACAACAAATTCAAGCAGTTAGCGTGCACAGTCAAAGTAGTTTGCATCTTAGGCAAAATGCGAGTAAATTTCGAGGTCTTGCTTGTAGAACGTTGATTTCAATGGAGAAATCCCTCCCATCTATCCCTGTTAAGCGCTATTTCACGATTGGTGAAGTTAGCGAGCTGTGTGACGTAAAACCGCACGTGCTGCGCTATTGGGAGCAAGAATTTACCCAGCTCAAGCCCATGAAGCGGCGCGGCAACCGCCGCTACTACCAGCACCACGAGGTGCTGATGATTCGCCGCATACGCGACCTGCTGTACGACCAAGGCTTTACCATCAGCGGCGCGCGCAACAAGCTGCATGATTTGGTGCAGACCGAGCGCGACCGCCGCAAAGCAGGCGAGGTGATGCTGGACGGCGTAGACGTGCTAGAGGGCGCGGAGTCTGGCTTTCCACCCGGCATGGGTGAGGCTGATTTTGCTGACAGCGATGATGCTGCAGCAGCAGGTTTAGGGGCCGATGTGCATGCACTGCATTTGCCTATCTTGCAACTGCGCCGCGAGCTGTTTGAAATTCGTGATCTTTTGGCCATACCTGCCTAGCTGGTGTACAGCAGTGGTTCAAGGGCGGCACCTTCTCACGCTATAATCTGAAGCTTCGGTGTGTGGCGCAGCCTGGTAGCGCACTTGCATGGGGTGCAAGGGGTCGAAGGTTCGAATCCTTTCACACCGACCAA
>JAYWGO010000066.1:0-21911 GCA_043778205.1 Polaromonas sp. | reverse complement strand
TCGCCATCGGGCCACGCCAAATCATGGCTTGGTCAGGTTCTACCAAAAAACCAATGGACATGACTTGCACGCCATAATTTTCTAGCGGCTCCATGTTTTTGCCATCCAAGCTTGCAGGCTTGCCTGAAACGCCCATCATCATTGGCAGGCTAGGGCCATAAATATCAGCATCCAGCAAACCCACAGACGCGCCTTCAGCGGCTAAAGCCAGCGCTAAGTTCACCGCCGTAGTGCTTTTACCCACGCCGCCTTTGCCTGAAGCGACAGCAACGATATTTTTAACGTTCGGCAGCAATGCCACGCCGCGTTGTACCGAATGTGCTGCGATGTTGGTTTTTATATGAACCGTAACATCTTCTACCCCAGCGACGCCCTTTGCTGCAGCAATCAATGCATCGCGAAAACCAGCCATTTGACTCTTGGCGGGATAGCCCAATTCAATCTCAAAAGATACCTTTTCGCCTGCTTCACCCGCCACAGCTAGGTTTTTCAGCGCTTTGGTGCTGACAAAGTCTTTCCCCGTGTTCGGGTCAATCACAGTTTGCAGCGCTTGTAGGAGTAGTTCTTGGTTGACCATGACGGTAGTTAAGTTCGAAAAAGTAGAGTGAAAAGATGTAAATGGCTAGAAGTGTAACGACAACCCATAAAATAGCGGATTAGCCCTCAAAAGAATCCTTCAATTGTTATGACCGCCCCACGCCAACTTTTCGTCACCACCGCGCTGCCGTATGCCAATGGCAACTTCCACATCGGCCACATCATGGAATACATCCAGGCCGATATTTGGGTGCGGTATCAACGTATGCAGGGCAACGCCGTCAATTTTGTAGGCGCAGACGACACCCACGGCGCGCCCATCATGATTGCGGCAGAGAAAGCTGGCAAAACGCCGCAGCAGTTCGTCGCAGACATTGCTGCTGGCCGTCAACAATATTTAGACGGTTTCCACATCAGTTTTGACAACTGGTCCAGCACCGATTCGCCTGAAAATCACACTTTGGCACGTCAAATTTACCGTGATTTGCGGGATATTCCAGCCGAAGAGGGTGGCTCGCTCATCGAAACCAAAACCATTGAGCAGTTTTTCGACCCTGAGAAGAACATGTTCCTGCCTGACCGTTACATCAAAGGCGAGTGCCCCAAGTGCCACACCAAAGACCAGTATGGGGACAATTGTGAAAACTGTGGCGCGGTGTATGCACCCACAGATTTGATCAACCCGTTTTCTACACTCTCAGGCGCGAGGCCAGAGCTCAAAAACTCAGAACACTTTTTCTTCAAACTCTCTGACCCGCGCTGTGTTGATTTTTTAGAAAAATGGACCCAAGACGGCAAGCTGCAGCCGGAAGTAGCCAACAAGGTCAAAGAATGGTTCTCTGTTCGCACCAATGCAGACGGCAGCACCTCTGAAGGCTTGGGCGATTGGGACATTTCCCGCGATGCCCCCTACTTTGGCATTGAAATTCCCGATGCACCGGGTAAATATTTTTATGTGTGGTTGGATGCCCCGATTGGCTACCTCGCTTCGCTGAAGAACTTACTAGAAAAGCGCGGTGAAAATTACGATGCCTACATGGCCAACCCGCAGTTAGAACAATACCACTTCATTGGCAAAGACATCATCACCTTCCACACGTTGTTCTGGCCTGCCATATTGAAGTTTAGCGGCCGCAAAACACCTACCAATGTGTTTGTGCATGGCTTTTTAACTGTGAACAACGGCGAGAAAATGAGCAAGAGCCGCGGTACTGGCCTAGACCCACTTAAGTACCTGTCGCTGGGCATGAACCCCGAATGGCTGCGCTACTACTTAGCTGCCAAGCTGAACGACCGTAACGAAGACATTGACTTTAATGCGGAAGACTTTCAACTCCGCGTAAACAGCGACTTGGTAGGCAAGTTCATTAACATTGCCAGCCGCAGCGCAGGGTTTATTGCCAAGCGCTTTGGCGGCGCTTTGGGCGCGCTGGCGGGCTCGGGGGCCGACCTGGTCAATGCGATGCAAGCCAAAGTGCCAGAGATTGCACAGCTGTACGAGGCGCGTGAGTTTGGCAAAGCGCAGCGCGAGATCATGCTCATGGCTGACAAAGTCAATGAATACGTAGACCTCAATAAGCCTTGGGAGCTGGCCAAACTGGCGGGCCAAGATGCGCGCCTGCAAGAGGCTTGCACTACCTGCATAGAGGCCTTCCGCCTGCTAACGGTGTGCATTAAGCCTGTGCTACCTGCGCTGGCTGCGCAGGTAGAAACGTTTCTTAGGGTTGGTGAGTTTACCTTCACTGATGGCGCTAAATTGCTGGGTGCAGGCCATGTGATCGGCGACTACAAACACCTGATGCAGCGTGTAGACCCTCAGCAGCTTGAAGCATTGTTTGAGGCCCAGGCCCAAGAAAATGCTGCACAGGCAGCTATTGATAATGTAGCGTCTCATCCAGCAAAATCTATTCATCCCGGTGGTGAAGCACTGGCCCCCACGATCACTATCGACGACTTTAGCAAAATTGACCTGCGCATTTGCACCATCGTTAACTGTGAAGCGGTGGAAGGATCGACCAAGCTGCTGCGCCTGACGCTAGATGTGGGCGAAGCTAATGAAGATGGCAGCGCCAAATACCGCAACGTGTTCAGCGGCATTGCCAGCGTGTACAAGCCCGAGGAGCTGGTGGGCAAACACACTGTGATGGTGGCCAACCTGGCCCCGCGCAAGATGAAGTTTGGTATCAGCGAAGGCATGGTGCTGGCTGCCAGCCATGGCGACGAGAAGGCCCATCCGGGCATTTACATCCTTACCCCTTGGCCAGGTGCGCAGCCGGGCATGCGGCTTCGGTAAGCGGGCGCTAATTTTCAGCAGCACAAGCCTGCACAACCCTTGCATGGCTTTGCTGCGTATGCAAATAACTGAACACCCAGATAAGTAAGGAAAATTAGAACTCCTTACTTATCTGGTAAACTTACTTTTTCTTAATTAAAGGAGTTGCCATGCCTGCAGTTCTAGAACTTGAAGCCACCATGACCAGCAAGGGGCAAATTACCCTGCCCGCCGCTCTGCGCGCCAAGCTGGGTCTGACTGAAGGTAGCAAAGTGAAGTTTACCTACGACGGTAAGCAAACCACACTCACGCCAGAGTTGCCCGTGAGCGCATACAGAGGCATACTGCGGCATCTAGGGAATATTGACACCACCATCCCCAAAGAGCCGGACCGTTTTTAAATGAATGTCGTGGATTCATCGGGCTGGATTGAGTATTTTTTAGACTCTGCGCGGGCACCTTATTTTGCTTCTGCCATTGAGCAAACTGACCGATTGGTAGTGCCCGCATTGGCATTGTTTGAGGTACACAAATTTCTCAGTCGCAGCATAAGCATTGCAGAGCGCGACACCTGCCTCAATGTGATGCGCCGAGGCACCGTAGTGCCTATTACCGATGCCCGCGCCATCGCTGCCTCCAGCGCCGCGCAGCAGCACAAATTGGCCTTGGCCGATGCTGTGATGTACTGCATTGCACGGGAATACCAAGCCACACTATGGACGCAAGACATTGACTACCAAGGCCTTGCGGGCGTGAATTACGCCGCTAAAGTTTAGCTGCTGTCAGCCGCTAGATGCAGCCGCTAGATGCAGCAGCTTGGTGCAGCAGCTGGGTGGGCAGCATGAAGTACCAACTTAAGGCACCAGCATCTTTTTAACCACCACGCCATCAACCACTGCGGGCGCTGCACCCGACTTTAGCTGCAGCGACCCACTGCCCACACGCACGGGTATGGCGCTGGCACTTTGGCGGCCGTTGGCGCTGGAAAATACATTCACGTAGAACTTGCCATTTGACTGCGGCACCACGCTAAAGCTGTGCTCTGAGCTTTGCCCTGGTTGCGAAGCCAGCACTTGGTCAGGGTTGCTTAGCACCAGCCCTGGGCCAGCGGTAAAGTTCACCTGCGCATCAGTTTGGCTTTGCATGCTAAGGGTAATGGTCAGTGGCACGCCCATGGTGGGTGTGCCTTCAATGCGGTAGGCCAAAGTTACACCCGAGCCGCCCTGTTTGCTGGCCATAGGCGTAAAGCCGTTTTTACGCGCTTTGGCTGAGTCCAAAGCTGCTTTTCCAGCCGTGGCTTGTGCAGCAGGCAGCACTGCCACATCGGCCACGGCAGAGGCGGCAAACATGGCAAGGCATACGCTGGCGGCTATTGTTAAATGCTTCATGGGTTACTTTCTAAAAATACACAATACGTTGGCAATGCGGCAAGGCTTAGTTAACGCGCAGTGTGGCGCAGTTAGCCCCTACAGGCGGCGACGTGGTGACATAGTCTTTCACCCGAATAACGACCTCGCCTGCTGCCAGGTTGACACTTTTAGATTCAGAGGTGCCTGCAGGCAGGTTGTCGGCAGCAGCGCGCGCCACCAATTCGCCGCGCTGAAATACATCAAAGTCAATATCGCGGCCTGCAGCAAAGTTGGCCGTAACGGTGCGTGTACCTGCCGACGCAAGCGTGAAGCGGTAGTAGCGAATGGAGCCCAGCTTGTTGGCCGTGTCGTCAGTCACATTGGTGTTAATAAAGCACACCGGTGTGGCGGTACCAAGGGCCAACTGGGCGTAGACCGGCAGGTTGCTGGCATTGCCGCCGTTGTTAGACTCCGTGCTGCCCCATTGGTCGGCACCCGCAGTGCCAATATTTTGCGCAGCCAGCAAAGTGTTCAGTGCCGACGAAGCGGCTGCGTTACCGCCGCTGCGCACTGCGGCGGCAAAGCTAAACACGGTGGCCAATGCATCTTGCGATGTTTTCATGGGCCCGGTCAATGCTGTCCAAATAGGTGTGAAACCCCCACTGGAGTTGGTAAAAAAGGCATACAGCACATTGCCCAGCGAATTCTCACGGTACCAGCCGCGGCTGGCATCGGTAGGCGCTGTGCCCAAGTTGTTGGTAAAACCGCCCGCTTGGCGCGGGCCCAATGAGTCTGCATAGATTGGGTCCTTGCGGGCCATGGACGAATAGGCATTGCCCCAGGCTTCGCCAAAGGCCAGCGTCATGTCCAGCTTGTCGTTGCCGCTGTGGCTGCCGCCCGTAGAAGGATTGACAGAAAAAGCGCTCTGCAGGTAGTGGCCGTATTCGTGGGCAATGATGCTGCCGTCAAACTCGTCGGTGTCGTTGTTGGCCGCACCCAAAATGTACAAGCTGCGCGACACAGCGCCGCTGGCGGCAGTGCCACCCGCGAAAAAGGAAGTTCCAATATCGCCCTCCACTAAATTGCCGCTGCTGGCAATATTTCTTTCGCTCCAAAAAATGTTCAAAGTTGGAAATAGGGCACTAGGTTGCGCCGTATTGATGAGCTTCATGCCTTCGTACACAGTGTCCAGCAGGGCAAATAAACCCGCTGCGCGAAAACCTGTGTAGGCATTAGCACTGGTGCTCCAACCGGTGGTGGCGTTAAAACTGCACACTGCGGCTGCAGCGGCTGTACAGACCGCAGACGATTGCACCACCCAAGGCGCGCTGCCGTTAGGATTGTCAGTGTCCACCACGTTGTCGCGCAGGGTTACATTCCACTGGCTTGCGCCGCTGGTTTTAAGCAGCTCAGCACGCACCAGAATGCTAAATTGTGCACCACTAGGCACATTAAGCGTATAGCTGCCGGTGTCGCTAGAGGTGGTAGATGCCAACACCACGTTAGAGGGGGAAACAGCCTGCACCGTAACAGCGCGAATTGGCTTGCGCACAGCACCAGCGTAGTTCAGCCCTGCATTACTGGCGGAGGTATAGGCCACCGAATCATAGGTGGCCACACCTGTGATGGCCACCGAGGCTGTGGTAACTGGGTTGCCTGGGTTGGCCAGCGTAGGAGTAATTACCGGGCCCGCTGGCGCAGTCGGTGTGGTCGGTGTGGTCGGTGTGGTCGCACCGCCTCCGGTGGTGGTTTCAGAGCCACCACCACCACCACAAGCCTGCAAAGCCAACATTGCGGACAGCGCGGCAACCTTGCCCAAGCATTGAAAAGAAGATTGCATAAGGTTCCTATAAGTTATTTGCTGGCGTTTTCTTGGAATTCTGGGTGCCATTAGAACTGACATCGGGGTCTAACATGGTCTCGGTGCGTAACACCTTTAGATTAGTGTCCATTACCGCACTGAACACCATCGAAGTGTTGTTACTGTCCGTCAGATAACGCCAGTTGTAGTAGGTTTCACTTTTCAGGCTGTAGGGCACAACGCGCATGGGTTTGCCCAGCATTTTGCGCACAGTCTCCATGGGCATACCGGGCTGGACTTTGGCAAAATTGTCTGGGGTGAGCACCTGGCGCAGGGCTGCCATTTTGCCGTCAGTGCCCATGCTAACCATGTAGTTCACATGGCCTGCGGGCTGGCGGTTGTACTCAAAAATGCGCACGCCGTCTGCGCCGTCCCATATTTTTTCAGGCTCGCCCAACTCGGCGCGCACGTCCATTTCGGTAGAAATGCCTTCTTCTAGCTCGCTGATGCGCTGCTGGTCGCAGCCACCCAAGCTGAGCAAAGCTGCGAATAAACCCATGAAAATCAGTTTTCTAATACCTAAAGTGTCCATTTTTCACGTCCTTTACTTGTTGTACGTTCAGGCTTTGCGCACCGGTACCACTAGAAGCACCGCCCTGCCCGGCCTAGCCCAGTAAAATCAATACTGTTGATTGCCCATTTTCATTACCCAACCCGCCACAATTATGTCTGCCTTGTCCAAAGCCATTGACCGTTTTTTCTACACACCGCAGTATGTGTCGGAGACCAGCCAGTTTATCAACGACCTGAAAATCAGCCGCCCCACCCTGGAGGCCGAGCAGCGCGCAGGCCGCGCACTGCTATGGGACAAGAACGTGGACCGCACTGAACTGGCTGACAACGCCAGCAGCCGCGTGGCACAAAAACCCTACGTGTATGGCAATAAGTAGTGCGCGATAGCCCTTTGCTTCCCTCCGCTGCGCCACACTCTGGCATGGGGTTGCCTACGGTGGTAGACCAAGTGGCCTTGGCGCGCCTGTACGGCGAGCCTTTGTTTGCCATGCCGACAGATTTGTACATTCCGCCGGATGCGCTGGAGGTGTTTTTAGAGGCTTTTGAAGGCCCGCTGGACTTGCTGCTGTACCTGATACGCAAGCAAAACTTCAATATTTTGGACATCCCCATGGCCGGGGTCACGCGCCAGTACCTAAGCTACGTTGAAGAAATTCGGGCTAAAAACCTCGAACTGGCAGCGGAATACCTGCTGATGGCCGCCATGCTGATCGAGATCAAGTCGCGCATGCTGCTGCCGCCCAAAAAGACGTCCGAAGGCGTAGAGCCCGAAGACCCGCGCGCCGAGCTGGTGCGCCGCCTGCTGGAGTACGAGCAAATGAAGCTGGCCTCACGCCAGCTCGATGCCCTGCCCCAGTTTGGCCGCGACTATTTGCGTGCCCAGGTCATTATTGAGCAATCGCTGCAAACCCGCTTTCCCGATGTGCATGTGGTGGACCTGCAAGACGCTTGGCGCGATATTTTGCGCCGCGCCAAACTGATTACGCACCACAAAATCACCCGCGAAGAGCTGTCGGTACGCGAGCACATGAGCCATGTTTTAAAGAAGCTGCAGGGCCGCAAGTTTGTAGAATTTGAGGAACTCTTTGACCCCGCCAAAGGCAGCGCCGTGCTGGTGGTGACCTTCATCGCCCTGTTAGAACTGGCCAAAGAAACGCTGATCGACATTACCCAGGCAGAGGTGTTTGCACCCATCTACGTGCGGCTGGCGTTTACCCAAGTGGCCTAGCCAGCAGTCAGGCCTTGCAGGACTAGTTAACTGCCTTCCGTACCTGAATTTTATGCAGAATAGCCCTCTGGCCCAAGGAAATGCTGCACAAGCAGCTACATTTTAAATAGCGAGTAAATTGTATGCCGCCGTCTTCCACACCGCCGTCTTCCACACCGCAATACACCCAAGGCCTCATGTGGTTTCGCCGTGACCTGCGCGCCCAGGACAACGCCGCGCTGTACCACGCGCTAACACGCTGCGCCGTGGTGCACTGCGTATTTGTATTCGACAAAGAAATTTTGGACAGCTTGCCACGTGCCGATCGGCGGGTGGAGTTCATCCGCGAATCTTTGGTGGACCTGGACGCACAGCTGCGCACCCTGTGTGGCAAGGCCAAGCAACCGGTACTCATCGTGCGCCATGCCTGGGCCAGCGCCGAGCTACCCCGCCTGGCCGCCCAGCTGGGCGCACAGGCCGTGTTTGCCAACCACGACTACGAACCCCAAGCCATCGCCCGCGACGCAGCCGTAGGCACGGCGCTAGAGGCCGCAGGCATTGCCCTGCACACCTACAAAGACCATGTGATTTTTGAGCGTGAAGAAGTGCTCACTTTGGCAGGCAAGCCCTACGGCGTGTTCACACCCTACAAAAACGCCTGGCTTAAAAAGCTCACCGACGCGCACCTCAAGCCCTACCCCTGCGCCCAGCACGCCGCTGCGCTGCGCCCCGCGCCCGAAGGCTCTGCCAGCAATGGCGACACCACCCAAGGCGTGCCCAGCCTGGCCGACATCGGCTTTGAGCGCACCAACATGGGCGAGCTGAAAATACCCGCCGGGCACACCGGTGGACAAGCCCTGCTGGCCGACTTTTTTGACCGCATGGACCACTACCACGAAACCCGCGACTACCCCGCCGTCAAAGGCCCCAGCTACCTCAGCGTGCACCTGCGTTTTGGCACCGTGTCCATTCGCCAGCTGTGCAGCCTGGCCCACCAGCGCGTGCTGGCAGGCACGGTAGACGCTGCGGGCCACACCGTAGCCAATGAAGGTGCCAGTGTGTGGCTGAGCGAGCTAATTTGGCGCGACTTTTACGTGCAAATACTGGCCAACTTCCCGCGTGTAGCCCAAGGCAGCTTCAAGCCTGAATACGACCACATTGCCTGGGAGCAAGGCCCCCGCGCCGACAGCTTGTTCAAAGCCTGGTGCGAGGGCCGCACCGGCTACCCGCTGGTAGATGCCGCCATGCTGCAAATCAACCAAACCGGCTACATGCACAACCGCCTGCGCATGGTGGTGGCCAGCTTTTTAACCAAAGACCTTGGTATTGACTGGCGCTGGGGCGAGCGCTACTTTGCCCAGCACCTCAACGACTTTGATTTGTCGGCAAACAATGGCGGCTGGCAGTGGGCCTCTAGCAGCGGCTGCGACGCACAGCCCTACTTTCGAATTTTTAACCCCAGCAGCCAAAGCGAACGCTTTGACGCACAAGGCAAATTCATCCGCCGCTACCTGCCGCAACTGGCCAAACTGCCCAACGCCGCCCTGCACGCCCCGTGGGACGCCAAACCCATGGAACTGCAAATGGCCGGCGTCGAGCTGGGCAAAGACTACCCGCACCGCGTGGTCAAGCACGACGAGGCACGGGCACTTACGCTGCAGCGGTATGCGGTAGTGAAGAAGAGTGGCTGAAGAACAACTTTTAAAAGAAAAATCTATGCAAACAGCATTGTTACTCAGTGTAAATTCCACGCCTGATGCTGGGCTAGGTCTATAGCAATGAAAAACGCGGGTTTATGATGCATTAACTTAGCAGACAGGGAAACATAATATGCCAAGTAGCTCAGCAGCACAAAACCAGGCTCAAAGTGAAGCCCAAAGACTTTTCAGGGACGTGGACGCTTACCGAAATATTCTCCCTGCGAATTATCGCCACCATGGTAGTGGGGGTATATGCAGGGCAGATGGCTGGGACATATCCAACCACCAGCTAGACGGCGAGTTTGACCTAGACGACCTGCTGGCTAAAGACATTGTGGGCAGCATATTGGGCGCTGGAGGCAGCAGTGTGCGCAGCGTGCCCGCAGGTGGCAGTACTGCGGGCACACCTGCCGCCAGCAAGGAGCAACAGGCTTGGTTAGAAAGTTACTTCTATGGCGACTCTACAGGCTCTGTAGGTTCAGTCGATCGATTGTTGACTGAAGGCAGAAATGCTGTCGCAGGCCCAGGCAATATTTTGGGCAATACCAATTCGGTTAAAGAGGCTATCAACTCTGCCGTGCAAGCCAAATCTGCAGGTGCGCTGCAAGCCGCCGCAGCAAAAATCGCCTCCGGTGCCGCCAGTAGCATCAAAATTAACCAATACATGACGCTGTACAACGCCAACAAAGCGGGTAAAGGCCGCCCGCGTCCACGCTTGCGCATTACGGGCCTGCCTCTGCAAGTGATTACGCCTGCACTAGGTGATGGCGCACGCATGGCTACACAGTACGGCTCAGTGGCCGCCCGTGCACTAGGCACCAGTGCACTAGAGGCACAGCGCTTGGGTAAATTTGCTGCCGGGCAACATTGGTCAAGTGCTGGAGCATTTTTTAATGGCAAGGTAGGCACAGGTCTATTGACCTTTGCGCCCAGTGCAGCATTAGATATCTACAGCAGCTATGAACAAGATTTGCGCGGTGACAGCCGCTTTAACTGGCACAAGTTTGGTGTGGCTTCGGCTAAGAGCCAGAGTGGGAATTTGTTGGGGCTGGGCGGGGGTATCCTGGCTGGCGCTGGTGCTGTCGCGTTTTTCGGATTTGCTGTAGCGAGTACCCCAGTGATACTTATATCTTTAGGTGTTGGAGTTGGAGTTCAATTAGTCTGGGGTTGGAGTGGAAAGGCAGATGAGACAGCATCCTATATAGAGCGCACTTTCAAGCCTTAATTATGCTACTCACATTAGATGCTGCTCGGCATGTCCTGTCCAAACTAGGATTGACTATTGCTGGAACTACTGCGTTGGGACTAGCTATGCTTTTGTTCCCGTTATTCGACAGTAAAGTATTCACGACACTTGTTTTATTGATAATAACTATTGGGGCGATTGGCGGATTTTTTATTGGCACTTATGCCAAATTTCGCTCTAAGTTCAATTCCACCTATGGACTGTACGGGTTTTTGTACGCATTCCTTGTTTTACAAGTTATGTTCACTGGCGGTAGCGCGGCGTTACTTGTTCAAATCTTGGGCCGTTCCGACCTTCGCTGGTTAGCTTTTGGGAGCAGTTTTTTTTGCCTGGTGTTGACCTTATTTGGTGGAATGCACCGTGAAGCTAAAGCGTTATATTTGTTTGATAAGACAAAGCCTGAATATTGGAAAGATGCTCTAAAACAGCATTTTGAGTTTGAACGGCAAATAGTCAAGCCATCACTGACTAGCCAGATGCGCGACATTAAAGACGGGGGAACGCAAACATCCTATATTTGGATTGCGGCGGGAGCTTCAGTCAATATTCCCTTACTATTCGAGATTTATGGTGGCGGAAAAAATAATGCCATATATTTGGTTTTAATAATTCTGCTCGGTACGTTTACGTACATAAATATTAAAAATCTTGGCCCGGGATTGCTTCGTCTGATAGTTCTGCGTAGATTAGAAAAATCTCTAGGCTACCGCTTGATCAACGCCGACCTAGAACAAATCCAAGCGCTGCGCCGCTCCTTCTTTCTATCGCGTTGGTTGATGAAGGATTACGTTAAGCCATAGGGATATTCTGCGCTCTCTGAGTCTATGAAAAAACATGTTTCCAAACCCAAGCAACGCATTAAGCCGCTTATCGAATTAGAGATGATGCCCTCAGTGGAGATGGTCATTAAAACTGAAACCTACGGGTGGCGCGAAACAGCACTTCAGTATCTTGGTTCTGCTGGCGCGTTTTTTGCAATTAGCTGCGCAGCCTTGGTTTTTCAATCAAGCTCGGCTAGGAGCTTTATCTGAAGTGTCTTTGGTAGCGGCATGGTTTTACGGAGCATTTGCGTTGGCCAGCCTTTAAACGGTTCCAATGTACCGTATCCGCTGGTCCTTTAGGTGGGACATCAGCATGCGAGACTCTCCTGCCAGATACCGTCCTAGCTTTGTGGTTAGTACGTTTTTCTGGTTTTTTTATTGTATGGCGGGTTTGTTTTCGCAGATTTAGCTTTTTGTACAGCGATAAGCGGCTGTTTGTCAGATTTTTATTGACGCATTAAGTAGCCAGTAGCCGACAAAAAATTTACCCAGCACTTCAACGACTTTGACCTCCCTGCTACACAGCACTACGCGTTAGTGAAGAAGGTCGACTCAGTAAAAGTGGCTGAAAATGCCCCGCAATAAAGACAAAATCGTTTAAACTTTTTGATGTTGAACTTAGTGCGTGAAACCGCCATGTTTTAGCCTCAGCCCTTTTTCAACACCACCAGCCCTTTGAGGTATTCCCCTTCGGGGAAATTGATGGTCATGGGATGGTCGGGCGCGCCGCCCAGGCGCTCTGTAATGTAGCCGTCCACGCCCGCGTCAATCCCTGCGCCGGCCACAATTTTGTGGAACAGCGCTGCGTCAATGCCGCCTGAGCAGCTGTAGGTAAACAGCACGCCGCCGGGCTGCAGAATTTTCAGGGCCAAGCGGTTAATGTCTTTGTAGGCGCGCGCGGCCCGGTCGGCATGCGCGGCGGTGGGCGCAAACTTGGGCGGGTCTAGCACGATGGCATCGAATGTTTGGCCTGCTGCGTCAAACTGGCGCAGGCTGGCGTTCACGTCGGCATCCATGAAGGTGGTGTGGGCTGGGTCAAACCCGTTGAGTGCCACGTTGGCGCGGGCCCGTTCGATGGCCGGGCCGGACGAGTCGATGCTGGTGATGTGGCTTGCACTAGAGCTGGCGTTGTGCAGAGCGCCCCCAGCGCGCATGCCTGCCAGCGCAGCCACGGTAAAGCCGCCGGTGTAGCAGTAGCAGTTCAGCACACGTTGAAACTGCAAGCGCTGCGCGTACTGGGCAAACTTTTTGCGGCTGTCGCGTTGGTCTAGGTAAAAGCCAGTTTTATGGCCCTCGGCAATGTTGATGCCTAGCTGGTAGCCGTTCTCGGCAATGGTAACGTCCACCGCGCCTTCGCCGCGCAGCCAGCCGGTAGCGGGCTCTAGGCCTTCCAGTGCGCGGCTGCTGGCATCAGAGCGTTCGTACAGCTTGGCCAGGCCGGTGGCTTGCAGCAGGGCGTCGGCAATCGGCTGCTTCCAACGCTCTACCCCGGCAGACAAAAACTGCGCTACCAGCGTGTCGCCGTAGCGGTCTACGATCAAGCCTGGCAGGCCGTCTGACTCGCCATGCACCAGGCGCATGCTGTCGCTGTCAATGCCAAAGCGGGCGCGCGCTTTGACCGCGCTGGCACACGCTGCCGTAAAAAACGCTGCCCCGATGCGCTGCGCCTCGTCAAAGCTCCATGCCCGTGCGCGAATTTTGCTGCTGGGGCTGTAAGCTGCCCAGGCCAAAAACTGGCCACTGTGCGATTCAACACGCACCGTCTCGCCACTGTCGGCACTGCCCTTGGCAATGGCGTTGTCAAAAATCCAGGGGTGGCGGCGCTGCAGGGCGCGTTCTTTGCCTTCGCGCAGGGTGATAGTTTTCATACAGCCTATTGTCGGGCATAGGTCCGGCAAGGGAGGGAGACAGCCAAAGACTTATGCAAAGAAAGTTCTGCACTACAGGCTCAAATTTAAGGCGCACAGTAGGACACTGCACTCAAGAAGCCAATCGGTTTGACAAAAATTGCTTCAGCTTTTTCATGGCCAAAGTCAGTGGGTAACAAAACAGCAAAAAAAATAAGCTTACATAAAAATACATCGGCAACATCAGGTCAGCGTTGCTACTCGCGTTAACTACTTTATTGCAGCGGCTGACAATTTCATTCACTCCCACCAAGGACGCTGCACTAGAAGCAATGATGGTAATCAGTAAATTGCTGCCCCAGCCCGGTAAAAACAGCAACGCGGCTGGTCGATTATTTTGCTGCCAAAATTTCACGGCTATTGGCAAGTTAAGGCTAGTAAAACCAATCTGGGCAGCAGACAAAGCCAAGGCTGCCTTGGCCCAGTTTGCAAACGGGTAAACCGCATCTGTGCCGGGGATACTAATTTCATTGGGTAACAGCACAGTGCAATAAAACATTAATGCAATCGTTGGAATTTTAAAAAAACCGGCTGAAACTATCACACTGACTCTAGATGCCCAAGGCCTGCTGCTCAATTGAGCCCACACCAACAAACAACCTATGCCTGTGCCCCATACGATGGCCAACACCGCAATCAAAATATTCCAGGCAAAACCTTCTAGTAGAAACGGTGTCCAAGCCCATAAATGCGAGAGAGTTTCTAAAATAGTCATACTGCCCCTAGATGTAACGCATGCAGCTTGCGTTCAAGCCAATTAAGCAGGTACATCCACGCCGAGATGAGCAAAAAAAACGTGAGTAAAAAAACATTCATCATCACATTAACGTTGCCTTGGTCTGACATGATAGAAGTCGTGGCAAAAATAAGCTCCGGCACAGCAATCGCAGATGCCATGACCGATTGTTTAACCACGTTTATTAAAGCCGCCTTGACCGGCCCTGCGGACAATTCCACCACGCTGAGCATTCGGCCTAGCGTGACCTTAAAGTCAGTTTGCTCGCGCCGCTTATGTTCTGCGGTTTCAAGCAAGGTGGCCATCACGGATGCGCCGGTGTAGCAACTCAAACACGCAATAGCAACCCCTATAGCCGGAATACGCACGCCCGTAGCAGTCCACACCAATGTGCCCACTCCGAAAAAAATCAAGTACATCTGCAAAAGTGGCGGTGTCATGCGGGTATAAACCGCAAAAACTCGTACTGTGTTTCCAATCCAACGCCAGCGAGAGTCGACCAGCAAAGCAGCCCCAACGCCCAGTAACAAGCTAAAAAACACACACCCCAGCATGAGCGCCAGCGTGTACATCAAACCCTTAACAAACAAGTTACGGTCATACGGATCGTAAATAAAAGTCAGGTTCATGCCAGACTGCTCTTGTACCCACAAGCCTAGTCTCTGCAATCCGCCCACCTCGCTAGAGCGTACAAAAGCAGCATTTCGACATTGCGTTGGCCAATGCCCATCTGCACCGCGCTGACAGACCAAATTGCCTGTGCCATCACGGCGTGACCAAAGTGACTGCATGGCTAGTAAAAATGGGTTGGGCCGAATTTTCCATGCAGCTTCGCGCTCAAGTAAAAAACCGCTTGCATGCCATTTCGCCAGTATGTCGCCGAGCATTGTTTCCAGTTCAGTGCCTTGCTCATTGCGCGAGACATTAACAGCCCATGGTGCCACCATCGCAGCCGGCAAAGGCATTTTGTAACCCGCCCATTCAGGTTTTTCTAAATAAGCCTGAACTGCAGCACTGGAATACAAAAAGCCAATACAACGCCCGTCGCGCAACGCCAACAATGCATCGCGCGAGTTGCGGTACATTTGCAAATCTAGCAGGTAGCGCTGGCCCATAGGACGATTAAAGTATGCGCCTTGGGTAGCGCATACTTTTTGACCACGCATGGCTTGCCAGTCGGCAATCCGCTGCTCAGGCCGCAAAAAAACCGCTACGCCACCAGCGTAATAATTAGGCTCAATAGCCGTTGCAATCTGGCGTCGCTCTTGGGTATCGGCAGCCGTAGCGATCATGATGTCAATATCGCCCTGCTCTAATTTTTGAAATCGATTTTCAGTGGTGATTGTTGCAACCGTGAGCTTTACACCTAGTTGCCTGGCAATATCTGCAGCCAGATCGATCTCAAAACCCTCAGGTTCTCCTGCGGCGTTGAGCATTCCAAACGGTGCAAAGTCTGTTTTTACACCCACAGTAAGAATGCCTTTTTTGCGCACTGAATCAAGAGTTTTACTAGGCTTAGATGGCTCACTTGCAACGCATACACCCGCAGCAAATACAAACGCAGCTACCAGCAGCTTGACCATGCTGTTGCGACACAACACCTGCTTATAAGAATTGTGCATTAGGTTTGCAGAGCGTTGGATGCGTACCCGTTAGCCAAAGCCAAATCGATAATTTTTTCAATTTCTTGGGAGGCCAATCTGGCTGAGCTTGGGGCCGTAATCTTGTGCAAATCAACCACACTGGCGTGGCCAGGTATGTACAGTTTTTCAGAGTATGCAATCAGCGCGCCGGTATCAAACCCATCGTCTACATGGTGTAGCGCCACTTGGGTGTACGGCATCTTGTCATCTAGCAGGCTTTGAAAAGGATTGCCAGCCACATAACGCGACGGCCAAGCATCGTCAATACAGGGATGCAAATTGTAAAACCCCAGTGGCGGCGCTTCAAACAACTGGGCGTTAATTTTCTGGCCAAACGTGGCCATGATGCACAAGTCAGGCCTCCAGTGGTTATCCATAGTGTCGTAAAACTGTGCAGTTTTGACCCTGCCTTTGTAAACCTCTATGCCTGCAGACTGCGCCAAACTTGTGACCATACTTTGCTCTTGCAAAGTGTGCGGGTATTGCCAGACACGTTTGTGCGCACTGATAAAATTTTGTGTAGGGTCGTCAGTAGCAACGCCTACCACAGTAACTTTGTCGCGCAATGCACCGGCGAGCAGGTCGCTCAGCACATAAAAACCGCGGTAAAAACTGCCAAAAACTGCAATCCGTATTTTCTGGTGGGTACCATCACCCATCATCTCGCCTTGTTGATTTTTCATTGTGAAGTGCGTTCGCTTTGTTAGGCCGATGGAAGCATAGCTTGATTTTCTTTTAGCGACTGCTTTATTGCCTGTGCCTGTGCCTGTGCCTGTGCCTGTGCCTGTGCTTGTAGGCGTAACTTTAGCTTGTCTACTTTTGTGCGCACGAGCTCCAGTGCATATTTCAATTGAAATAAAAACTTATGGTTTCCTTTAGGTACCCAAAGCAGGCCGCATGTTTTTTCTAGCCTATTAAGATGCTGGTCTTGCAGCTCTAAGTTTGGCAAATCAATCACCTTGTCCGATTCCCTGTCAATAGCTGCTAGTTCGTCAAAAAATTCTGTTATGCACAAACTAGAATAAGTTAGTCGATAATTTGGCAAGATGCTAAGCACAGGATACCCAATGGCAAATGCTGCCAACAGCAAGAACCAAATACGGTCAAAAAAACTTACCAGCCCAAACGGGACATACCCCTCTAGCAATGGTGCACCTTTTTCGTAATACCTAGATGCTACTTTGCTAGCAGGCACGCTGCGGTCTAGATAGGCAGGAAAACCATTTGGACGTTTGAAAAATACCTGTGCTTCAGTGTCCACGTGCCGGGCAGCTGTCAAGAACAAGTACTGTATCGAAGGATGCAAGTCATAGTCAGCAATGATGGTTGTGGTGGTTGCAACCATCTGAACATTGCGGTTAGGTACATCGCGTACCAAATCGAACGAGCCGCGCGGCAGGTTGACCACTTCTAAATGTTTGAAACGTTTGGCATAAGCATCGGCCACGGGAAAGTTAAAAATGCGTACTTTGGGGTCGGCAATAATTCTTTGTATGGTGCGAGAGTCAATACCTGCAACCAAAAAAACCCCGTCTATCTTTCCTGCCAGCAATGCATCTGCGCTGTCTGATGACGATAGCGATAAGAAATTGGGGTTGTTGTCGAGCGCAATTCCGTGCAACGCCAGTATTTTTTCCGATAGGTTTCGGCTACCACTGCCCCGAATATTGACAGAGAAGGTTTTGTTCTCAAAAAACTGGGTGGCATTTGAGTTGTCGTATTCTGCACCTCGGTAAAACATCCAAAATGGCTGGTACTCAACGCTCCCGAGCGACACTATGTTAGGCGAATCGGCATCGCTCATAATGCCACCCAAGGTAAAAGCTGCATCAACTTTACGCTGCTTTAAAAGATCAATATTTTCGTAGGCTCCCGCCGTAGACACCAGCTCTAAAGTAACCCCATTTTTTTTAAAAAATTCAGCGTATTTTTTTCCCAAAGTATCGAGTGACGAGTTGGGCTGCCCCACTGCAAACTTCAAACTGGACGGTGGGAAGGGCCTGACAGCGTAAATTAATGCAATTACGCCCAGCACCAACAGGCCAACCATGAGCTTGTGAAACTTAGCCAAGGAAACTAACGCATGCCATTCTTGGACAATTGCACTTTTAAGGTGCTTTGCAAAATTGGGATTTAAATAGGGGCGGTCATGTTCCAAGTTGAAGCTCCATAAGTGCCATTTTTTATACTTAAACTTGCTATGTACATGAGCAACAAACCCATTAACTTAAACCTTAACGGGGCTGACAAAAGGCGGGCTTTGAACACCCGTTTGCGAAGCTTTAAGGGAGTGAAAAAGTAAAACTATTACTTTTAAAAACATGCAAGCTTTTATTTTACAAAAAAACGTTGTGTTTCATCACGCAAATTTTGAGGGCATTTTATTTTTTCAGCTCTTTAACAACACCCAACTAGGTAATAACCTGGTTTGGGCCTCATGTTACACATTCAGATTTGATTTTTAGTGGCGTTGTTACCGCCCCGCTTAGCCCGAGGATGCGCGGCATCGTAAGCCTTGGCCAAATGCTGAAAATCCAACCGCGTGTACACCTGTGTGGTGGTGATGTTGGCGTGGCCTAGCAGCTCTTGTACGGCGCGCAGGTCTTGGCTGCTTTGCAGCAGGTGGCTGGCAAAGCTGTGGCGCAGCATGTGCGGGTGCACGGGCGTGGCCAGGCCAGCCTGCAGGCTGCGGCGCTTAAGGCCTTGCCAAATGCTTTGGGCAGTAAGGCGGGTGCCGTTGATGCCGATGAAAAGAGCGCTTTGCACGGGCAGCGCAGTAGCCGGTAGCAATTGGCTGCGGATCGCCAAATAGGCGCGCAGTGCCTCTACCGACTTGGCCCCTAGCGGCACTTGGCGGCGTTTGCCGCCTTTGCCCAGCACATCTGCCTCGCCTTCTTCCAGGTTAAGCCAGCACTTGGCGCTGTCGCTGGCCGTTACGTCTAGCCCTACCAGCTCGCCTACGCGCAAGCCGCTGCCGTACAGCAGCTCGGTGATGGCGGCGTCGCGGGCTTCTAGCCTGGGGTCGTTGCTATCGCTGTGGTAGCTGGCCAGTTGCACGGCATCGTCTACGGCCAGTGCTTTGGGCAAGGGCTTGGCTTGCTTGGGTGCGCGCACGTCTTGCACCGGGTTGGCTGGTACCAGGCCCTCGCGGCCTAGCCAGGTGTAAAAACCGCGCCAGCCGCTGAGTATCAGCGCTATGCCGCGCCCACTGCGGCCTTGGCTGTGCATCTGCGCCACCCAGCGGCGAATGTGTGCGTTGTGCACAGCCAGCAAACCCAGCTGGGCCTGCGCGGCGTGCAGCTGCAGCTTGGCCAGGTCTTCGGTATACAAGCTGACGGTGCGCTCGGCCAGGCGCTTTTGGTTGCGCGCGTGGCTTAAATACTGCGTTACCAGCTCAGCATCACTTGGGTGCTGGTCTAATGGCAACGCAGTGGGCTGCACGCGCCTAGCCTGCCTTTACTTAGAGGTGCGCAGGCGGGTCAGGGCGGCGCTGGACAGCTCGGCTATGCGTTCTAAAAAGTCGGTGCCCATGGCGGCGTTAAAGCGCTCGGGGTCGGGTGAGGCAAACACCAGCATGCCAAAGGCATCCGCCGCAGCCCCTGCGCGCAGGGGAATCAGCGCCACCGACATGGCCAGCTCGGGCTGGGCCAGCCAAGTGACGGCCTCAAAATTGGCGTTGACACCGCAGTAAGGCGCAGTAATGGACGAGGCAAACGCCTTGGCATCATCACTTACGCCCATGGCAAAGTCTTGGTCAGAAAAAAGGCCATTGGTATCCCACACTTTGATGGCCACTTGCGGCACTAAAAACTGGTGCTTGATTTCGCGCAGCAGCACGCCAGGCAAGTCCATCGCGTGGTGGGTGAGCAGCATGTTGCGCGTCCAGCGCTGGAGCTTTTCGGCAATCATCATGTTGTCGTTGCCGTTGCGCACCATGTCCATGATGCGGTGCTCTAGGGTTTTAATTTTCTCACGCAGCATTTCGGCTTGGCGTTCTTGCAGGCTGACGGCCCGGCTGCCGTGGCCGCTGCTAAGCTGCACGGTAGACAAAAGCTGGGCATGGCGCTCAAAAAAATCAGGCGTGTTGACCAAGAACTGGGCAATATCAGCCTCGGTAATCGGCGGCACATCGTGCAGGCTTGTGGTTTGTGAGCTGGTCATTGCGGGGGGTCCTTGTACTGGGTATGGTCAGGCTAGATTGTCGGGCACATCGATGCTGCCTTGGTAAACCGTGGTGGCGGGGCCGGTGAGCATGACCGGGGCGGTTAACTGGGGGGTGCCCGCAAACGCCAGCCCCGCCCACTCCACCGTTAGCAGCCCACCGCGCGCCTGCACGTCTACCCGGGCATTGAGCAGGCCCAGGCGAATGCCTGCCACCACAGCGGCGCAGGCCCCGGTGCCACAGGCCAGGGTTTCACCCGCGCCGCGCTCAAACACGCGCAGCTTGATGTGCGTGCGGCTGACAATTTGCATAAAGCCCACATTCACCCGGCGGGGAAACGCCGGGTGCGATTCGATCCACGGGCCCAGGCTGTGCACAGGCGCAGTGTCTGCATCAGCCACCAGTAGCACGGCGTGCGGGTTGCCCATAGAGACTACGGCTACCTCGGCTTGTAAAGTATTTGCTACACCATCAATAGCATACTGTGTAGCATTTCCTTGGGCGATAAGCCATTTTTGCCATAAATCAGGGGCTGCTTTCTGCGCTGAAGGTATAGCTTGGCTTGCATCAAACGGTACATCGGCCAGTGCAAACACCGGCGCGCCCATGTTCACCGTCACGCGGCCATCGCTTTGCTCGGTCAGCACCAGGGTGTTGTTGATGGTTTTGACACGAATAGTGGTTTTATCCGTCAGCCCGCGTTCGCGCACATAGCGCACAAAGCAGCGCGCACCGTTGCCACAGTGCTCTACCTCACCGCCATCGGCGTTGTGGATAACGTATTCAAAGTCTACTGAAGCATCGGGCGCAGGCCGCACCGTCAAAATTTGGTCGGCCCCCACGCCAAAGTGCCGGTCGCCTAAAAAGCGGTATTGCGCCTTTGACAAGCCCAGCCGGCCACGGGTTTCGTCTAGCACCACAAAGTCGTTGCCAGCGCCTTGCATTTTGGTGAATAGGATTTGCATAGGGTGATTATCGTCTGGTCTGGATGCCTGTGAGATGGGTTCAACTCCACATGAGTGCACGCATCCATCTTACATTTAATCACTAGATTACAAAATTGTCATGCACCGTAAGTGCTGTGTAGCCGCGTATTCCAAGCATGATGTACGGTTGAAATTCTTGACAGCATCAATAGCTTTTTTAAGGGACGCATCTATGGTTGAAAATACTTTATATTTGCTAGCACGTACTGTTGCTTTGCTGCTAGCTGCGCAGCTTGTAGCCTGCGGTAGCGGTGGCGGAGCAGACTCAACCACCAACCCGGCAACAAGTCCAGTGGGCGGCACTGCCGGCACTACTGCGGTGGCCAGCAGTACTACAGCGCCTGGTACCAGCACAGCACCCAACACCAGCACGGTGGTCGGCACAAGTACGACAGTAGCCGGACCAACATGTGCCGGTGTAGGGCAGATTCAGCCCATGGCAGCAGACCCGGATACTGGCGCTGTCGATGTGTCTGAATATTGCCTGGGGCTCATCAACGGCTACCGAGCCCAAAAAGGCCTCAAACCCTACTACCTCCATTCCACGTCCACCCAAGCTGTTTGTTGCCAAGCCGCCGAGGCCAAAACCGCTGCAGAGACCGGAGGCCACGCCAACGGCGGGTGCGGCTGGAGCGCACAAGGGTTTTGTGGCGGCGGACGCAACCCTAACGGAACCGTAAAGGCCTCTGTGGACTGGTGCCCGAAGTTGTTTTTTGCAGAAGGCCCTGCCACACCGCCTGGCGCCAATCACTACACCGCCATGATGGAAACCAACCCTCGCGGTGTGATGTGCAGTTTTTACGGAGTTTCACGGGATAAGCACTCTATCGTTGTCAATTACTACTGATACTAAAAACAAGAAATGGATTGAAAATCAGTAGTGTCCCAACGTTTCCCCATCAGAACACCGTAAGTCAATGATTTACTTGCCAAATATCGCATTTCAGTCTGGTCTCGATTTGAACATCGAA
>JAYWGO010000065.1:0-21965 GCA_043778205.1 Polaromonas sp. | reverse complement strand
AAATCAACTACTTACAGCGACCCCAGCTAATTTCAATCGGAATTTGGAGCCTAAACAGCTCTCTCTCCTCTGAAAAACGTTGGGACACTACTGATTTACTTTACCTCCTCATTTGTCTTGACTTCAATTTTAATTTTTCGCGCCCATTGGCGTATCTGGGTATTAAAAATCACAGCCACAATCAGCAGCGCACCAACAGCAAATTTAAACCAATTGGAATCTACGCGCGCAACAATCAAACCGACATCGATAGACCGAATGATGGCAGTGCCAACAATAGCGCCAATAACGGTTCCTATGCCGCCTTGCAAAGAAGCCCCACCAATGACGGTGGCTGCCAAAGCCTCTAGCTCTGCACCGTCACCAGAACTGGGCGTGGCAGTTGCCATACGCAAAGCCACCAAAATTCCGGACAGGCCCGCAAGTACCGAGCACATCATGAACGTGATTAATTTGACACGGTCTGTTTTGACGCCTACACAATGCGTGGATCCCTCGTCGCCGCCAGTTGCGTACATCCAATTACCGAAGTTGGTTTTACTGAGCAATATGGCGGCAAGCAAGGCGACAAACCCAAATATCCAAAGCGGTAAGCTCAGCCCTAAAAGAGTTGTTTGGGACAATAAAATGGGAGCATGCGCCGGGGTTGTCGGCGGGAAACCGTCGGTAACCACTACTGCCAAACTACGCACCACAAAAAGCATGCCCAGTGTGGTAACAAACGAATGGATTTTAAATTTCAAAGTAATCCATCCATTGAGGTAACCGATGCCCGCCGCCACGGCCAGCGCAAGAGGTATGGCCACCCAAGGGCCAACGCCAAAGTTAAGCAAACGGCTTCCCTCGTTCATCATCTCAAACATGAGTACGGGCGTGAGCGCCGACAAGGATCCTACGGAGAGATCAAACTCTTTGACGATCAGTAAAAGTGTAACTCCGATGGTGATGAGTCCCAACTCAGGAAGCACGCTCAGTAAATTTCGCAAATTGTTTTCGTTGATAAAAGTCCAGGCTTGGCCTTCTGTGAAACGCGGCAGTATCTCAAAGAATAAGGTCAACGCGATGAGCATCAGCAAGGCCCCCATCTCGGGCCTGGAAAAAACGGATTGAAATAGTTTGCGCATAGTTACCTTGCTTTAAAAGTGGAGGCGAATCTGGTAAGGTTCGCCCATGACTTCTGGCTAACTAGCGCAAGCCTTTACCAGACAGCTCCCGCACGGCTGGAACGTCTTTTTTCGTAATGATGCTGTTACCGGTATTGACATCCCAGGCGGACAGTTTGTATTGCTTCATCAAGGCAATTTGGGCCACTGGCAAGTAGCCTTGCAGGTACGGTTGCTGGTCTACAGTGCCTTGAATGTAGCCCTCCTCCATGCGATCTAGTACAGCGGGCACGAGGTCGAAGCCAGCCAAGGTGATCTTTCCAGGCGCAACGCTTTTTGACTTTAGTGCCTGGGCTACACCTGCCTCCCAAAAGCCAGTGTCAAAGTAGGCGTTAGTTTTTGGGTTTTTGTCCAGATAAGCTGTCACGCGCTGGGTAGTGATGTTCAAGTCTGTGCCTGAGTCAATCCGCTCATAGGTCAAAGGACGGGTTGGATTCTTTTCCTTAAATTCATCCAATGCCTTCATGACACCTTTGCCGCGCGATTCTGACCAGTTTTGACCGGGTGCAGAAATTCCAACCAGCACGTGAATGGGCCCTGTTGGAGGGTAATACTGCTCCATAGATTTTTCTAAAGCGTAGCCCGCATCAGTAAAACTCTGTCCAACGAATGCCAAGCGTTTATTACCGTCGGCACCCTCGGTGTCATCTACGTTGAATGCGAGCACGGTAATGCCTTGCTTAACGGCATCTTCAACAGGCTGGTCGTATGCCTTATTGTCAGTAATGGTAAGAACAATAGCATCCACCTTTTGAGCCACCGATGTTTGGAAGTTGCGCAGCTGATTTGCTGTGTCGCCCTCTTTCTGGGCAAAAATAAGCTGGCAGTCGGCTTTATAAAGCTTGCACGCATCCTCCATGCCCCGCTTCACGGGTTGCCAAAATGCGTTGGTAGACGATGAATGCACCACCATATTGATGCGCAATTTGTTTTGCGCCCAGGCAGAGGATCCAGCGGTGACGAGTGATACTGCAACCGCCATTGAAATGATGGAAAGTTTCATTTAAATAATCTCCTAAGTTGTAAGTTGGGTGAACGGCTATGCCGTGTATGTTTACTTTCTCCTAGCGCTTTACCAACCCAGCGAAAAGCACGTCTGCTCTCACACTGCGTCAATCCATTCAGCAAGGCTGCGCAAACTTCCTTGCTGACAATTATTTGTAACTTCAGGCCTTCGTTAGCCGAGACTCGACCGTCATTACCTTGCGAATGTCTGGAACCAATTCCAAGCCAAGACCCGGCCCTGGGGGCACGGTGATGTAGCCGTTTTTCACTTCGGGCAGCGCTGTGACAGCATCTTTGTACCAGCCGTTATAAAAAGCTCTTACAGACTCTTGGATAAGCGCGTTGGGAGCATTCAGAGACAAGTGCGTGGAGGCAGTAAGCACTACCGGGCCAGTGCAGTCGTGGGGTGCCACTGGCAAGTGCCATGCCTCCGCCATACTAGCGATCTTGCGCGCCTCTGACAGACCTCCACACCAAGAAATGTCCAACATCACTACGCCAACCGCATCAGTGCGCAGCAAGTCCAGAAAACTACCGCGCATCGCCAATGTTTCTGATACGCAAAGCGGTGCCTTGCTGCGGTCCGCGTAGCGCTTAAATCCACTCATGCTGTCCAGCTTCATGGGGTCTTCATGCCAGAAAGTATTGAATTCAGCCAAGCGGTCGGCAATTTTCAGCGCTGGCGGTAGAGTCCACAAGGAATGAAATTCCACCATGATGTCCATCTTGTTGCCGACAGCTTGGCGTATTTTGCGGAAAGGCTCCAAGCCTTTTTCAAGCTCAGGGCCAGAGATGTAGAGGCCGTCGCTGGCTTCTGCGTAGGGGTCAAACGGCCATATTTTCATGGCGGTAATACCTGATTCCAGCAGGTCCAAAGCCAATTCGTCAGCATGGTTTAAAAATGCATTGAGATCGTCGTAACGCCCCGGCTTAGATGTTGATAGACCCCAATTACTTACAGACTGCTGCTTGGTTGTGCGCACATAGTCACTGCCAGCGCATGTGTTGTAGGTGCGAATACGCTCACGGGTCTGGCCACCTAGTAGTTGGCATATGGGCTGGCCTGTGACCTTGCCAAAAATGTCCCATAGTGCGATGTCTATTGCAGAATTTCCACGTACCTCAGCCCCAGAGCTGCGAAACCCGAGATAACCAACAAGTTCTTTGGCAAGACGGTCTATCTGGAGCGGATTTTTGCCCAATAGCTTATGGACAGCCCATTCATGGATATAGGCCTCGGCAGAGGCTGCGCCATAAAAAGTTTCACCCAGCCCTGTGATTCCTTCATCTGTATGCACTTGAACCCACAGTACATTGGGGTGCTCCTTTGGGCGCAGAGTCTCGATGCCAGTAATTTTCACCATACCTCCTCAGTGCATTATTTCGAAGTATTTGCATTTTTATTCAAATAAACATGCAACCTGTAGGACAGGATTGTACTTATGTGCACCTATTTTGCAAGATATTTTGTGTATTTTGACGTTTTATTTGCTTTGCAGCACCGTTTTTGCATGGGAGCGTAGCTGCAGCAGACGCAGTTGCTGGCTGCAGCCCGACAAGCGGAATGCGAAAATGCAGCCAGGTGAAGTCGCTTAGGCTAGAAAGCGCTGGTAATTTGCGGATGGCTGTCAGGCCACGCCAGCTGAGATGAGCGATTGAACGGTATTGTCGAAATGCAATGCCATAGCCTGCTCTGCAGCATTGGCATCTTGGTTGCGAATCGCATCGACAATAGCGTCGTGCATATTGAAGATCGCATCACGCATAGATTCGTTAGGGCGGCTGTTCCAACCAATTGGGCAGGTTTTCTGCATAACGAGCTGAAAAGATTCAATCAGCATTGTGTACAGCGGATTGCCCGTTGCCTCAGCAATAGCAACGTGAAAATCTATGTCAGCAGCGGTTTGATTTACCAGGTCACCGCGGGCGATTCGCATGCGTTTGGCAGCATTGGCAATTTTCACCAGGCTCTGATCGCTTCGCCGCAAGGCGGCTATGCGTGCCGTACGCATCTCCAAAGTGCGGCGAAGGTCCAGTGTCTGCTGAACACTGACTTGCATGGTTTCTACAGCGTTGTTGACAAGCATGGCCATTACTTCGCCGTTGAGCCGCCCGACCCTGGCGCGTTTGCCAACCGCAGTTTCTAGAATTCCCAAGGCTTCTAGTGCCTTAAAGGCCTCTCTCACAGAGCCTCGCGCAACATTAAACTCTTTTGCAAATTCATTTTCACTTGGCATCTGGTCTGCAGGGCGCAGCTTGCCATCGTGAATACGGCGCACCACATGCGACACCATGTCATTGAGACCACTTGCGTTTTTAGTAATCGTCATTTTTTGCCCGTTAATAACTGTAGCTTGTCCTACAGCTTTTGATCATTTTAAAGCAGTTCAAGCGCAACGAAAATACTTGGGCTTAGCGTGCTCGCTTTAATTAAAGGCTATCTCTAGCCTGCACAACGGTGCATCAAAGTCTGCGGCCCACGTTTGGCCCGCAGCTACCGGCCAAGCATCCGTCCAGGTACCAGTGGTTATTACGTCACCTGCTTGCAGGCTGGGCGCACCGGGGCACTGGGCTAGCTCGCGGGCAAAGTGCAGCAGGGCTTGCAGTGGGTCGCCCAGCACAGCTGCGCCTGCGCCGCTGTCTACCACCGTAGCATCTTGGCTCAGGCGCACCGTGGCGACGGCCAGCGCTGCCCCTAGTGCTTGTGCATTAGGTGCTAGGCTGAGCACGGGCTGCTTTGTACCCACCAGCAGGCGGGCGTGTAGCGCGCCGTCGGCCACTGCATCGGCGGCGGCAAACTTCCAGTCGGTTTGGTGCGACTGCACAATTTCAAAGCCGGGGGCTACCCAGTCTAGGCAGTTAAACAATTCGTCCAGCGTGGCACTGGCCGGCGGCGTGGCACGCAGGCCAAATACGGTTTCGGGTTCGATGCGTGGCTGGCTGATGCCTTCTAGCTTGATGCTGCCCTGCTCTTGGCAATAGCTCAGTGTGGTGTTGTAAATGCTGCCCCACACTGGCGCAGCTACGTTGTAGCGTGGCCAAATGCTGCGGTTGGTAAAACCAATTTTGTAGCCGCACGGCACCTCGCCGCGCGCACTGCGCAGCGCGCGCAGGGCCAATGCGCGCTGGTAGGCGGTAGGTACATCCAGGTCGGTCAGTGCGGGCCACAGTTGGGCGCTGTCGTAGTAGGCTAGTAAATCAGCGGGGTGCATGGCGGGTTACCTTAAAACTGTATCTTGTCATAGTGTTGCAAACTGGGTGTTGACTTATGCAAACGAATGGTTGAATTTATTTCAAAGCCTGCAGTCAGCGTCCGTACAATCTGGGCCATGACGATTCTTGAGCTGATTGAACAAAGCGCTGCCCAGCTAGAGGCCGCAGGTGTGGGCTACGGCCACGGCACCACCAATGCATTTGACGAAGCCGCTTGGCTGGTGCTGTGGGCACTAAAACTGCCTGTGGATGACCTAGATTCCGTACAAAATAGACCTGTGGCCCAAGGAAATGCTGCACAGGCAGCTATTATTTTAAGAGCGCGTATCGATACGCGCAAACCAGCGGCTTACCTTACGCAAGAGGCTTGGCTGCAAGGCGTACCGTTTTATGTAGACGAGCGCGCCATTGTGCCGCGCAGCTTTATTGCCGAGCTGCTGGCTGATGGCAGCATAGACCCTTGGCTGGGCCAGCACACCCGCCGCGTGCTGGACCTGTGCACCGGCAACGGCAGCCTGGCTGTGCTAGCAGCCATGGCCTACCCCGACGTTACCGTAGATGCCGCTGACATTAGCCTAGACGCGCTGGCGGTAGCGCAAATTAACATCGACAAGCACCAGCTGGGCCAGCGCATTACAACCATCACCAGCGACGGGCTGGCCCAATGCCCAGGCCCTTACGACTTGGTACTGTGCAACCCACCCTACGTCAACAGCACCAGCATGTCGGTTTTGCCTGCGGAGTATTTGGCCGAGCCGCACATAGCCCTAGCAGGTGGCAGCGATGGCATGGACTTTATTAGGCCCTTGCTGCGTGATGTGCCTTCGCGTATGGCTGCGCATGGCGTGCTGGTGCTAGAAATTGGCAACGAGCGCGAGTATTTTGAAAACGCATTTCCCACCCTAGAGGCCATGTGGCTAGACACATCCGCTGGGGAGGACTGTGTGCTTTTACTGACACGAGAAGCCCTGTTAAAAGTATTTCAGCCGCAGATGGCACTCTGATCGTGACAAACCGCACGAGTGGAGTGGCGCGCCTAGTACATAAAGACTAGGCAAAAGGTAGAATGTGTTTCCGTTGGTGACATGCCGATACAACAGCTCGGCATATAAACAAAACACATGGTTGACCGTGCATTAATTGCTAAGAAGTTAGGTCGTTACGACATTATTCGCGTGCTGGGCAAAGGCGCGATGGGTGTCGTCTATGAAGCGCGGGACCCTAATTTGAACCGCAAAGTTGCCATTAAAACCGTGCGCTTGGACAGCCTGTCCAAAGAGGAAGCTGCCGACTACGAGCTGCGCTTTCGCACCGAGGCGCACTCTGCAGCCCGGCTGCAGCACCCCAACATTGTCAGCGTGTATGACCACGACCATGATGGCGCCACACCCTTTTTGGTGATGGAGTTTGTCAAGGGCGAAGACTTAAAGCACTACCTAGACGCTGGCCAGCGCTACACACTAGAGCAGTCGGTGCGCATGGTGCGCGACCTGTTGGCAGCACTAGACTATGCCCACCAAAACAAAATTGTCCACCGCGACATTAAACCTGCCAACCTGCTGATAGAAGCCGATGGCCGCGTAAAGCTGACTGACTTTGGCGTGGCCCGCATTCAAGACTCGGGTGAAGCCACCCGTACCCAAGGCGGCATGGTGGGCACACTAAAGTACATGTCGCCCGAGCAGGTAGAGGGCAAAATGGTTGATGCATCTTCCGACATGTTTTCAGCGGGCATTGTGCTGTACCAGTTGCTTACCGACCGCCGCCCTTTTGATGGCGACAGCTATTTCTCTATCGTTAACCAAATTACCAACCAGCATCCCCCCGCGCCCAGCAGCATCAACCGCATGCTGTCAAGTGCCATTGATGCCGTAGTAGCCCGTGCACTGGCCAAGGACAAAAAGCAACGCTTTGCTACCGCACAAGACTTCTCCTCTGCACTGCAGGCCGCCGCCCGCCGCACCGACCCCACCATCACCCCATCGGCCAACCCCTACAAAATTATTGAACAGCAAGGCACAGGCGCGCACGAACGCAGCGGCTCTACCGCCAGCTCGCTAAGCAGTAGCGGCAGCACCATCACCCAAGAGCTAGAGCTGGTGTACTGGAAAGATGTAAAAGAGAGTGACGATGCCCCCGACCTGGAAGGCTTTTTAAGCCGCTTTCCAGAGGGCGTGTATGCGGACCTGGCCAAACGCCGCCTTAAGCGCATAGCCGATGCCAGAGCAGCAGCGGGGCAAAGTTTGTATGAAAACACGTTGATTAGCCCTTCGCTATCAGCCTCGCAAGCTACCGGCACTGCACAAGACAATGGCCCGTTGGAAGACATCACGCTGGGTTTTGAGGCTACTGCCCCCAAGACTACTGCACCTGCCTTAGACACTAACGACTACACCATGGTAGGCAAACTGCCTGCTACAGCAGTGACACAGGCTAACGCAGATGCGGCTGAAACTGCTGCCTCGGCAGTAAGCAGCGGTCTCAATGACGACACGCAGCCACTGCAGCGCGTTGAAACAGAGCACAGCCAAGCCCAAGCTGCAGACCACGCCAAGGCCAATGAAGCCGTAACATGGCCTACAGCGCCAGAGCCTAGCCTCCTCTCGGCCCTAGATGATGCGCTGGCCGAGGCAGCCCCCGCCGGCCTGGCTGCAGCCCCAGCAAAACCACCAAAACGCAAAAAAACGGGCCTGTGGCTTGGCCTAGGCGCTGCCTTGGTGGGGTTGGCACTGTTTGGCTTGTGGAAAAGCCAGCAAAGCGGGGTTATTACAGAGCTGGCCAGCGAGGCAGGCAAGCCTGTGCTGGCCGCATCGGCTGCTGCTGCCCCCCCCGCAGACACCGCTACAGCGTCTGTTACAGCAACCCCTGTTGCAGCAGCAGATTCTTTACCCCCCGCAACCACCAAAACCGCCTTAACAGCCCCTGCACCAGCAGCGTCTGAGGCCACTGCTGTCGCCCTGACCTCTACAGTTGCGCTGCCTGCCAGTAAAGCCTCCGCGGCTGCGGCGACAGCGGCTGCAGCGCGCGCTACCGCATCGGCCAGATTGCAAGCCCAGCGCGATGCAGCTGCACGGCCTGTAGTTGGCAGTTCAACCAGTTCGTCCAGCAGCCAAAATGCCGGTGCAGCCAAGCCAGCAGAGCCTGTACCGGCCACCGTAGCCAGCCCGGCTGCGTCTAGGCCTGCTGCAGCGCCACCCCGCGCCAAAGACAACGCTGCGGGCCCTAAAGAAGCCTGCGAAGGCCGCTCCTTTTTCGGCTACGGATCCTGCCTGTACGAACAATGTGCCAAGCCTGCGTTTGCCAGCCACCCGTACTGTGTTGAACAGCGCGAACGGCAAGAAAAAGGCCGCAATTCCAACTAGGCCTCATAATCTAGCCTTTCGTTTTTTGTATTTTGACTGCTCGGCCCCTGCTGCCGACCAGCCCCTGCCATGATTACCCTTAAAAATATTACCCTGCGCCGCAGCGCCAAAGTGCTGCTGGGCGGTGCCAACCTGACCATTAACCCCGGTGAAAAGCTAGGGCTGATTGGCCGCAACGGCGCGGGCAAGTCCACCCTGTTTGGCCTGCTCAACGGCACCCTGCACGAAGATGCCGGGGACTACTACATGCCCACCCAGTGGCGCATGTCGCAGGTAGAGCAAAATATGCCTGAAACCGAAGAAAGTGCCACCGACTACGTGCTGCGCGGCGACACACGCCTGGCCGAACTGCGCGAAAAACTGGTACTGGCCGAAGCAGCCCACGCGCTTAACCCAGAGGACATGGACGCAGGCATGGACATAGCCCACGCCTACACCGACCTGGCCGACGCTGGCGACCACGACGCAGTGCCCCGCGCGCAGGCATTGATACTGGGCCTGGGCTTTCAAACCCACGAGCTGGACGAGGCCGTCAACAGCTTTTCGGGCGGCTGGCGCATGCGCCTGCAACTGGCCCGTGCCCTCATGTGCCCCAGCGACCTGCTGCTGCTAGACGAACCCACCAACCACTTGGACCTAGACGCACTGGTGTGGCTAGAAGCTTGGCTCAAACGCTACGAAGGCACGATGATCGTCATTAGCCACGACCGTGAGTTTTTAGATGCGGTGACCTCGACCACCGTGCACATTGAGAACGCGCAACTTAACCGCTACGGCGGCAACTACAGTGCGTTTGAAGAGCTTAAATCGCAGCAAATGATTTTGCAGCAGTCGGCCTTTAACAAGCAGCAAGACAAAATTGCCCATTTGCAAAAGTTTATTGACCGCTTTAAAGCCAAAGCCAGCAAGGCCAAGCAAGCGCAAAGCCGGGTGAAAGCCCTAGAGCGCATGGAAAAAGTAGCCCCCATGCTAGCGGATGCAGACTTTACCTTTGAATTTAAAGAGCCTGCTAATTTGCCTAACCCTATGCTGGCCATTAGCGATGCCAGTTTTGGCTACCACACAGACGAAGGCATTAAAACCATTGTCAGTGGCGTGAGCAAGTCGGTGCTGGCGGGCCAGCGCATTGGCATTTTGGGTGCCAACGGGCAAGGTAAATCGACCGTGGTAAAAACCATCGCCCGTGACCTGGGCATTTTGTCGGGCACGGTAACCGAAGGCAAAGGCCTGCGGATTGGCTACTTTGCCCAGCAAGAGCTGGACGTGCTGCGCGCGCAAGACACGCCGCTAGAGCACATGATTCGCTTGGCCAAAGAGCATGCAGCCGCAGGCTTTGCGGGCGAGTCGGGCAAAGAGCAGGATTTGCGCGGATTTTTAGGCGCGTTTAACTTTGGCGGCGACATGGTCAAACAGGCCGTAGGCAGCATGAGCGGTGGCGAAAAAGCCCGCCTGGTGCTGTGCATGATGGTGTGGCAGCGCCCTAACCTGCTGCTACTAGACGAGCCCACCAACCATCTGGATTTGACCACGCGCGAAGCCCTGTCCATGGCTTTGAATGAGTTTGAAGGTACGGTAATGCTGGTCAGCCACGACCGCGCCTTGCTGCGCGCTGTGTGTGACGAGTTCTGGCTGGTAGGCCGTGGCGTGGTAGCACCGTTTGACGGCGACCTGGACGACTACCAGCGCTATTTGCTAGACGAATCTAAACGCCTGCGTGAGCTGGCAAAAACTGAGCGTATTGAAAAGCCCCAGAGCGTCATTGCCACTGCTGCTGCCGTGCTTGCTGTTGTTGGCGCCGCGCCCACAAGCCTACCGGTCCATGCGCCCAAAGCTTCTAGCCAAAACCTCAAGAAAAAGTTACTCGCTGTAGAAGCCGAAGTAGCCCAGCTGCAAGCCGAGCAAACCGCCCTGCACAGCCAACTGTCCCAACCCACCGGGCCTGCTGATTTGGCCACTGCAGCCAAACGGCTGAAGGTGGTTGACGGCCAGCTAGAGCTTGCAGAGGCCCAGTGGCTGGCCTTGGCTGAGGGGCTAGAGGCCCACGCTAGCGCGTAATTTACAGCGGTAATCTTGCAACCGCTCTTAGCAACGATTTACAGAAAAAGTGCCTCTGGCCCAAGGAAATGCTGCACGAGCAGCTATTTATTTAGTAGCATATCCGCCACATACTCACCTATGGCCATGCTACTGGTAAGGCCCGGTGATTCGATACCAAACAGGTTAACCAAGCCGGCAATACCGTGCACAGCGGGCCCGTCCATGCGAAAGTCGGGCGCGGTTTGGCCAGGGCCGTAAATTTTGGGCCGTACACCGCTGTAGCTCGGTTGCAGCGCACCGTCAGGCAGCGCCGGCCAGTAGGCGCGCACAGCGGCGTAAAAGCTGTCTGCCCGCATGGGGTCTACGGCGTAGTCAATCTCTTGGGGCGTTGCAATATCTAGCCACTCAAGGTCAGGGCCAAATTTAGCCTGTCCACCCAGATCGAAGGTCAGGTGCACACCCAGCCAGTCACCCTGCGAAGTGGGGTAAATGAGCTGGCTAAACGGTGCCTTGCCAGCCAAACTGTAGTAGCTGCCTTTGGCAAAATACTCCCTCGGAATATACTGCGCACCCAGCCCCTCAAAGCTGCGGGCCAGCTGGCAAGCATGCAAGCTGGCAGCGTTAATGAGGGTGTGGGCTTGCAGCTCGGTTACTTCAGCCTTAGCGGCCTGGCATGTACCAGCCTGGCCACTGCGCAATGACACAGCCCTGATGGCGTGGGGCGAGTGGCCAGACAGCTGGGCTGACACCACCTGTGTGCCCAGCGCCACCACGCCGCCTGCGCGCTCTAGGTCGCCCTGCAGCGCCAGCATGAGGCCATGGCTGTCTACAATGCCGGTAGATGGCGAGTGCAGTGCCGCGGTGCACTGCAAGTGCGGCTCCATCGCAACCGCCTCTTGGCTGCTTAACCAGCGCGCGGGCGCGCCGTTGGCAGTGGCTTTGTCGTGCATAGCCCGCAAAGTGGCATGCTGGGATGCATCGGTCGCTACCACCAATTTACCGCACTGGCGGTGGTTGATACCGCGCTCTTGGCAGTAGGCGTACAGCAGTTGCTTGCCGCGCACCGACAACCTGGCTTTGAGCGAGCCCACCGGGTATTGCAAGCCTGCGTGGATCACCTCGCTGTTGCGCGAGCTCACGCCTTGGCCAATGGCGTTTTCTTTCTCTACCACCACCACCTCGCGCCCCCGCAGCGCCATAGCGCGGGCTACTGCCAGCCCCACCACGCCCGCGCCAATCACCACGGTGTCTAGGGTGTCCATACAGACTCAAAACCTTCCAGTACATTCACCGCATTAAGGCCCAGCTCGGCAGCGGCGTAGCCGCCCTCCAGCACAAACACCGTGGGCAAGCCCAGCTGGGCTATGCGCTGGCCCAAGCGGGTGAAGTCATCGCTTTGCAATTTGAATTGCGATAGCGGGTCGTAGGCGAAGGTGTCCAGCCCCAGCGACACTACCAGCGACTGTGCGCTGTGCTGCGCTACGCGGGCACAGGCAGCGTCTAGCGCAGCAAACCAAGCGGGCACGCTGGTGCCTGCGGCAAGTGGCAGGTTCAGGTTGAAACCGGTACCTTCACCCTCGCCCAGTTCATCGGCATAGCCCAGGTAAAACGGGTATTCGGTCAGCGGGCTGCCGTGCAGGCTGGCGTACAGCACGTCACTGCGCTGGTAAAAAATACTTTGGGTTCCGTTACCGTGGTGAAAGTCTACATCCAGTATGGCCACCCGCTGGTGGCCATGGCCCCGCAGCGCCTGGGCGGCTACGGCTGCATTGTTGATAAAGCAATAGCCGCCCATAAAATCAGCCCCTGCATGGTGGCCCGGTGGGCGGGTGGCGCAAAACACGGCGGGTGCCCCTTGCACCAGGCGCGCCGCCGCGCTGGCCGCTGCATCGGCCCCGGCCTTGGCAGCAGCCCACGTGCCTGCCACCAGCGGCGTGCCGTTGTCCATAGAGTACAGGCCCAGCTTGGCAATAAAGTTGCTAGGTTCTGTGTCGCTGCGCAGTGTGCGCACGGGCCACACTGAGGGAAAAGGCTGCTGGTATGCATGGGCTGCGTCCAGCGCCAGCCATTGCGCCCAGGCGGTTTGTATAAACCCAAGGTAGCGCGCGGTATGCACTTGGGGCAACACGGGGCTGCTGTCAACATCAGGGGCGCACAGCACGTGCCCGCGCAGCAGCAGTTGATGGTGCACATGGTCAGCGCGCGCGGGCTTTTCAAAACACGGCACCCTCTGGCCCCGGTAAAACTCATACTCTGGTGCGTGCAGCTGGTGCTTGTCACTGAAAAAAGTAATCATATTGCCATCGTACCAAAGTTTGCAGCCCAAAAAATATACGTTTTAACCCTATCACCCAAGGAAATGCTACATAGTTAGCTATTAAATACGTAGTGCACTAATTGTTCAGTCGTACACCACCCGCGCTTCGCCTGCATGGGCTTGTGCCATCCAGCTGGACAGTGCGGCATCGGTAGGGAAGAACTTAGCGCCATCGCCCAAGGCTATTTCTCCAGTGGCGTTAACCTCGCCGTCTTGCGTAGTGGCCGTGCGCCATAGCTGCAGCCGCACGTTCAATCCGCGCAGCAGTTCGCCCTGTTCTGTTTGTTCTTTTTTAGGCGGAAAATCGCGCACCATGCGGGCGATGTCAGGCACTTTGGCGTTGGCACCGTCGCCTACGGATACACGCAGGTATTTACCAAACTTGGCACGGGCGGTGGGCAGGTCCCAGATGGCGTTAACCTGGAAGCGCAGGCCGCCAGAAAAGCGGTCAGGCTGGGCTTTACCTTGGACGATGATGAGTTCGTCGTCTTTAAGGGTGTTGCGATTGGCGTTGATCAGCGCTTCGTCGGCGGTGGCCTCGATGGTGACGGATTTGTCGTCTAGCTTGAAGATGGCCAGTTTGCCGCGTTGGCCATTGATGATGCGCAGGTCGCTCACAATGCCCACTACCGTGCGCACATCACGTGACTCGCTGAGGTCTTCGATTTTGGTACGCACAAACTGGCGCACCTCGCGGGCTACTTCGTCAAACAGGTGACCTGACAGGTAGAAACCTACGGCAGTTTTTTCGGCAGTTAAGCGCTCTTTCACTCCCCAGGGGGTCATGTCTACCAGCGGCGGCTCTTGGGTGCTGCTGCCGTGGTCGTCGTCATTACCCATGTCGAACAAGCCGCCTTGGTTGGCATTGGCTTCTTGCGCCTGGGCGTAGTCCATGGCCAGCTCGACAGAGGCCATGAGGGACGCACGGTTGAGCTGCAAGCTATCGAATGCACCGGCTTTGATGAGCGCTTCAATGGTGCGTTTGTTGATTTTGCTGCGCTCTACGCGGGCGCAGAAGTCAAACAGGCTGGTGAATAGCCCGCCATCTTGCCTTGCGGCAATGATGGCCTCGACGGCTTGCTGGCCACTGCCTTTAACAGCGCCCAAGCCATAGCGAATCACCTTGTCGCTCACCGGCTCAAACCGGTAGTTGCCACGGTTCACATCGGGCGGCTCGAAGGTCAGGCCAAACTTGTCTTGCGCGTCTTGCACCAAAATGCGCAGCTTGTCGGTGTTGTCCATTTCCACGGTCATGTTGGCGCAGAAAAACTCGGCCGTGTAGTGCCGCTTGAGCCAGCCAGTGTGGTAGGCCAACAGCGAGTAAGCAGCAGCGTGCGATTTGTTAAAGCCATAGCCTGCAAACTTCTCCATCAGGTCGAAAATTTCGTCGGCTTTTTCTTCGTTGATGTCATTTTTGGCAGCGCCTGCGCGAAAGATGCTGCGGTGCTCGGCCATTTCTTCGGCCTTCTTTTTGCCCATGGCGCGGCGCAGCAAGTCTGCACCGCCCAGTGAATAGCCACCCAAAATCTGCGCGGTTTGCATCACCTGCTCTTGGTAGACCATGATGCCGTAGGTCTCGCTCAGCATCTCTTCAACCAAGGGGTGCGGATACTCAATCACCTCACGGCCGTGCTTGCGCGCCACAAAGCTGGGAATCAGGTCCATCGGGCCGGGGCGGTACAGCGCGTTCAGCGCAATCAGGTCTTCTAGCCGCGTGGGGCGTGCGTCTTTCAGCATGCGCTGCATGCCGGGGCTTTCAAACTGGAACACGGCTTCGGTATTGCCGTCTGCAAACAGTTTGTAAGTGGCAGCGTCTTCTAGCGGTATGTCTTCAAAAACGAAGTTTTCTTGGCCTTTGTGGCGCGCGATGATGAAGTCTTTGGCGATTTCTAAAATCGTTAAAGTGGCGAGGCCCAAGAAGTCAAACTTCACCAGGCCCACAGCCTCTACATCGTCTTTATCGTATTGGCTGACAGCTGAGTCGCTACCGGGCTGCTGGTACAGCGGGCAAAAGTCTGTGAGCTTGCCGGGCGCTATCAGCACGCCCCCCGCGTGCATACCCACGTTGCGCGTCATGCCTTCGAGCTTGCGCGCCATGTCTAGCAGGGTGCGCACTTCTTCTTCTTTTTCTAGCCGCTCGGCAAGCATCGGCTCGGCCTTGATCGCACCGTCAATCGTCATGTGCGTGCCGGGCTTGTTAGGTATCAGCTTGCTGATGCCGTCGCAAAAGGTATAGCTCATGTCCATTACGCGGCCCACGTCGCGTATGGCGGCCCGCGCGGCCATCGTGCCAAAGGTGACGATCTGGCTAACGGCATCTTTGCCGTATTTGGCCTTCACATAGTCAATCACGCGGTCGCGGTTGGCTTGGCAAAAGTCAATATCAAAGTCGGGCATGCTTACCCGCTGAGGGTTCAAAAATCGCTCGAACAGCAGGTTGTATTGCAGTGGGTCCAGATCGGTGATCTTCAGTGAATACGCCACCAGCGAGCCTGCGCCAGAGCCACGGCCTGGGCCTACCGGGCAGCCGTTGGCCTTGGCCCATTGGATAAAGTCACCCACGATCAAAAAGTAGCCAGGAAACCCCATTTTGAGGATCGTAGTGATCTCAAACTCCAGGCGTTCCACGTAGCGCGGCATCTCGGTGGCGCGCACTGCCTCGTCG
Source organism: Polaromonas sp. (assembly GCA_043778205.1). Lineage (GTDB taxonomy): Bacteria > Pseudomonadota > Gammaproteobacteria > Burkholderiales > Burkholderiaceae_C > JAAFIP01. The sequence goes on along the minus strand of JAYWGO010000065.1, from coordinate 6,203 downwards.
CGGTACAAATGCGCCATGCGCTCCTTGAGGCCTTCGTGCGAGAGGTAGCGAAAATACTCCTCTGGCGTCATGCGCTGGCCATTGACCTCGGGCGTCGGAAAATCTGGCAGCTTGGGCTTGTCCAGCTCAATGGTGATACTGCAGCGCCTGGCTATCTCAGCGGTGTTGGCAAGGGCGCTGGGCAGGTCGGCAAACAGTGCCTGCATCTGCTCGGGCGATTTGAAATACTGCTCACGCGTGAACTTGCGCACGCGGCGGGCGTTGCCCAATATTTCGCCCTCAGCAATGCACACCCGCGCCTCGTGCGCCTCATAGTCGGTGGCGGCTAAAAACTGAATCGGATGGGTGGCAACGACGGGCAGCTTGAGCCGCGCAGCCAAAGTGGCTGCTGCAGCTACATGCGCCTCGTCGTCTGCCCTGCCTGCGCGTTGCAGCTCGATGTAGAAGCGGTGGGTGAACATGGAAGCCAGCAGCAGCGCCACATCGCCGGCCCGCTGGGTATCGCCTTGCACCAGCGCTTGGCCTACGGGCCCAGCCTGCGCGCCGCTGAGCATGATGAGGCCCGCGTTAAGCTCTTTTAACCAATCGAGCTTAACCACACCGTTAGCCCGCACCACGTTTTGCGTCCAGGCGCGGGCAATCAGTTCGCTCAGGTTCAAATAGCCTTGCTTGTTTTGCACCAGCAAAATCACACGCGACAGTGCCGCTTCTTTGCCAACGTCTGCAGCGCTAACGCCCTCTAGCCACACTTCAGCACCGACGATGGGTTTAACACCGTTGTTGCGTGCGTTCTTATAAAACTTCACTGTGCCGAACAAGTTGTTCAAGTCGGTGATGGCCAGTGCACCTTGGCTGTACTGTTGGGATTTTTTAACCGCCTCGTCGATACGCACGGTACCGTCAACTACCGAGAATTCTGTGTGCAAGCGAAGGTGAATATACATGGCCTTGATTCTATCGGCCCGCTGCTCTTTGGCCGCGCAGCAAGCTAAAAATTACAACAGCGCTATGCGTTTGCCGGGCTTTAAATCGCGTACCGTTTGCTCCAACACACGCAGGCTGTCTTGCAGGCCGGTGCCCCCCAAGGGTGTAGCAGTGCCGGCCATGCGCAGGCCCACACGGTTGGCCCAGCCTTCGGTGTCAATCTTGCGGGCGCAACTGCTCAGCACCAGGGTCAGCAAAGCCTCATTGGCTTTGTGCTCTGCACCGCCGAGCCGCACCGCGCCAAACTTGCTGTTGCTTAAGCGGGCAATGCTCCAGCTCTCGCCCAGTACTTTTTGTAGCACAGCCGCAAAACGTACCAAGTCACGCTGCCACACTTCATAGCCGTCTTCGCTTCTAAAGTTGTCTAGTTCGGTCAGGCTAAAGTACAGCAAGTGTGCCGCCCCACCCCCCGTGTGCTGGCGCACCGCCAAGTTTTCAACAGCCCGCTCAAAACCTTCATAGGACAGCAGGGCCGTTAAGGGGTCGCTAAACCGGTTGGTACCCGCACGGCCCAGCACGGCCACGCCAAAGCGCTCGCGCGCTATCAGTACATAGCGCAGCAGCAAACAGCTGGCCATTAACAACACGGCCATGGCGACTGCATACATGTCAATACTGGCTATTTGCACGTAACCTTGCGCCACCACGGCGATAGAGGCCATATAAAACACCGCAGCCATTGCGATCCATAAAGCATAGCGGTCACCACGGCGCCAGCTGCCACTGGCCAAAACTAGCACCATAAGAGCTGGCACCAAGGCACCCACCACCCCGCCCAGTAAACGCCACTCGTAGGGCAATACTGCAGCCTGCAGCAAGGCATAAAACACAATAAGCAGCGCTACAGTCCTGCTGGCCAAGCGCGCTAGCGGCGTGACTGTTTTGCGGTCTAGCGCAGCCACGCAGGCCAACAGCATAGAAACTGCTATCAGCGAGGCAGCAAAAGGCTTGGCGCTGTCGTTAAACTTAGGCCATTCAGGTGTGAACCACACCGCGCCATACCCGTTAAGTACGACGATCCCCAAAGTAACACTGGCGCAGTGCAATAAGAAGTAGCTTGTAGGCAGCTTGCGGTAGGTCAATGCCAGCAGCAAACTCACCAGCAGCACCATGGCACTGGCCCCAATAAGCAAACCCGCCATGGTGGCCTGCAGCAATCTGTGCTTGCGTGATTCATGGTCAGAGTTAACTAACACGGTGGTGCTGCCTGCGCCGGTATTTTGCATCACCATCAGCACGTCTATTGTGCTGGGTGTTTGCCCAAAATACAGCATAAAAGTCGCAAATTGCCCCACCACAGGCCACTGTGACAGTGGCACGGTATCACCAGCACGGGCGCGGCTCCAAGGCTGGCCCGGTGTGCGCAAAAACACCTCCACCAAGTCCAAGCGGACCAAAGGCACTTCGAGGGTGAAAACATGCTCAGCTTGGCTTGACAGCGTAAATTTAGCGGCAGTTCGCTGGTCATGCGCTACGCTCCAACGCCCTTGCGGGTTAGCAGCCTGTGCAGCAGGGTGGCGTGCCTGCCAAATGGCCTCTGGGTCTAGGGCACCGGTCAAAGGCAGCGAAAAAGCCTCCACCAGACTGGGAATGACCATGCTGCGCTGAGGAACTGGAATCACCACCGCTTGCGCTGCAGCCCACATGGGTGTCCAGCAGCCTAAAAGCAAGCTGGCCCAAAATGTTAAATATCGCAGGAAATATCGCAGGTTTTTACATGCCATGTGGGCAAGCTATCGTAGTTTGAAATTCGCTCCCCTGACTATTTAGGTATAGTCGATTGAAATAATCTCGTAATGCTTCTCCCCGCTAGGGGCTTGTACGGTAGCGGTATCGCCCTCTTCCTTGCCGATCAGCGCACGGGCAATCGGACTGGAGATATTTACCAAGCCAAGTTTGAGGTCGGCCTCGTCTTCACCCACGATTTGGTAGGTTACCAGCGTGCCGGTGTCTTCGTCTTCTAACTTTACCGTAGCGCCAAAAACCACACGGCCTCCCGCGTCGATGGTGGTGGGGTCGATAATTTGTGCAGCAGACAACTTGCCCTCTATCTCTTGGATGCGCCCTTCGATGAAGCCTTGGCGGTCTTTAGCGGCATCGTATTCGGCGTTTTCGCTCAAGTCGCCTTGCGCGCGCGCCTCAGAAATAGCGTTAATCACCCACGGCCGCTCCACAGTTTTAAGCTGGTGCAACTCAGACTTGAGTTTTTCGCTGCCGCGTTTGGTAATAGGAATAGTGGCCATATAGCAATTGGGTAAAAGGTAAACCGCTGGTCAAATAACCAGCGGTTTATTAGGTTCAATTTTAAGCGAAGCGCAAAAAGTTACGCAAACTGTCGCGTGCTAACTGGCGGGTTATGCGACTTTTTGCGCGAAACTGCCAGTTAATATGCAGGCAAGTGGCGTTCTTAGGCCAGCGCAGCATGCATCTCTTGCACGCTGATCACGCCTAAATTGTCTACGTACTTCATGCCCTCGACCGCTGCTTCCGCGCCTGCGATGGTGGTAAACGTAGTCACACGCGCCAGCAGGCTGGACGTGCGGATAGCGCGGCTGTCGGCAATGGCGTTGCGCCGCTCCTCCACCGTGTTTACCACCATGCTGATTTCGTTGTTTTTGATCATGTCCACCACGTGCGGGCGACCTTCGGTAACTTTGTTGACCACTTGCACTTTAAGGCCGGCTGCTTCAAATGCGGCAGCTGTGCCCTTGGTGGCGAGCAGTTCAAAATTCAGGGCCACCAAAGCTTTAGCTACCTCCACTGCGCGGGCTTTATCGTTGTTCTTCACGGTCAGAAACACTTTGCCTGATTTGGGCAGCTTGGTACCCGCACCCAGTTGCGATTTAACAAACGCCTCACCAAACGTCTTGGCCACGCCCATCACCTCACCGGTGGACTTCATCTCAGGGCCAAGGATGGTGTCTACGCCAGGGAACTTAACAAAGGGAAATACCGCCTCTTTGACGCTGAAGTACGGTGGGGTGACCTCTTTGGTGATGCCTTGCGCTGCCAAGGTTTGGCCTGCCATGCAGCGCGCTGCTACCTTGGCCAGTTGGATGCCTGTAGCCTTGCTGACGTAAGGCACGGTGCGTGATGCGCGTGGGTTGACTTCCAACACATAAATCACGTCTTGGCCGTCTTTGTGCTGAATAGCAAACTGCACATTCATCAGCCCCACTACTTTGAGCGCACCTGCCATGGCGGCGGACTGGCGTTTCATCTCGTCTACCGTAGCTTTCGACAGCGAATACGGCGGCAACGAACAGGCAGAGTCGCCGCTGTGCACACCGGCTTGTTCAATGTGCTCCATCACGCCGCCGATAAAGGTTTTGCCTTCGGGGTCGCGCAGGCAATCGACATCGCATTCAATCGCGTCGTTCAAGAAGCGGTCTAGCAGCACGGGGGAGTCATGCGACACCTTGACGGCCTCGCGCATGTAGCGCTCCAGGTCGCGCTGCTCGTGCACGATTTCCATGGCGCGGCCACCTAGCACGTAGCTGGGGCGCACCACCAATGGGTAGCCTAATGAGGTGGCTTTTTCGAGTGCCTCGGCTTCGGTGCGTGCAGTGGCGTTGGGCGGCTGCTTCAGGCCCAGCTCGCGCAGCAATGCAGAGAAGCGCTCGCGGTCTTCCGCTGCGTCGATCATGTCGGGGCTGGTGCCGATGATGGGTACGCCGTTGGCTTCCAGGTCAAGCGCGAGCTTGAGTGGCGTTTGACCGCCGTACTGCACAATCACACCCCACGGCTTTTCTTTGTCGACGATTTCCAGCACGTCTTCCAGTGTCAACGGCTCAAAGTACAAGCGGTCTGAGGTGTCGTAGTCGGTAGACACGGTCTCGGGATTGCAGTTGACCATGATGGTCTCGTAGCCGTCTTCGCGCAGGGCCAGCGCGGCGTGGACGCAGCAGTAGTCAAACTCAATGCCCTGGCCAATGCGGTTGGGGCCACCGCCTAACACCATGATTTTTTTGTTGTTGGTTGGCTCGGCTTCACATTCAGCCGCGCTTTGGCCGGGGCCAAAACTACCATTGTTTGGGCCAGTGACAAAACCTTCGTAGGTGCTGTACATGTAGGCCGTGTTGGTGGCGAATTCTGCCGCGCAGGTGTCCACGCGCTTGTACACCGGTCGAATGCCCAGGGCACGGCGCTTTTCGCGGATCACTTTGTCAGTGGTTTTCAGCTGGCGTGCAAGCCTGCGGTCTGAAAAACCCTTTTGCTTGAGCTTAAGTAACTCTTCTTTAGTGACCGCGTCCAGCGAGGTCTTTTCCAGCTCCAGCTCAATTTTCACAATCTCCTCAATTTGCGCCAAAAACCACGGGTCAATCTTGGTCAGCGCAAACACCTCATCTACGCTCATGCCTTGGGCAAACGCGTCGCCCACATACCAAATGCGCTCGGGGCCGGGAGAGCCCAGTTCTTTTTCTAGCACTTCGCGGTCTTGGGTTTTTTCGTTCATGCCGTCAACGCCGACTTCAAGTCCGCGAAGGGCTTTTTGAAACGACTCTTGAAAGGTGCGGCCCATCGCCATGACTTCACCAACCGACTTCATTTGCGTCGTCAGGCGCGCATCAGCAGTGGGAAATTTTTCAAATGCAAAGCGCGGGATTTTAGTCACGACGTAGTCGATGCTGGGCTCAAAAGATGCTGGGGTCGCCCCGCCAGTAATCTCATTGCGAAGCTCGTCCAGCGTGTAGCCCACTGCCAGTTTGGCGGCGACTTTGGCAATCGGAAAGCCTGTTGCTTTGCTGGCGAGCGCGCTAGACCTTGAAACTCGCGGGTTCATCTCAATCACCACCATGCGGCCGTCGTCAGGATTGATAGCAAACTGCACATTCGAGCCGCCCGTGTCGACGCCAATCTCACGCAGCACCGCCAGCGATGCGTTGCGCAAAATTTGGTATTCCTTATCGCTCAACGTTTGCGCTGGGGCGACGGTAATGGAGTCACCGGTGTGCACGCCCATTGGGTCTAGGTTTTCGATTGAGCAAACAATGATGCAGTTGTCGGCCGTGTCGCGCACCACTTCCATCTCGTATTCTTTCCAGCCGAGCAGCGACTCTTCAATCAGCAGCTCGCTGGTCGGTGATGCTTCTAAGCCGCGCTTGCAAATCACTTCAAACTCTTCTGCGTTGTAGGCGATGCCGCCGCCGGTACCACCGAGCGTAAAGCTGGGGCGAATCACGGTTGGGAAGCCCAGCGTTTTTTGCACGGTCCACGCT